>JAEWOJ010000009.1 GCA_023399815.1 Pseudomonadota bacterium | reverse complement strand
ACTTCCCCTGTGGAGCCCGGGTCGCGACGGGCGTCGCTCCTACAGGGATACAGGGAGATGTATTACGGCGACTTCCTGCGGCGTGGGTTGCTGGTGCGCGCGGGCCTGCGTGGACCGGCGGTTTCGTTGGCGTCGGTGCTGCCGCACAACTGCTCCAGCCAGGTCAGCGCATCGGCGTAGGCGACGAAGTGCTGCAGGTAGTCGGGCGAGACGTCGCGCATCAGCGCCATCGCGCGATAGGTGAGGACGCTGGAATGCAGCGGGCCGGCATCCTCGGGCAGGCCGTCCAGGCACCGGCGCAGCAGGCCGTCGATGCGGATGCGGCTCCACAGCTGCTGGAATTCGTCCAGCACCGGCATCGGCGCGACATCGGCGACGGGCGTTGTGGCGCTGGCTTCGCCGGTCGGCAGCGTGGGTGCGGCCGGCGCGGCTGCGTCCAGTCGCGGCGCGTCGTCGAACCGGTCCAGCAGCGACTTCAGCGGGCTGTCGCCGGCACTGCGTCGCGCGCTCGTTTCGCGGGGATGGGCGAGCAGGCCTGCATAGGCATCGGCCAGTTCCCGCAGGCGGGCGTCCAGCCGTTGCCGCACCGCGCCGTCGTGGCGCGCCGCGCGCTGCGCCAGCGCGGCCATCAGCGCGAAGCGCAGCGGATCGAGGCGGTCGGCGCCCTGCCGGCGCCAGGCCTCGAGCCGCGCGTGGACGCCGGCGGCCTCAGCGGGCATCGGCCTTGCCGTCGGGCTTGTGGCGCGGGATCGGCGCGATCTCCACGCGGCGGTTCCTGGCGCGGCCGGCTTCGTCGTCGTTGGAGCCCACCGGCTGCTCGGCGCCGAACGCGGCGGCGAACACCGACGACGATGGCACGCCGTCGGCGATCAGGGTGCGGGTGACGGTGAGCGCGCGCGCCGCCGACAGCTCCAGGTTGTCGGCGAAGCGGGCGTTGGCCACGCGCACCGGCTGGTTGTCGGTGAAGCCGCTGACCATCAGGATCTCGTCGCGCGCGGACAGGTAGTCGCGCAGCGGGCCGGCGATGCTCTGCAGCAGCTCGCGGCCTTCGGGCTGCAGCTGGTCGGAGTTCAACGCGAACAGCACGCTGCCGCTGATGCCGATGCGGCCGTCGATCACGGTCACGCGGCCGGCGGCCAGCGGCGCGGCCAGCGCCTGTTCCAGCGTCTTCAGCCGCGCGGCCTCGGCCTGGCGCTGCTTCACCTCTTCGTCCAGGCGGTTGTGCAGCAGCAGCTGGATGCCGATGACGCTGGCCAGGATCAGCACGAACGCGCCCAGCAGCACCGACATCAGGTCGCCGAACGCGGCCCAGGTGGTGGCGCTGGATTCGGCGTCGAACTCGATCTCGTCGCTCATGCGCTCGCGGCTCCGTCGCGCGCGCCGGCCAGCTGCTGCAGCTCGCCGATGATCTGCTTCTGCGACAGCATGCTCAGCTCGATCACCTCGCGCGCCTGCGCCACGTAGTAGGCGAGCTGCTCGTCGCTGCGCGCCAGCGACCTGTCCAGCGCCGCCTCGATGGCCTGCAGGCGCTCGTTCAACGCGGTGGTGGATTCGCCGAACGACTGCACCGCCGTGCCGAACGCCTCGCCCAGGCTCGCCACTTCCAGCGCGCTGCCGGTGACGTGCGCGGCGGCTTCGTCGAGCTTGCCGGCCTCGCCTTCGACCTGCGCGCTGAAGCGGCTGCCGACGCGCTCCAGCAGCTCGGCCGAGGTGGAGACCAGTGCATCGATCGCGCCGCGCTGCTCGGTGGAGGCGTGGTTGACCGCGTCGAGCAGGGTCTGCACGGTTTCCAGCAGGCGGCCGCGTTCCTCCAGGGTGGCGGTGTCGCGCACCATGCTGTCGGACAGCTTCTGGCGCAGCTCGGCCACCACTTCGGCGGCGGCGCGTGGGGCCTCGGAGGCGGTTTCCACCAGCCGCGCGATCTCGGCCAGGGTGTCGCGGGCCTGCGCCTGCGCCTGTTCGCTCATCATCTGCGCGGTCTGCGCCAGGGTGTCGCAGACTTGCTGCTGCTGCGTGGCGAGCTGCGCACCGTGCTGCTCCCAGCGCTGGCCGAATTCGCCGGTCAGCGTGGCGAAGGCATCGCGCCACTGCGCCAGCCGTTCGCCGTCGCGGGTTTGCAGCGCGTCCTGCAACTCGGCGTGTGAGCGGTGCAGGGTGGCGATCATCGCGTCGCTGCGTTCGCTGAAGCTGGCCGCTGCCGTGGTCAATGCCGCGGCATTGCCGGCGATACCGTCCAGCGTGCCGGTGGCGGCTGCCTGCAGCTGCGCGGAGACTTCATCGGCGGTACGCGCCAGCGCATCGCAGACCTGTTGCTGCTGCTGCGCGACCTGCGCGCCGTTGCGCTGCCAGCTTTCGTCCAGCGTGGCGAGCATGGCCGACAACGCCTGCGACCATTGCGCCAGCCGCTGTTCGTCGCGCGCGGCCAGCGCCGACTGCAGCTCGCCGTGCGACTGCTGCAGGGTGTCGACCAGGGTGCGTGCGTGCTGGTCGAAGTGAGAAGCGGCGGCGGCCAGCGCCTGCTCGTTGCGCTGGGCCAGGGCGTCGTGCGCCTCGTGCTGGCGGGCCAGTGCGCTGTTCCAGGCGTCGGTGGTGCGCGCGGTGCCGTCTTCCAGCCGCGCCGCCACGCCGTCGACCAGCGCAGCGGAGCGCTGCTCGAAGGTGCCGGCGAACTGCTGCAGCGCCTGCCGCAGGTCATCGGCCAGCACGGCATTGCCGCGCTGCTGCTCGGCGACGGCGGCGTGCCAGCTGTCGCGGGCGGCGCTGGCCGCGCCCTGCACGGCGCTGTCCAGGCCGTCGAGCTGCCTGCGCACGGACTGTTCGATGGTCGCATGCAGGCGGTCGGAGGTCCCGGCCAGCCCGGCCATGGTGGTATCCACCACCGGCTGCAGGGCGGCGCCGACGGCGTTGGCCTGCTGGGCGATGCCCTCGCGCAGCGCCTGCTGCAGCGACGCGGCCAGCTGCGTCCAGGCGGCTTCGCTGCGCTGGTGGAATTCCTGCTGGCCGGCCTGCAGGCGTTCGCCCGCGTCGTGCTGCTGGCGTTCCAGCGTGCCGGCCAGGCTGTGCAGGCGCTCGACCAGCGCCGGCATCAGCGCGTTCTGCTCCTGCAGCAGGCGGAAGGTCTCGCGGCGCTGCACCGACTGCGAGAGATGCCCCAGCTGCGCGGCGATGCCCGCGTCCAGCTGCTGCACCGCCTGCGCGCGCTCGCGCCGCAGCAGCGCCGACAGCAGGCCCAGCGCCGCCGAGGTGGCGACGCCGGCGATCGAGGTGCCGAAGGCGAAGCCCAGGCCCTTGACCGGCGCGGCCAGCGAACTGCGGATGGCGTCCAGGTCGGTGGCGCTTTCCAGCGCCAGGCCGGTGCCGCGCAGGGTCGCCATCATGCCCAGCAGGGTGCCGAGCATGCCCAGCAGCACCAGCAGGCCGACCAGGTAGGGCGTCAGCGCGGGCGCGGGCAGGCCGACGCGCTCGCCCTCGATGCGCAGGCGCACGCCGCTGCGCAGGCCCGGCTGCAGGCGCGACAGCCAGCCGTCGAGGTTGCCGGCAGCCTCGCCGAGGGACGGCAGCGCCTGCACCAGCGTGGCGGTGGCCTGGCGGTAGCGCAGCAGTTCCAGCGCGCCGACCAGGTAGCAGGCGGCGATCAGCGCGGCGACGGCCGCGGCCAGCGGGTGGCTGCCGAGGTAGCCGATGCCGATCCAGCACACGGCCAGCAGGCCGGCAAGGAACACGACGGGAGCGATGGGGTTTCTGGACATGGCGGGGCGGTTACCGGGTACGCAGCGCTGCGAGCAGGCCGTCGATGGGATGGAAGCGGATCTCCAGTTCGGCCAGCAGCGCGGTGCGCATGTCCTGGCGGAACCGTGCCAGCCAGGGGCCGGTGGTGGGAGCCGCGGGGGTGTCGTCCGGCGCGTCGGCGCCGGTGGCATCGGGAGCGCCGGCCTCGCGCAGGCGCTGGTAGTGCAGGCCGAGCAGGGTCGGGACGACGGCCAGCAGCGCCTGCTCGCGCGGGCTGAGCGCGGCCTCCATCACCGCATCCACCTCGGCCAGCCGCGCCTTGGCCGGCGACTGCCGGGCCAGCATGTCGCGCAGGCGTCCGCGCAGCAGGCCGGTGGCCGCCTGCATCGCGCGCTGCGCGGCCAGGCAGTGCTGGCGGTAGGGCAGGTAGCCGGCGTCGATGCCGGCGGCGCCGGCATCCTTGCGCCGGGGCGCGGCCAGGTCGATGTCGGCGTCGATGGCGTCCAGCAGCGAACGGCGCAGGCGCGCGCATTCGGCGTCCTGGGCGTCGTCGAAGGCGGCGCCCTCCACGGCGTCGGGCACGCGGTTGTCCAGCGCGCGCGACAGGGTGATGGCGCGGTTCCAGTCGAACCACTGCGCCAGCCGCTCGGTCAATACCGGCGGGGTGCGTGGAAGGTCGGCATCGCCGAAGCGGGCCAGCAGGCGAATGAACGCCGGGCCCAGGACGGGCGCCCGTGTTGAAGCTTTCGCCATGGGTCCTGACTGGGAAAAACCGCGGATTTTACACGGCAACGCTGGCCGGGACCGGGGCCGGCGCGGGAGAGGGCGGCTTCCGCGCGGCCGGCGTGCGTCAAGATGTCGCAGTATTGCTAATCATTCTCGTTTGTTACAATTCGATACGCCAGCCGCTGCACCTGCAGTCAGCCAACTTCATCCCCACGATCCAGGTTGGCTCCATGCATTCCCATCTCCCCCGCTCCGTTTCCCGGCCGGCCGCGCTGTCGCTGGCCATCGCGTTGTCCCTGGCGCCGTTCGCCGCGCTGGCCGACGAGGCCGTCGCCGACGACGCGCGCACGCTCGACGCGGTGCAGGTCAACGCCTACCGCGTCACCACGCATACCTCCGGCGCCACCAAGACCGACACGCCGATCGCCGAGACCGCCAAGTCGGTGTCGGTCATCGCCCGCGAGGAACTGGACGCGCGCGGGGTCGTCAACCTCAACGAGGCCATGCGCTACGTGGCCGGCGTGACGCTGGAGAGCACCGGCCAGGACAACCGCTACGACGACTTCCGCATCCGCGGCTTCAGCGCCGGCAGCGAGAGCCGCAACGTCACCGTCGATGGCCTGCGCGCGCCGCCGGGCGGCGGCTGGAACCGGACCAAGTTCGACAGCTGGAACCTGGAGCGGGTGGAAGTGCTGAAGGGGCCGTCGGCGGTGATGTACGGCCAGGTGGCTCCCGGCGGCATGGTCAACCAGGTCAGCAAGACCCCGGAACCGGGCCAGCGGCAGGTGCTGCAACTGGGCGTGGACGGCCACGGCACCTGGAGCAGCGCCTTCGACGTCGGCGCCGGCAGCGGCGACGACCGGCATCTCTTCCGCCTGGTCGGTCGCTATGCCGACGGCGACACCCAGATCGACAGCGTCGAGCAGAAGCATTGGTTCCTGGCGCCCAGCTACACCTTCCAGATCGCCGAGCGGACCCGCCTGACCCTGCTTGGCCAATACCAGCGCGACGACGGCGGCTCCACCTACCAGTTCCTGCCGATGGACGGCACTCTGATCCCGGCCGCCGCCGGCTACATGAAGAACACCACCTTCATCGGCGAGCACGACTGGGATACCTGGGACCGCACCCTGTGGAGCGCCGGCTGGCTGTTCGAGCACGCCTTCAACGAACACTGGACGCTGAGCCAGAGCGCGCGCCACATGCACGTGGACTCGCTGTACCGCGGCATCGTCACCAACGGCGCGCTCGGCGCCGACGGCCGCACCCAGGCGCGCCGCCAGGTGGCCGGCACCGGCGACTCCAACGGCAACACGGTCGATACCCGCCTGACCGGCCGGTTCGCCACCGGCGCAGCCGAACACACCCTGCTGCTCGGCGTGGACTGGGGCCGCGGCAAGCAGGACAACGCCCGCCTGACCTACGCCAATCCTGCCTCCATCGACATCTTCGACCCGGTCCATACCGGCCCCACCGACAGGCTGCTCTCCACGGGCCTGAGCGGCGGCGAGAACGCCCAGACCGGCGTCTACCTGCAGGACCAGATGGCGCTGGACAAGTGGCGCTTCACCGTCGGCGGCCGCTACGACCGGTTCACCGACGAAAGCTGGAGCGGCGAGCCGTCGCGGAAGACGCGGCTCAAGGACGAGGCCTTCAGCGGCAACGCCGGCATCCTGTACGCGTTCGACAGCGGCTTCTCGCCCTACCTGAGCTACTCCGAATCGTTCGAGCCGGCCGAAAGGACCCTGCTCGACAACTACGACGGCAAGCCGTTCGATCCGGTGCGCGGCAAGCAATGGGAAGCGGGCGTGAAATACCAGCCGGCCAGCTTCGACGGCCTGTTCACCCTGGCCGCCTACGACCTGCGCAAGAAGGACGAGGCCATTCCCGACACCGGGCACGGCAACGTCTGCGGCTCGGCCGGCACCACCGCCTGCTACATCGGCGACGGCGAGACCCGCGTGCGCGGCGTCGAGCTGGAAGCGCGCATCACCCCGCTGGAAGGCTTCAGCGTGATCGGCGCCGCCTCGCGCATGGACTCGGAATACGTGCGCAGCAACAACGCCTACCAGGGCAGGGACCTGGCGATGGTGCCGGACCTGATGGCCTCGCTGTGGGGCGACTACACCTTCCAGTCGGGCGCGCTGGAAGGTTTCAGCATCGCCACCGGCCTGCGCTACAACGGCGAGACCTGGATCGTCGGCAACAGCCGTGGCATCGTCGGCGGCGCCGACAGGTACCCGGACAGGATCCCGTCCTACACGCTGTGGGATGCGGCGATCCGCTTCGACCTGTCGCGGGTGACGCAGGCCAACGTGATGCTGTCGCTGAACGTCGGCAACATCGCCGACAAGCGCTACGTCAGCACCTGCACCGGCACCAACGCGTGCTGGTACGGCACCGGCCGCACCATCACCGCCAACGCCCGCTGGGTCTGGTAAGCGGCCTTTCCCCTTCCTTGTACGCATGGCGAACAGGGAGGGTTGGACCTCCAGCCCTCCCTTGGCCTTGCGGCCAGGGGAGGGCGTGGTTTCCGACGATATGAAGACACCATGACCGTCCTCGTCGCCATCCTGGCAACCCTCTCCGGCAGCGCCTCGGCGCTGCTGTTCTACCTCGCCTCGCCGCAGCAGCAATGGCGCGCGGCCGGGCCGTGGCCGTCGCGCCACCGCGGGTGGCCGGGCGCGGCCTGCGCGCTGGTGTCGCTGCTGGCGATGCTGCGGGTGCTGGCACCGATGGAAGCGGTCTTCGCCTGGTGCGTGCTGCTGATGCTCGTCTGGTCGCTGGCGCCGTTCCTGGGCGCGTGGCGCGCGCGCGTGCGGGCGCGGAGGGCGGCATGAACGGCGCGCGCGTGCGGCTGCAGAGCCGCCACTGGTTCGGCAAGACGATGGCGGGCGTGGTGCTGGGCTATGCGTTGTCGGTCGCGCTGAGCGGCGTGATCGCCCTGCTCACGCCCGGCGGTTTCGCCGGCGAGGGCAAGGTCCAGTTCAACATGTGGATGATCGCGCCGCTGTGGGCCACCGTGCTCGGCTTCGTGTTCCTGTTCCGCGACGGCCGGCGCGCCTGGCTGTGGCTGGGGATGGCGACGCTGGCGGCGTTCGGCCTGCTGTCGCTGCTGAAGGCGTGGCTGGGGTGAGGCAGGCATGAAGATCGGCAGCGACATCATCAAGGTCTACAAGGACGTGCACATCTGGATCGGCATCGTCTGCGGGCTGATGCTGTTCATCGCGTTCTACGCCGGCGCGATCACCATGTTCGAGAAGCCGCTGGAGCGCTGGGCCACGCCGCCCTCGACGCTGGCCGCCGCGCCGCCGCTGCGGGACGCCGAGAAGCTGCTGGCCGCGGTGCTGGCCGGGCATCCGCAGGCGGCCCGGCGCCATGCGATCGTCATCGAGCCCACGCCCGACCAGCCGGCGCGGGTGATCTGGGCCGAGCGCGGCAAGGGGCCGCGCGAACTGGTCGAGTACGGCGCCAGCTTCGCGCCCGACGGTCGCCTGCAGACGGAGAAGCTGCGCAAGGCCAAGGCCGCCGAACTGGTCGACCGCATGCACCAGTTCGTCGGCCTGCCGCTGCCGGACAGCATCGCCCGCGTCGTCATGGGCGCCGTGGCGCTGGCCTACGCGGTGGCGCTGCTGTCCGGGCTGATCGTGCTGCTGCCGACGCTGGCCAAGGATGTGTTCGCGCTGCGCATCGGCAGGAACATCAAGCGCATGTGGCTGGACGCGCACAACGCGCTGGGCATCTTCAGCCTGCCGTTCCACCTGGTGATCGCGCTGACCAGCGTCGGCTTCGCCCTGCATACCCCGTTCTACGCCACCCAGGCCAAGGTGCTGTACGGCGGCCAGCTCGACTGGGGCGAACATGCGCCGCCGCCGACCGGCGACGCGCCGTTGCCGGCGCAGGAACTGCTGGCCCGCGTCCAGGCGCAGCTGCCGGGCTTCGACGTGCACAACTTCACCTTCCAGCAGAACCGGCAAGGCCAGGCGGAGGCCAGCGTCGTCGGCCTGGACGTGCGCCGCGGCGCGCGCGGGCGCACCTGGATGCAGACCGCGCTGGATCCGTACACCGGCACCGTGGACCCGCACGACCTGCCCGGCCACATGGACGGCTGGAGCGAGGCGGTCAACGCCTTCTTCGCCCTGCACTTCGGCAGCTACGGCGGCAACGCGGTGCGCTGGCTGTACGTGCTGATGGGGCTGGCCGGCGCGGCGCTGTTCTACACCGGCAACGTGCTGTGGATCGAATCGCGCCGCAGGAAGCAGCGCGGCGCGGAGACGGTGGCGCAGAAGCGCTCGGCCTGGGTGCTGGGCTGCCTGACCGGCGGCATCGCCCTGGGCAGCGTGGCCGGCATCTCGGCCACGCTCGCCGCCGCCAAGTGGCTGCCGGCGCAGGTGCAGGACCTGGGGTTCTGGCACCAGGCCATCTACTACGCGGTGTTCTTCGCCGCCGTCGGCTGGGCGTTCCTGCGCGGCCCGGCGCGTGGCGCGGTGGAACTGCTGTGGGCCAGCGCGCTGTTCACCCTGGCCATTCCGCTGTCGAGCCTGGCGGGCCTGTGGGGGATCGGCGGCACGTGGAGCCATCCGGGCAGCTGGCCGGTGGATGCGACCGCGCTGCTGTCGGTGCCGGTGATGTTGTACATCGCCCACCGCACGCGGCGGCGGATGGCGCAGGGCCATGCCGACAGCGTGTGGGCGCAGGCCGCGGCCTAGCTTCTCCACGGAGCGACGCCGCACGGTGTGCATGCCCCGGCGCGCGTGCGGTCGAGCGCCCGTGCCGCCACAGCGTGGGGCGGGGCGCGGAGGAGCAGCGCGTCCTAGCGCGCGTGGCGCTTGAGCAGCTCCAGCAGCACCCCGGCTTCGCGCGCGCGCCTGGCCGGGTCCTTCTCGGCGACGACGTGGTCGCTGAGATGGCCGGCCATCACTTCCAGCATCAGCCCGTGCATGGCGCCCTTGGCGGCGGCGATCTGCACCAGCACCGCGTCGCAGTCGTCGCCGGCCTCCAGTGCCTGTTCCAGCGCGGCCACCTGCCCGGCGATGCGGCGGACGCGGGTGAGCAGCTTTTTCCTGTCGCGCTGGATATGGGCCATGGCCAGGATCATATACCCTATGGGGGTATCAATACAGGCCACTCCCATGCAGCTGGAAATCCTCGCCCGGTCCCGTCGCCACAGCCATGCCTTCAGCGACGGCAACCCGATGGCGGAGAAGAACACCCGCCGCGCCATGACGCTGACCGTGCTGATGATGGTGGTGGAGATCGCCGGCGGCTGGTGGTTCAACTCGATGGCGGTGCTGGCCGACGGCTGGCACATGAGTTCGCACGCGCTGGCGCTGGGGCTGGCCGCGTTCGCCTATGCCTGCGCGCGGCGCTACCGCGACGACCCGCGCTTCGCCTTCGGCACCTGGAAGATCGAGGTCCTGGCCGGCTACACCAGCGCGATCCTGCTGCTGGGCGTGGCCGCGATCATGGCCTTCGAATCGATCGCGCGCGTGTTCAGGCCCAGCCCCATCCACTACCAGCAGGCCATCGCCATCGCCGTGGTGGGCCTGGCGGTGAACCTGCTCTGCGCCTGGTGGCTGCGCGACCAGCACGATCACCACCATGGTCACGGCCATGACCATGGGCATCACCACGATCACGACCACGGTCATCACCACCACCACGACCTCAACCAGCGCTCGGCCTACCTGCACGTGCTGGCCGATGCGGCGACCTCGGTGCTGGCGATCATCGCCCTGCTCGGTGGCCTGTACTTCGGCGCTTCATGGCTGGACCCGCTGATGGGCATCGTCGGTGCGGTGCTGGTGTCGGTGTGGGCGTGGGGCCTGATCCGGCAGACCGGCCGCGTGCTGCTGGACGCGGAGATGGACGCGCCGGTGGTGGCCGAGATCCGCGAAGCGGTCGAACAGGGCGAGGTGCCGGCCCGCATCAGCGACCTGCACGTCTGGCAGGTCGGCCGCGGCCGCTTCGCCTGTGCGATGGAAGTGGTGGCCGCGCCGGGCGTGGACGCCGAGGTGTTCCACCGCGCGCTGTCGGTCCACGGGGAGATCGTGCACGTCACCGTGGAAGTGCGCAGCGCGGTCTAGCTTTCGGCTGCCTGCCTTTGCCGCGAAAGGCACCCCTCCCCAGCCCTCCCCTTCACCTTCGGTGAAAGGGAGGGGGCAGAAGCCGCCTCAGATGATGCGCAGGGTGATCGCCTTGAGCACCGCGCGGGTGCGGTCGCGCGTGTCCAGCTTGTCGAGGATGGCCGAGACGTAGTTCTTCACCGTGCCCTCGGCCAGGAACAGGCTGCCGGCGATCTCGCGGTTGCTGTAGCCCCCGGCCATCAGCCGCAGCACGGCCACTTCCTTCTGGCTGAACAGCTCCCTGGGCGCATCGTCGGCGTGGTAGCGATAGCGCTGCCGCACCGCATCGGTGCTGACCGGCTGCAGCAGGGTCTGGCCGGCGACGATACGCACGATGGCATCGCGCAGGTCCTCCGGCGCGGCGTCCTTGAGCAGGAATCCCTGCGCGCCGGCCCCGGTGGCGCGCAGCAGCAGGTCGCTCTCGTCGAAGGTGGTCAGGAACAGGCAGGGCGTGGTGTCGCCGCGCCCGCGCAGCGCCTGCAACGCCTGGATACCGTCCATGCCCGGCATGCGGATGTCGGACACGATCAGCTGCACCGGTTGCCGTTGCAGCTGCGCCAGCAGGGCCTCGCCGCTGTCGGCCTCGAACACGATGTCGATGTCCTGCTGCAGCAGCAGGGCGCGCAGGCCGGCGCGGATCAGGGCCTGGTCGTCGACCAGGGCGATGCGCGGGGCGCCGGTCATGCCGCGAACTCGGCGTGGATGTGCAGCGCGCCCGAGGCGCCGCGTTGCAGCTGCAGCCTGCCGCCGTGCTCGGCGACGCGTTCGCGCATGCCGGTCAGGCCGTTGCCTTCGCGCAGCTCGCCGCGCAGCCTGCCGTCGTCCTGCATGTCCAGCAGCAGGCGGCCGTCCTGCTGCCGCAGGGTCACGTGCAGCTGCCGGGCATCGCCGTGGCGTGCGCTGTTGGTCAGGGCCTCCTGCACGCAGCGAAGCAGCGCCTCGGCCACGGCGGTATCGCGCACCTGCACGTCATCGTCCAGCTGCAGCTGCAGCCGTGGCCGCGGGAGGGGCGCGGCCAGTGCGTGCAGGGCGGTGGCGATGTCGAGTTCGCCGCCGTCGCGCAGCGACTGCACCACCGCGCGGATGTCGCCCAGCAGCTCGGCGGACAGCTGTTCGCACAGCACCAGTTCGGCCGGCGCCTCCGCGCGCCCGGCCAGCGCGCGCAGTTGCAGGCGCAGCGCGGTGAGCTTGTGCCCGGCGACATCGTGCAGGTCGCGCGACAGGCGCAGGCGTTCGGCATCGCGCGAGCTTTCCGCCAGCAGGGCGCGGGTGGCGAGCAGGTCGGCGTTGACCAGCGCCAGCCGGTCGCGGGCCTGTTCGGCGCTGCGCGCGTAGTGCGTGGTGAGCATGGCGAAGGCCTGGAAGCCGGCGAAGATCAGCACCACCACGCCGGCATGGTCGTTGACCTCGCGCAGCACGAGATACATGCCCAGGTTCACCGCGGCCACGGCCGCCAGCGCGCTGCGCAGCGGCCAGCTGGCGGCGGCCTGCGCGGCCAGCATCACCAGCAGCGCCGGCGCCACGCCGCTGTGGTGGGCGAGGCGGACCAGCGCCAGCGCGCTCGCGGCTTCGACCAGCAACAACGCCGCACGCCGCCAGGACGGCGCCGGCAGCGGGGTGGCCACCAGGAAGGCGGCCAGGAACAGCAGGGCGCAGCCCCAGCGCCACGGCTGGAGCGCGGCATCGCCGTAGGACAGGGTGAAGGCCACCGCCAGCCAGGTGAGCAGGCCGGCCAGGTTGAGGGGATGAAGTAGTCCGCGCCAGCGCGACTGCGAGCCGATTTCCATGCGCGCCATGCTGGTGGCGTGCGGCGTCGCCGGCAAGGGGGCGGGCGCAGAAAGTGACTTCCGGCAGGGTCCCATGGTGACCGCCGCGACTGCCGCGGCCGCGGCCGTTCCACGAACCTGTGCACAGGCCGCCGCATTCCGCCGGCCGTCACCGGAGGGAGCGTCATGCCTGGATATTCGTTGATCGTCGCGCTGCACGTACTGGCCGGCGTGGTTGCCTTGGCCGGCTTCTGGTCGGCGGCGCTGATGAAGAAGGGATCGCCGCGCCACCGCGCGCTGGGCAAGGTGTACCTGGTGGCGATGGCGGCGATCGTGGTCACCGCGCTGCCGATCACGGTGCAGTACGCCTTCTTCCGTCGGCAGCCGCTGTCGGCGCTGTTCCTGGCCTACCTGATGGCCATCACCGGCAACGCCGCCTGGCTGGCGTGGCGCGCGGTCACCGACAAGCGCGACTGGAAGCGGCTGGTGGCGCGGATCGGCTGGAAGCTGGCGCTGTGGCCGATGGTGGTGCTGGCGCTGGCCGTGGTCGGGGTGGGCATCCACCAGGGCCAGGCGCTGTTCCTGGGCTTCTCGATGATCGGCCTGTGGGCGGGGTGGCGCATGTGGACGTTCGCCCGTCGCGGCCCGTCGCGCCCGGACTGGGCGCTGCGCCAGCACTACCAGTCCATGCTCGGCGCGGGCATCGCTACCCACGTGGCTTTCCTGGGCATCGGCATGCGCCCGGTATGGCAGTGGCTGCAGGCGCATGCCACGGTGCCGCCGCTGCTGATCGAGTTGTTCCCGTGGACCGCGCCGGTGGTGGTCGCGGTGGCCGTCGGCGTCCGCTTGAACCGCAGGTACGGTGGCCGGCGTATCAAGGCGGCGTAGGCGCCAAGGCAGGAGCAACTGTAGGAGCCACTGTAGGAGCGATGCCAGTCGCGACCGGGCTTTACCGGCAAGGCCAGGTCGCGACTGGCGTCGCTCCTACAGTCGTTCCTGCGGCGCCTCCTGCGGTTACACGTCGCCGCCGTCGGCCCAGCCTTCGCCGGTGCCGCGCTGGAATACCCGGTCGCCATCCTGCACGTCGCCGGCCGGGAAGTGCGCCTGCTCGGCCAGCCGCGCGTAGATCGGGGTGAAGTCCGGCGCGGTCGCCGCCATCAGCTGCTCGAAGCTGTCGATGACGAAGTAGGTCTTCTGGAAGGTGTCGATGCGGTAGCGGGTGCGCATGATCCGCTCCAGGTCGAAGGCAATCCGGTTGGGCGCGGCCGATTCCAGCGAGTACAGCGACTCGCCCTTGGACGAGACGATGCCGGCGCCGTAGATGCGCAGGCCGTCGGCGGTGTCGATCAGGCCGAACTCCACCGTGTACCAGTACAGGCGGGTCAGGTTCTGCAGCGCCTCCGGGCCGATGGCGTGCGCCTTGACCCCGCCGCGGCCGTAGGCGGCCATGTAGTCGGCGAACACCGGGTTCATCAGCAGCGGCACGTGGCCGAACAGGTCGTGGAACAGGTCCGGCTCGGCGATGTAGTCGATCTGGTCGGGGCGGCGGATCCACCAGGTCACCGGGAAGCGGCGGTTGGCGAGGTGCTCGAAGAAGTCGAGTTCCGGCAGCAGGCCTTCCACGCCCACCAGGGTCCAGCCGGTGGCCGCGCCGAGCACCTCGTTGAGCTGGTCGAAGCGCGGGATCATGTGCTCGCTCATGCCCATCTCGTCCTGGGCATCGAGGAATTCCCGGCAGGCGCGGCCGACCAGCAGCTCGCGCTGGCGCCGGTACAGCGTGCTCCAGGTGGCGTGGTCGTCGGCGCTGTAGCCGTCCCACGGCTGTTCCACCACGGCGGTGGTGTAGACCGGCACGTAACCCTTGTCGGTCTGCTGGTGCTCTACGCGGCGTGGGATGGCGTCCATGGCGGCTGCTCCGGAGAAGGAATCTATCTTCCGGATGGTAGAAAGCCGGCTGCGCAACAGGTGTGCGAAATTGCGCCGGATGCATGACATGGCGCAACATTGTTGCGTCGATTCGATGTTGCGGAGCAACAAAATGAATGCCGTCTCCCTCGACCGCACCGATCTGCGCCTGCTGGCGGACATCCAGCAACACGGCCGCGCCACCAACGCCGAACTCGCCACGCGGGTGAACCTGTCGCCCTCGGCCTGCCTGCGCCGGGTGCAGCGGCTGGAGGCCGAAGGCGTGATCGCCGGCTACGGCGCGCGCCTGGAGCCGCGCGCCATCGGCCTGGGCCTGCAGGCCTTCGTGCGCGTGCAGCTGTCCAAGCACGGGCAGGCGGCGATCGGCCATTTCGTCGAGGCGGTGCAGTTGTGGGACGAGGTGGTGGCCTGCCACGCGCTCACCGGCGACATGGACTACCTGCTGCACGTCTACGTGCGCGACCTGGACCACTTCTCCGCGTTCCTGCTCGACAAGCTGCTCGACGCCGCCGGCGTGGCCGACGTCAATTCCAGCTTCGTGCTGCGCACGGTCAAGGAGTTCCGCGCGCTGCCGCTGTCGCAGCTCGGCCGCGGTTGATTCCCGCCGGCGCGGAGGCGGGCAGGGCAACCGCGTATTGGAACAGGGCGCGATCGACGCCGGCTTGATCGGCGTCATGGTGGCCGCGGGAGGGCGCGCGGAGGATGGCGCCACCCCACACGAGAGCCCGCCATGTCGATCCGCCTCCTCCACGCCTTGCCCCTGCTGCTGGCCGCCATCCCGGCGCTGGCGGACGATATCGGCGGCACGCCGCTGCTGGACCTGCGCTACCGCTACGAGCATGTCGGGCAGGAAGGCTTCGCCCGCGATGCCGACGCCCACACCCTGCGCGCGCGGCTGGGCTACCGCACCGCGCGCTGGCATGGTTGGTCAGCGCTGGGCGAGGTCGACGGCGTGGCGCACCTGGGCGACGAGCGCTTCAACGACACCCGCAACGGCCACGGCCAGTACCCGACGGTCGCCGACCCGGATGGCGCCGAGCTCAACCAGGCGCTGCTGCGCTACGACGGCGCGCGCGGCAGCGCGCAGTTCGGCCGCCAGCGCATCAACCTCGGCAACCAGCGTTTCGTCGGCGGCTCCGGTTGGCGCCAGAACGAGCAGACCTACGATGGCGCGATGGCCGAGTGGGCGCCGGCCGCGCGCTGGAAGCTGACCTACGCCTATGTGGGCAACATCAATACCGTGTTCGGTCCGGACGACCCGGCCACGCCCAGCGCCACCGCGCCGGCCAACATCCACGGCGACAGCCACCTGCTGCAGGCCCGGTTCGCACCGGGCGAGGCGCTGGCGCTCACCGGCTACCACTACCGGCTGGACCTGGAGAACATCGCCGTGGCCGCCGCCGCGCCGCGCGGCACGCTGTCGGCCAATACCACCGGCCTGCGCCTGCAGGGCGGCCACGCTGCCTTCGGCTACGTGCTGGAACACGCGCGGCAGGTGGACGGCCATGGCAACCCGTGGTCGCTGGACAGCCGCTATTGGCTGGGCGAAGCCAGCTACGCCGCCAAACGGGTCAAGACCACCGCCGGCATCGAGATCCTCGGCGCGGGCAAGGGTGGCCCCGGCAACCGCGCCTTCCAGACGCCGCTGGCGACCAAGCACGTCTTCCAGGGCTGGGCCGACCAGTTCGGCACCACGCCCGCCGATGGCCTGCGCGATGCCTATGCAAACGCGGCGCTGCCGCTGGCCGGCGGCAGGATGCAGGCGTGGTACCACGACCTCCGCAGCGACCGCGGCAGCCATCGCTACGGGCGCGAATTCGACCTGGCGTGGGAGCGCGCCATCCCGCAGCTGAAAGGCCTGAGCGTGCTGCTCAAGGCCGCCCGCTACCGCAGCAGCGACGACCTGCGCACCCGCGATGCCGACAAGTTCTGGGTGCAGGTGCAATACAGCCGGATGTAGGAATGTAAAGAACGTCATCCCCGCGCAGGCGAGGATCGCTTTTCGCTTTCACCTTGGCCGCGTGAAGCCCAAAAGCGATTCCCGCCTGCGCGGGAATGACGGTTTTCCGTAGCTCAACTCAACGTGCCGGCGCGGCGCAATCCTTTTCCTTGCCGCGCAGCTTTTCCAGCCGCGAGCGGCTGTCCTGGCAGCGCTGCCGGGCCTCGGCCGCCGCCGCGCTGGCGCGGGTTTCGGCATCGCGCGCCTGCTGCGCACGCGCCTGCTGCAGGCGCTGCACGCCGGCGCGGATCTGCGGCATCGCCGCCATCGCCGCCTTCTCGCCTTCGAGGATGGCGCGGCCGCGCTGCTCGAAATCGGTCGCGCCGATATCCAGCACCGCCGGGCGGATCACCACGTCGGCGCGCGCCAGTTCCTGCTCGCCCAGGCGCTGGCCCATGATCGCGATGGACTGGTTCACCGCGCCCAGCAGGCTGGTCGGGCGCTGGCCGCTGGCCTTGCTGGAAATGTCCACCGCGATGACGAACTCCGCGCCCAGCTGGCGCGCCGCGTCCACCGGCACCGGGCTGACCACGCCGCCATCGACGAAGGTCTTGCCACCGATGGCGACCGGCTCGAACACGCCCGGAATGGAACTGGAGGCGCGTACCGCCTGGCCGACATTGCCGCGCACGAACACCGCGCGCTCGCCGGTCTCCAGCTGCGTGGCCACCGCAGCGAACGGCTTCTTCAGTTGCTCGGCCGGCTTGTTGCCGACCTGCGCGTTGACGTAGTCCTGCAGCTTCTGGCCCTGGATCAGCCCGCCGGAGAACAGCCGCACGTCGCGGATGCTGGCCTGGTCCAGCGCCACCGCCTTCTGCTGCATGTCGAAGGCGTTCATGCCGCTGGCGTACAGGGCGCCGACCACGCTGCCGGCGCTGGTGCCCGACACCACCACCGGTTCGAAGCCGTTGGCCTCCAGCATCTTGATCACGCCGATGTGCGCGAAGCCCTTGGCCGCGCCGCCGCCCAGCGCCACGCCGATCTTCACCGGCCTGGCCGCTGCCACCGGCGTTGCCGCCGCCGGCGCCGCGGGCTTCACGTTCTCGCCGCCGCACGCCGCCAGCAGGCCGAACAGGGAGAGGGACAACAGCAGGCGGGCGTCGCGCGGTTTCATGATGAATGCGGGTGCGGGAAAGGGCGCAAGCATAGCTGCAACCGGCGAAACGGCGGGATAACGGTGGAGTGGAAGGATTCCAGTGGGAATGGCTTCAGCCACGATGGAGCATCCCGGAGAGCCATCGCGGCTGAAGCCGCCCCCCATGGATGTTGCCGTCTCCCGCGTGCGACGCATGACGTCGCAGCCCGATGAAAAAATGGAGCCTGGGTACACCGAAGGACGCCTGGAATGATCGAACCGCGCCACCGCTACCTCGGCTGCCTGCTCGGCCTGGCCTGCGGCGATGCCGTGGGTACCACGGTGGAGTTTGCCCCGCGCGGCGGTTTTGACCCCGTCACCGACATGCGGGGCGGTGGCCCCTTCGGGCTGGAGCCGGGACAGTGGACGGACGACACCTCGATGGCACTGTGCCTTGCCGAGAGCCTGCTGGAATGCAACGGCTTCGACCTCGCCGACCAGCTGCGCCGCTACGTGCGCTGGTGGCAACAGGGCCACCTGAGTTCGACAGGCGAATGCTTCGACATCGGCACCACCGTTGCCGGCGCGCTGTATTTCCACCTTCGCAACGGCAATGTCGTGGCCGATACCGGCGACCCGATGATGGCCGGCAACGGCTCTCTGATGCGGCTGGCCCCGGTGGTGCTGTGGTTCCACCCCGATACCGGCAGCGCCATTGCCCACGCCGCGCGCAGTTCGCTGACCACCCACGCCGCGCCCGAAGCGGTGGATTGCTGCCGCCTGCTGGCGGCAGTCATCTGCAATGCGCTGGACGGCAGGCACAGGGACGAACTGCTGGACGGCAGCCTGCACCACCTCTCCGAACCCAAGGTGCGGGAACTGGCCGAAGGCCACTACCGGCACAAGAGCCGCGAGCAGGTATGCGGCAGCGGCTACGCGGTGCAATCGCTGGAGGCCGCACTGTGGTGCGTGCACACGACCCGCGACTTCGAGCAGGCCATCCTGGCGGCGGCCAACCTAGGCGATGACGCCGACACCACCGCTGCCATCGCCGGGCAGATCGCCGGCGCGCTGTATGGCGTGGAAAACATTCCCCGGCGATGGCGGGCCACCCTGCATCAGGCCGACCTGATCGCCGGCTTCGCGCAACGCATCCAGCAGCGGGCGAAGAGCGCCCCGAGCGAAGCCGCGCCATGAAGGATGAATTGATCCAGCGCCTGTTCGCCGCCTGGCCGCAGATATTCGCGCCCATCCGGAATGGTTTGGCCTATCCCGCGCCGGAGCAGCGCATCGCCTGCGGTGATGGCTGGTTCCCCATCCTCGACACCCTGTGCGAAGCCCTGCAGTGGGAAACCGATCACGCCAGCGCCCCGCAGATCGTCGTGGCGCAGCTCAAGGCCAAGCTCGGCTCGATGCGCATTGCCGCGCCGGGCCCGCGCAGCGAGCGGCAGGGCGGCATGATCCACATGGCGCTGATGCTTTCGGCCTGCATCGATGAGGACCAGCCGTGGCCCCGTATGGCGGAAGCCGGAATGGCACCGCAACACGGCGCGGATTCCATCATCCGCGTCGCCCGCGAGGGCGACGGCCCGCTCGTCGTCGGCAGGAACCTGAGTACGGATGCCATCGTCCGCATCGTCAGGAGCACCGCCGCCCCGGTAACGGTGAAGGCCGGCGACCGCGGCGGCGATGCGCTTGTCCGCATCGTCAAGGTTGGCGGCAACCGCGTCACCATCGACTTCAGTTGATGGTGGACATGAAGCCGAAGATGCAGCGGAACAAGGTGGTGGTCTTCTCCGGGGCCGGCCTGAGCGCCGAAAGTGGCCTGCCCACCTTCCGCGATGCCGACGGCCTGTGGAACGGTCATTCGTGGCTCGAACTTGCCAGTCCGCAAGGCTGGGAGCGTCAGCCGGAAGCCGCGCTGGCCTTCTACAACGAGCGCCGGCGCAAGGCATGGGAGGCGCAGCCCAACGCCGCTCACTTGGCGATTGCCGCGCTGGAAGCCACCTGCGAAGTCGTCGTCATCACCCAGAACGTCGATGCCGTGCACGAGCGCGCCGGCTCCACCCGCGTCATCCACCTGCATGGCGAACTGGCCTGGGCGCGCGGTACCTCCACCGAACCGAAGCGCCACCACCTCGGCGGCGACCCCATCGCAATGGGCCAGTGCTGCGAGGACGGCACCCAGCTGCGCCCGGACGTGGTCTGGTTCGGCGAGGAAACCCGCAACATGGACGTGGCCCGCCAGCACCTGCGCAATGCCGGCAAGGTGCTGGTGGTCGGCACCTCGCTCACCGTGCAGCCGGCGGCGTCATTGTTGAAGGCCGCCCATTACATGGCCGAGAAAGTTTTGATTGCCAGGGAAAGGCCGGAGGCCATGCCGTCGCGGTTTAATTTCGCCTGCGGCAATGCCGCCACGCTGGTGCCGCGTTTGGTTGAAAGGTGGGTGGAGAGTTTCGGAGCATCACCCGCTCCCAAAACGTAGGAGCGACGCCAGTCGCGAGGATTTTTCCCGCTGGAGATGCATGTGACTGGCGTCACTGCGCAGGAGGTGATTGCCGTAGTTTTAGCTGAGCGCGACGAAACTAAATACTACGATGCCGCTAGATAGGCAGTGGCGAGCTTCCTTCGTCAACCTAACCCGTGTGCTGCGTATTGTTCATTACTTTTTATGATTTTTTCCTTTCTTGGGTGAAAGAGTCCCCAGGAACACCACGGAATGGTGAATTCGGAGGTAATGCTTCAATTCCTCATCCGGCGCGTGCTTTAGACGTATATCTTCAGGGAGCAAGCCAAGATTGCTCAACTGCTTCTCCATATGGGAATCGACAAAATGAGCATGGCCATCTTCATCAAACGTCATCAGCCCCGAATCGAACAGAGCATCTAGCACTGATACCAGTGGGAGCCCATTGGACGGGTCCAGGCGTGGTTCCCTACCGGGTAGCAGTTGATCTTGCTTGGGTCGATATGCCCAAGGCTGCACGTGTGAAGCACGGAGTAGCTCCGGAATCTTGCATCCGGTCACCGCACAGCATTCATCCCATTTTTCAAGAACTTGGCGTCGAAATTTTCCTTGGCCCACCCGAGCTTCGATCAATTGCTTGCGAACTGGAGGGGAGAGGGATTTCAGTTCGTCGATTTCCTTCATGTCCCTTAGCAACTGCGAACCACTTGGCTGCGTGGTCACAGTATCCGTGTAACTGGATGGCATCTGTGATTTTCCCGCAATACGAAGTTCGTAAAAATCAGGGTGTTGTCCCTTCAGTGTGTAGCCCAATTCTTTCATTCTTGATGCAAATGGTTTGCTGTTGGCCGCAATTGATTCTAGTGGAAAAGTTTCCTTGTCAATAACCTGTTTCCATGTCGATCGTCCAGTGATTTTCTGTACTACGTTCCGATCATCTCCTTGCATGGAAAATCCCAGAACGTGACGACCCTGTACCTTCTTCACGGTGAGAAAGGGGCGCCCGGATTTGTCATGGGCAACCCTTTTTCCAAAAATGACGGTAGGTCCATTCATCCCATTTCTTGCATATGTCGCAACATAAGCATCCATCGGCCCAATCACACGCCTCAACTCGGCGATTGCCACGTCTAATCCGATGCTTTCCTCCGGCGAAAATCCTATTGCTGCAACCTTGCGATCCTTACTTAACAGCATTTTCTACTCTCCATCCTGTTCAAATGTGTCGTACTAAAGGGAAGGCGGTACATGGTTGGGTTGAATAGAAGGTCCAAGCGCTATCGGTAGATTCCTCATGAGGTTTCGATGGGTATTGTGCTGATAAGGGAAACATCCTTTCCAAAGCCCCTCAGCCATCTCTGCAGCCACAAGCTATCCACCACCGTCGCACTGACCTGCAGCCAGCCGCTTTCCAGTTCCACGATTTTCTGATCGAGTGAAAGCGGCGTTTCCCTGAGCTGCAAACCGGCGTTGCGGGTGATGTGGAAGCTGAGCCGGATGCGTTCGCCCTTGCCGAAGCCGAAGTGGCCGTCCTCGTCGTAGCGCTTGAGGTCGAATTCCTTCGGGCGCTCGAACGGCAGCGTGGAGATACTGGCCGACAGGATGCGGTGCAGGGCCAGATTGCGTTCGTTGTCATAGCCACGGAAACGGCACACCAGGTACATGCGCGGGCCTTGCTGGGCCAGCCCCAGCGGCATGACTTCAGCGCTGCTGCGCTTGCCTTTCGAGTTGCCGTAGTCCAGGCGCAGCCAGTGGTTGCGGTACAGCGCCTCGCTCACGGCCTCCATCACGCCGGGCGCGATCTTCGGTGGCAGCAACGGTTGGGTGGTGGCAACCACGCGCACCTTGTCGGGCCACTCGCGCTCCAGTTTGGCGCTGCCGTCGGGGCCGAGGTTGCGGCGGGCCTGGGCGAAGAAGCCATCCATGGACTTCATGAGCCGCGTCGGCAGCAGGTGCCGCAGATGTTCCTCGGCCAGCCGCAGCAGCAACGATTCCTGCCTGCTCAGGTGCGGGATGGCCAGCCCTTTGGAGTTTGGCAACCAGCGGTAGCCATAGGGCTTGCT
The DNA here is from genome assembly GCA_023399815.1 of Pseudomonadota bacterium. GTDB lineage: Bacteria > Pseudomonadota > Gammaproteobacteria > Xanthomonadales > Xanthomonadaceae > Stenotrophomonas. The sequence goes on along the minus strand of JAEWOJ010000009.1, from coordinate 14,420 downwards.
GCGGGTGTCGCACTCGATGCCGAAGTGCTCGCAGAGCTGGCCGAGTTGCCGCTGCACGCTGCGCAGGTCGCGCGCGATGCCGGCGTGTTGCAGTTGCTGGTGCAGTTCTTCGGCGGTGACGCGGTGGTTGCGCGGTATGCGGCGCAGCAACTCGATGGCGAAGACCGTGGTTTCAAGAGTGTTGGGGCGCTTGGCCATCGTTGCCTTCCATTCGTGCCGGGTAGTCCCTGATTTGCGTGTTTACACAAACCCTATCGGCCTGCTGCTGCTCTCCTTTACCGCGCATTCGGCTTGCAGCGCCGTTACCAGTGCGGCGGGCGAGGCCAATGGGCGGAAGCGGTGCTGGCGCGCCACGGCGGCGTAGTCGCCGGGTGTCAGCCGGTCGAGCTTCTGCATGGTGGTTTGCAGGGGTGGCGGCGGCGCGGGCAGGCCGAGTTGCGAACATTGCCGGTGCAGCAAATCCCACGCTTGCGCGTGGCGCAGGAAACCGAATTTCACCTTGAGATCGAAGCGGCGCAGCGCGGCCTGGTCGAGCCCGTCCATCAGGTTGGTGGAGGCGATGAACACGCCGGGAAAGGATTCCATGCAGGTCAGCATTTCGTTGACCATGCTGGCTTCCCAACTGCGCTGGGCTTTGCGGCGGTCCTGCAGGAAGCTGTCCACTTCGTCGATCAGCAGTAATGCGCCATCGCGCTCGGCCTGGCGGAACGCAGCGGCCATCTTCTGTTCGGTTTCGCCGACGTAGGGCGAGATCAGGTCGGAGGCGCGCTTGACCAGCAGCGGCATGTCCAGTTGCCCGGCCAGCCAGCGGCCATAGGCGGTCTTGCCAGTACCGGGCGGCCCGTACAGGCACAACCGGCCGCTGCGCGAGGCGAGCAGGCCGGTGGCGACGTCGGCCAGGTCGGCATCGGCATGGATGAAGGCCGGGTCGTAGAAGTCGGGCAGCCGGTTTGCCGCGCCGCCCGGCAACGTCGGCAGGCGCTGCGCCAGCAGGGTGTTGTCGATCAACTGCTGCATCGTGCGGGCCGTGTTTTCCACGCCGATGTCAGCGCGGATGGCACGCACCACGTGGCTGGCGCGGGTGACGATGGCAGGGGCCAAATGTTCCAGCTCGGCGATGCGGGCAATCTGCTTGTCGTCCAGCAAGCCCTTGCAGTGCGAACGCAGGATTTTCGCGCGCTGTTGCCGTAGCGGCACCGGCAGTTCAAACACCATGTCGAAGCGGCGGATGAAGGCCGCATCCATGCTGCCGATGTCGTTGGACAGCCAGATTGTCGGCACCGGGTTGGCTTCGAGCATCCGGTTTATCCATGCCTTGCGTTGCTGCGCCGCGCTGCCGCTGTCGTAATCGCTGAAGACGTCTTCGATTTCATCGAACACCATCAGCGTGCGCCGCTTGGCAAGAAAGCATTGGGCGACGCGGAAGGATTTCAGCCGTTCTTCGCCATCAACCGGGTCGCCCTCTTCGTCCTCATGGGCCACCTCGAACACGTCCGTCCCCAGCGCCTTGGCCAGCGTCCGCACCAACTGGCTCTTGCCGGTACCGGGTTGGCCATAGATGAGCAAGTTGACGCCGCTGTTGCCGGCGGCCAGCACGTGGCGCAGGTAGTGCAGAGCGTTGCCGAGCATGGGCTGGATATGTGCGTAGTCGGACAGCTTCAGGTGGCCTTTGCCGGCCTTGCCGATGACGCCGCGCAATAGGTCGAGCGGGTTGGAGGAGGGCACGAACATCGCATCGGCAAACCCCTTGGAGAGCAGACTCAATTTGTCGTGCAGATCGCCCGAGTAGCCCCTTTTGACGGTGACAAGCCCGGATTGCAGCAGCGGCCCGCGCGGACGCATGGCTTGGCGAATGTCGGCTTCGGGCAGGCCGAGAATGGTAGCCAGCACGCCGCATACCTTGGATGAAGACAAACAGCCCAACTGGTCGGCAGCCGCTTCCAGCCGTTTCTCATCGTGCAGACAAATGACGAATTCAAGGATGCTGCGTTCGATGGCGTTCAGCCCCACCAACTTTGAAAGCCGGTTGAGATTGCCGCCCAAACCGGCAGGCAGTGCCGCCCGCGCGTGCTTCTGCTCGACCTCGCGGTGGAGGCGGCGCAGTTCGGACAGCATCTGCCTGTGTGTGAGGTCTTCCTCGTTGTCGATCCAGTGACCAAGGCCAATGGCTTGGGCAATGCTGTCGTCACGGAAACCGTGGGAGTAGAGGAACTGCCGGTGCCCGCCCAGCTTCACCAGAATGCGCAGCATCCACAGCCGCACGCGTGGATTGACTTCGGTGATGGTGCAGGGACGTTTGCGCATGAGGAATTTCGGGACGGTGACCATGCCGGAATAGTCCACGCGCGTACGACAAGATGTGTCGCAGGGAAGCAGGAAATTGGAGTGGAGCCGCGATGCTGCTGCCAGACTCGAAGAAAGATGACCTTTGCCGGAGTTTCCGCAATGACGGATGCGTTTTGCCTGGCCCGGTTCCGGGAGGCACAGGAACAGTGGTACGCAACGGCCTTGCACGAGCTTCGTTCGGGCAAAAAGCGCTCCCATTGGGTCTGGTTCGTCTTTCCCCCGCTCAGGGGGCTGGGCTCCAGCCCCAACGCCGGGAAGTACGGGGTAAGCGGCTTGGCCGAGGCGCGCGCCTATCTTGCCGACGCACTGCTGGGACAACGGCTGCGGGAATGCACGGCAGCCATGCTGGCGCACCGGTCGCTGGGGGCCAGTGCGGTGCTTGGCGCACTGGATGCGTTGAAATTCAGGTCATGCCTGACCCTGTTCTCGCTTGCCGACCCTTCCGAACCGGTCTTCACCGCTGCCCTTGAGGGCCTGTTCGCCGGGGAGCGCGACGGGCGGACGCTCGAATTGCTGGGAATGCAGGGAGAAGCCGGCCCCTCCTGCGAAGAAGGGGCCTGAAAGCCTGGACTTCCCCGGGACGTCAGAACCGGTTGTCGCCATCCAGGATGCGTCCCAGCCCGCCCAGTACCGAGCCCTCGCCGCGGCTCTGGCCGCCGCCCTGCGGCGCGGCGGCGTACATGCGCCCGGCCAGGCGCGAGAACGGCAGCGACTGCAGCCATACCTTGCCCGGTCCGGTGAGGGTGGCCAGGAACACGCCCTCGCCGCCGAAGAACATGCTCTTCAGCCCGGCCACGCGGCGCACGTCCATGTCCACGCCGGCGTGGTAGGCGACCACGCAGCCGGTGTCCACGTCGATGCGCTCGCCGGCGGCCAGTTCGCGTTCGACCACGCAGCCGCCGGCATGCACGAACACCCAGCCGTCGCCCTCGAGTTTCTGCATGATGAAGCCCTCGCCGCCGAACAGGCCGGTCATCACCTTGCGCTGGAAGTGCACGCCGACCTGCACGCCGCGGGCGCCGGCCAGGAAGCTGTCCTTCTGGCAGATCAGGGTGCCGCCATGCTCGTCCAGCTTCATCGGGATCACGGTGCCGGGGTAGGGCGCGGCGAAGGCGACCTTCGCCTTGCCCTGGCCGTTGTGCGTGTAGAGCGTGGCGAACAGGCTCTCGCCGGTGATGACGCGCTTGCCGGCGGCCAGCAGCTTGTCCATCAGGCCGGCGCCCTGGCTCTCGTGGCGGCCGTCGCCGAACACGGTGGTCATCTGCACCGCCGTGTCCTTGAACATCAGCGCGCCGGCTTCGGCGATGGCGCTCTCGCCGGGATCCAGTTCGATCTCCACGAACTGCATTTCGTGGCCGACGATGCGGAAGTCGATGTCGTCGGCGCGGTTGCGGCGGCCACCCACCGGTGGCGGCATCGGCGGCGGCGCTGCCTGGCCACCGAACTCCGGCAGCGCCGCGGCGGGTTGCCAGCCCTGCATGCCCTCGCGCCAGGCCAGCGCGTTGCGGTGCAGCTGCACGTGGCGGCGCGCGGCTTCCTCGTCGAGGGGACCGATGCGATCGGGTTGGCCGGGGGTGTGGAAGTACCACTGGCTCATGGCGTGTTCCTGGTGCGGGAAGGGAGCGCCCAGTCTAAGAGGACGCATCCTAAGAGGGCGCATTGCAGGAGCGACGTGGGTCGCGATCGCGCCTGGCCGGGAAAGCCTAGGTCGCTACTCGCGTCGCTCCTGCACGTAAGGCGTCGCGAGTGGCGCGGTTCAATGATCGCCGTGCAGCGCCTTGTGCAGCACGTCCAGCAGCTGGCCATCGTCCAGCCGCTGCTCCCAGTACATGATGCCGCCCAGGCCGTTGCGCCTGACGTAGTCGGCCTTGATCGCCAGCGATTGCGGGTCGTCGTAGGTGATCATCCGGCGCTCGGCGGGATTCCACAGCCAGGGCACCTGCGCCTGCGCGTCCCAGTGGCGCTCCCAGCCAGGCGCGCCGAGGCGGGTGCGGACGATGTCGCTCCAGTCGATGAAGCCGCCGTCGCTGCCGAACTTCCGGTAGAGGCCGTCGTCGGCCGGTTCCACATCGCCGAAGCGGCGGCCGTAGAACGGCACGCCGACGTTGATCTTGCCCGCCGGCACGCCGGCATCGAGGAAGTAGCGCACGGCGCTCTCGGTGGTGCGTTCGTCCGCCGGGGCCAGCGCCGAGCGCGCCAGGCCGCTCTGGTGGCCGGTGGTCGGGGTCAGGCTGCCGTGGAAGTCGTAGGTCATCAGGTTGATCCAGTCCAGTGATCGGGCGATGCGCGGTAGCTCCAGGCCTTCGGCGAAGCGGCCCTCGGCGGCGGCGATGGTCAGCAGGTAATGGCGCCTGCCGCCGCCTTCGCGGTCCAGGCGCGCGCGCAGCGCTTCCAGCAGCAGGGTGAAATTGCGGCGGTCGTCCGGACTGTGGCTGATGCCGGCATCGCCGAGGGTCGGGTATTCCCAGTCGATGTCCAGGCCGTCGAGGTCGAAGCGGTGCAGCAGGGCGACGCCGCTGTCGATGAAGCGCGCCCGCGCCGCGGCGGTGGCGGCGGCCTCGGAGAAGTTGCCCGCGCCCCAGCCGCCGATGGACAGCACGATCTTCAGTTCCGGATTGTCGGCGCGGTGGGCGACGAGCGCGTGCAGGTGCGCCGGATCGACCTTGTCTGGCAGGTGGAGGCTGCCGTCGGGCGCGACCTTGGCGAAGGCGAAGTTCACCACGTCCAACTGCGTGGCCGGCAGGCGCGGTGGTGCCGGGCCGTCCGTCACATAGCCGATCAGACGGAAGGGTTGCGCCTGCGTGGCGCTGGCGAGCGCAAGCAGCGCGGTCGCCAGCAGGGCGCGCAGGCGGCGGTGTGGTGTGGACACGGCAGGCCCCGGCATGGATGAACGCCACACTCTAGCGGCCGGGGTGGGCACTGCCGCGCGCGGTAACGCCTGAAACCGGTGGGCATGACGTTGGGCCCGAGGCTTGACCCTTCTCCCATTGGGAGAAGGTGGCGCGAAGCGCCGGATGAGGGACGGGCGAAGCCACGCGCACCATCCTTGTTCAGACCGTGGTACCCCGATTGTTTTCCCCCCGGGCGCGTGGCGACGCGTTCTCCATCGCGATCACCGGCAATTCTCTGCAGTGCCGCCTCGCCCCGTACCTTCACACCCCAACCCCCGCTCCGCGTCCCGGCCCTTGCGCCGGCGCAAGGGCGTTCGCGGGGCAGCGAACCGGTGGTCCGCAAACCTGCCCCTCTCACCCCGGAGGGAGAGGGACCATGAAGCGCGATGCCACCTTCTTTCCCTTCTCCCTCTGGGAGAAGGTGCCCCGGAGGGGCGGATGAGGGTACGGGCGAAGCTTCTTGCACCCGGACATCGGGAGGGCTCCGCCACGGTCTCTCCCCATCCCGCGCTCCACGCCCCGGCCCTTGCGCAAGGGCGTTCGCGGGGCAGCGAACCGATGGTCCGCAAACCTGCCCCCTCTCACCCCGGAGGAGAGGACCATGAAGTGCGATGCCACCTTCTTTCCCTTCTCCCTCCGGGAGAAGGTGCCCCGGAGGGGCGGATGAGGGTGCGGGCGAAGCTTCTTGCACCCGGACATCGGGAGGGCTTCGCCACGGTCTCTCCCCACCCCGCGCTCTCACCCCGGCGGCGTGGGTGCTCGACCGCACGCGCGCCATGGCGCGCAAGCCATGCAGTTCGCCCCGGAGGGAGAGGGGCCTGCAAGCGCTTCAGCGCGCTTCGGGCAGGTCGGTTTCCAGCGTGGCGGCTTCGGCGGCGCAGTCGCGCGGCACCGGCAGGGCCTGCGTACGCGCGTTGGCGATCTCGCGCCGCGCCGCGGCCAGGTCGGCGCGGAACGCCGCGTTGTCATGCAGCCGTGCGACGGTGGCCGCGCCCATCGCCTGGCCCTGCTGCACGTCGCTGTACCAGTGCACGTTGCACACCAGCCGGCTGTGGCCGTAGTTGCGGCCGCGCTCGAGCAGCGCGGTGGCGCGCTCCGGGGCGATCTCCGACAGGATCAGCGACCAGGCCCAGCCGATGGCGGTATGCCCCGACGGGTAGGAGCCGCTGTCGCGCAGGTGCGGCTCGTCGTCCGGCGTGCAGGTCGGCTGGCCGTTGACCATGAACGGGCGCGGCCGCTGGTAGCGGTTCTTGGCCGCGCGGGTCGCCGCGCTGGCGTCGATCAGGCTGCGCTGCAACAGGCGGTACAGCGCCGGCGTGTGTCCGGCATCGACCGGAATGCCGAGTGCGCAGCTGAACTGCCCGGCGCCGGTGGGGAAGCGCAGGTCGGCGTCGGCGTGGGCCTGCTGGAAGCGCGCGCTGTCGCGCAGCGCGATGGCCTGCCGGGCGACGGCGTCGTCCAGGGCCGCCCAGGCCGAGCCGGGGGCCGGCGGCGGTGGGCTCAGCGCCAGGCTGTCGGGGATCGCATCGCCCTGCAGGTAGCCGGTCGGCGCCGGCGCGGGGATTTCGCCGTGGCGGCTGGAGACGGGGGCGGGCGCGCTGGCGCAGGCGCCGAGCGCGGCGGCCAGGACGCAGGCCGCGCCCAGGCGCAGCGGAAACAGGGAACGGGGCATCGCGGTGGTAGGGATCGGTGGAACGGGCCGGCATCATCGCACCGATGCCGGCGCGCACCTACACGGCGCTGGCCCAGGCGGTCAGCCGGCCGGCTTCCTCGCGCACTTCGACCGGGCCGCCGAACGCCTCCGACAGCGGGCCGGCGCGCAGCAGTTCCCCGCGCGCGCCATCGGCGAAGATGCGCCCGCCCTTCATCAGCACCACGCGCTGGATCTCGGGGATCACCTCCTCGATGTGGTGGGTGACCAGCACCAGGGTGATGCCCTGGCCGGCGAGGTGGCGCATGGTGTCGACCAGGTGCTGGCGCGAGACCAGGTCCAGCCCGGTGGAGGGCTCGTCCAGCAGCAGCGCGCGCGGCTGGTTGACCAGGGCGCGGGCGATCAGCACGCGGCGGGTCTCGCCGGCGGAAAGCTCGGCGTAGCTGCGCCCCAGCAGCGGCAGGGCGCGGGCCAGTTCCAGCGCGTGGCGCGCGCGTTCGCGCATGGCGTCGGTGACGTCGCGGTGCGCCGGCACCACGTAGCTGGCGAAGAAGCCCGAGATCACCGCGTCCTCCACGCCCAGCCCGGGCATGTCGGACAGGTTGCTGGACAGGTCGCCGGTGACGATGCCCAGCTGCGAGCGCAGCCGGTCCACCTGCCAGCGGGTCTGGCCCAGCACCTTGACCGGCACGTGGCCGTCGGCGCGCGCCAGCGGGTACAGCTCGCGCGTGATCAGCTTGATGAAGGAGGACTTGCCGCACCCGTTGGGGCCGAGGATGGCGGTGTGCTGGCCCTGTTCGATGCGCAGGTCGAGTTCGTGCAGGACCCGGACCTGGCCGCGGATGACGCAGGCGTGGTCCAGCTCGATCAGGGGGGCCGCGACGGCGGCGGGTACGGTGGACATCATTCAGGCGAGGGTGGGGGCGGCGGCGGGGCAGCTGAAGGGTTGGACCAAAGGCTACGCTCGGGGTGGGTGAAGTTTGCCGCGGCAGGCCCCATCATGTGTATCCACAGTTTCATCTGCCACCGAACGGCCTGGAGTTCCGCGATGTCCGACACCCTCCTCGACTTCCTCACCGGCGGCGTCGCCGGCCTGGGCTGGTGGGGCATGCTGGCGGTGCTGCTGGTGTTCACCCAGCTCACCATCTTCGCGGTGACCCTGTACCTGCACCGCAGCCAGGCGCATCGCGGCGTGGACTTCCATCCGTTGGTCGCGCACGTCTTCCGCTTCTGGACGTGGCTGACCACCTCGATGATCACCCGCGAGTGGGTGGCCATCCACCGCAAGCACCACGCCAAGGTGGAAACCGAGGAAGACCCGCACAGCCCGGTGACCAAGGGCATCGGCCGCGTGTTCTGGCGCGGCGTGGAGCTGTACCGGGAGGCGCGCACGATGCGCGGCGATATCGAGCAGTACGGCCGCGGCGCGCCGGAGGACTGGATCGAGCGCCACCTCTACACCCCGCACGCCAACCTCGGCCCGGTGTTCCTGTTCGCGCTGAACTTCGTGCTGTTCGGCCTGCCGGGCATCGCGCTGTGGGCGATCCAGATGGCGTGGATCCCGTTCTGGGCGGCCGGCGTGGTCAACGGTCTGGGCCACTGGTGGGGCTACCGCAACTTCGAGTCCGCCGACACCTCGACCAACCTGACGCCGTGGGCGTTCTGGATCGGCGGCGAGGAGCTGCACAACAACCACCATGCCTTCCCCAGCTCGGCGCGCTTCTCGATGCGCCGCTGGGAGTTCGACATCGGCTGGCAGGCGATCCGCCTGTTGCAGGCGCTGGGCCTGGCCAAGGTGCTGCGCGTGGCGCCGACCATGGACATCCGCCCGAACATCGCCGTGCCCGACGCCGATACGCTCAGGGCGCTGCTCTCGCATCGCTTCCAGGCCATGACCGACTACCAGCGCAACGTGTTCGCGCCGGCCCTGCGCGAGGAGGCCACCGCCGCCGGCGCCAAGCTGCGCAAGCTGCTGCCGCGCCGCATGCGCCGCGGCCTGGTCAACGACGGCCGCTGGCTCAAGCCGGACTGCCGCGAGCAGCTGCAGCAGTGGGTGCGGCAGCGCCCGCGCATCCAGCTGCTGGTCGAGCACCGCGCGCGCCTGGCCGCGCTGCTGGAAGCGCGCACCCACGACGCCGCCGAGCGCCTCAGGCACCTGCAGCAGTGGTGCCACGAGGCCGAGGCCAGCGGCGTGGCCGCCCTGCAGGCCTATGCGGCGCGGCTGAAGGGTTATTCGCTCAACGCGGCATGACCGGCCGCGCATCATCCGATGCCCACGACAGACGCCGCCTCGCGCGGCGTCTGTCGTTCCTGCTGCTGGCGCTGCCGTGCGCGGCGCTGGCGCAGGTGCAGGACACCACGGACTACCTGCGGCGCATGGACCTGGACGGCGACGGCCGGATCGGCCCGGACGAATACCTGCAATGGATGCTCTACGCCTTCGACCGCATGGACCGCAACGGCAACGGCGTGCTGGAACCCGACGAACAGCCCGGCGGCCGCGGCAGGCCGATCACCCGCGAGCAGCAGAAGCAGGTGATCCTGGAGCGCTTCCACAAGCAGGATGCCGACCACGACGGCTACTTCAGCGCCCGCGAACTGATGGCGCCCCCGCGCTGACCGCAGTTCTCCAGCCGTGGGTGCGGGGGCAAGCCCCGCGCATGCGATGTATCTGGAGGATAGCCCCCTGAGTCAGGGGGCGCGCCGAAGGCGCGGGGGTGTGGCAAGCGGAAGACGGGGCCCGCGGTTTGCAGCGCAAACCGTGGGGCGACAGCGCGCAGCGATGGCGTGTCCCGGCACTACAATCGCTCCATGCCCGAATTGCCCGAAGTCGAAACCACCCGTCGCGGCCTGGAGCCCCACCTGCAGGGGCGCCGCATCCATGGCGTGATCCTGCGCCGGCCGGACCTGCGCTGGCCGATCCCGCCGGAGATCGAGCGCGAACTGCCGGGCCGGCGCATCGCCGCGATCCGCCGGCGCGCCAAGTACCTGTTGCTGGATACCGATGCCGGCAGCGCGCTGCTGCACCTGGGCATGTCCGGCAGCCTGCGCGTGCTGCCAGGCGATACGCCGGTGCGCGCGCACGACCACGTCGACGTCAGCCTGGAGGACGGGCGCCTGCTGCGCTTCAACGACCCGCGCCGCTTCGGCTGCCTGCTGTGGCAAGCACCGGGCGAGACCCATGAACTGCTGCGCGACCTCGGCCCGGAGCCGCTGGACGATGCGTTCGACGGCGATTACCTGTTCGCGCGCAGCCGTGGCCGCAGCGCGCCGGTCAAGACCTTCCTGATGGACCAGCGCATCGTCGTCGGCGTCGGCAACATCTATGCCGCCGAGAGCCTGTTCATGGCCGGCATCGGCCCGCTGCGCGAGGCGGGCAAGGTGTCGCGCGAGCGTTACCAGCGGCTGGCCACGGCGGTGAAAGGCATCCTCGGCCACGCCATCACCCGCGGCGGCACCACGCTGCGCGACTTCATCAGTCCCGATGGCGCACCTGGCTACTTCGAGCAGGAACTGTCGGTGTATGGCCGCGAAGGCGAGGCCTGCGTGCGCTGCGGCCGCGCGCTGCGCCATGCCAGCGTCGGCCAGCGCGCGACGGTGTGGTGCGGGCATTGCCAGCGCTGAGTTGGGAAGGACTGGCGCAGGCGTTTACCCCTTCCCGACTACCCCTCCCCAGCCCTCCCCTTCGCTGCGCGAAAGGGAGGGGGCTAAAAGCGGCGGCGCAGCTATCTGACCGATTGCGGAGAACGGCTCCCTCCCTTTCGCGCAGCGAAGGGGAGGGCTGGGGAGGGGTAAGCCTTTGCTCCAGGCACGAATGCGCATCCACGCATTCACCTGCCCCTTACTTACCGCCACCCACTCCTGCCTATCATGCGCAACTTCCCGCCACGGACGTCCGCATGGATCGACGCGTTTTCCTCCGCCGCGCCTCGCTGGCCCTGGCCGCCTTCGGCCTGCCGGCGTTGCCGGCCTGCGCCGCCGACAACAAGCAGCTCGGCCTGCGCCGCATCGGCCAGCCGCAGCCGTTCGATTTCGCCGCGCTGAAAGGCCAGGCGCGCGCGCTGGCGCAGGCGCCGTACCGCAGCCACAAGCGCAGCCTGCCGCCGGAAGTGGAAGCGCTGGACTGGGACCAGTACCAGTCGATCCGCTACCGCCAGGACCATGCGCTGTGGGCCGACCGGCCCGGAAGATTCCAGGCCAAATTCTTCCACCTGGGCCTGTATTTCCATACGCCGGTGCGCATGTTCGACGTGGTCGACGGCAAGGCGCAGGAACTGGCCTACGATCCGGCCGCGTTCGACTACGGCAAGAGTGGCGTCCACGGCAGCCGCCTGCCGACGGACCTCGGCTTCGCCGGCTTCCGCCTCAACACCCGCGCCGATACCGATCGCGACTTCGCCGCGTTCCTCGGCGCCAGCTATTTCCGCGCGGTGGGCAAGGAAGGCCAGTACGGCCAGTCCGCGCGCGGGCTGGCGATCGACACCGGCATGGGCAGGCCGGAGGAGTTCCCGGACTTCATCGCCTATTACCTCGAACAGCCGGCACCCGGTTCGGACACGATCGTCGTCTACGGCCTGCTCGACTCGCCCAGCGTGGCTGGCGCCTACCGCTTCGCCATCACCAACGGCGAGGTGCTGCTGATGGACATCGACAGCGCGCTGTACCCGCGCGCGCAGATCGAGCGGCTGGGCATCGCGCCGTGTACCAGCATGTACCAGGTCGGCGAGAACGACCGCCGCATGGGCTGGGACTGGCGCCCGGAAATCCACGATACCGACGGCCTGTCGATGTGGAACGGCGCCGGCGAGTGGATCTGGCGCCCGCTGTGCAACCCGGCGCAGCTGCGCTTCAACATGTTCGTGGACGACAACCCGCGCGGCTTCGGCCTGCTGCAGCGCGACCGCGACTTCGACCACTACCAGGACGACGGCGTGTTCTACGAGAAGCGCCCGTGCCTGTGGGTCGAGCCGAAGGGGGCGTGGGGCGAGGGTTCGGTGCAGCTGGTGGAGATCCCCACCGTCGATGAGACCTTCGACAACATCGTCGCGTTCTGGAATCCGAAGCAGAAGCCGCAGCCGGGGCAGGAACTGCTGGTCGGCTACCGGCTGTACTGGGGCGCGCAGCTGCCGGCGCGGCCGCCGCTGGCGCATTGCGTCGCCACCCGCACCGGCCTGGGCGGCGTGATCGGCAAGAAGCGCGAGTATTTCTCGTGGCGCTTCGCCGTGGACTTCGAGGGCGGCGAGCTGGCCGGCCTGATCGACAAGGCCGAGGTCGAGGCGGTGGTGGAAACCAGCCGCGGCCGCGTGGAGATCGTCTCGGCACGCCCGCTGCGCGAGATCGACGGCTACCGCGCGATGTTCGACCTGGTGCCGCCCGACGACAGCACGCAGCAGATCGACATCCGCCTGTACCTGCGCAGCGGCGGCAGGACCCTGACCGAGACCTGGCTGTACCAGTACAGCCCGCCGCCGGCGGAGCAGCGCACGCTGTATTGATCCGACATGGCCGTTGCGCAGGGGCGACCGAGCAACCGTGACGGTGGGTGTGACTGTAGGAGCGACGCCGGTCGCGATGGGGCTTGCATGCGGATCTTCCCGCAAAGCCGCATGCCCCTTTTCCTGGGGTTCGAACGGGAAAGCCCCATCGCGACCGGCGTCGCTCCTGCACAGGTGTGCATGCGCGTCCATGTGCGCCGCGCGGGTCGGTTGCGATGCTGCGTCGCAACGTAAATCCCCTTGGCAATCCGTGGTTTGCGCCCGTTGCAAGGGAAAACCGCTGCATCGGCAAACAGTCGTTGACAGCGTTGTCAGATAGCACGTACAACGGCCGACGGCTGGCGCCGAAGGCGTGCGCATGCACGCGCAAGGCATGGAGGAGGCCGGCAGCCGATGCGCTGCGGTAGGGTTGCGTGTCCGTCGCGGGGATGACGGCGGGCGCGGCCTGCCATGCGCAGGGGGGAAGGGGAGCGGGCGTCAGGCGCGCGCGGTGACAACGACAAGCCAACGAAAGAAACGACATGACACAGAAAACCCGCTGGTCGCAGTTCAGTGTACTCATCACGGTGTTCTTCTTCTGGGGCTTCGTCGCCGCCAGCAACGACATCCTGATCCCGGTCTTCCAGAAGGCCTTCAACCTCAGCCACACCCAGAGCCAGCTGGTGTCGTTCGCGTTCTACATCGCCTACACCGTTGGTTCGCTGGCCTATTTCGGTGCGTCGAAGCTCACCGGTCAGGACCTGCTCAATCGCATCGGCTACCGCAACGGCATCTGCGTGGGCCTGCTGATCTCGGCGCTGGGCACGCTGCTGTTCTACCCGGCGGCCAACAGCGGTTCGTTCGTGCTGATGCTGTCGGGGCTGTTCATCGTCGGCCTGGGCTTCTCGCTGCAGCAGATCGCGGCCAACCCGCTGGCGATCGTGATGGGCAATCCGGCCACCGGCGCGCAGCGGCTGACGATGGCCGGCGGTGTCAACAACTTCGGCACCACGATCGGCCCGCTGCTGGTCAGCGTGGCGATCTTCGGCAGCGTGGCCACCGGCAATACCGAGGCCAGCATCGAAAGCGTCAAGATGCCCTACCTGGTGCTGGGCGTGGCGTTCGTGCTGGTGGCGCTGTTCCTGAAGTTCTCCTCGGTGCCCAACCACATCGATCTGGACGACGTCGCCCGCGACGAGGCGCAGGATGCCGGCAAGCTGGTGCACAAGGGCTCGGCGTTCTCCTACCCGCAGCTGCTGCTGGGCATGCTCGCCATCTTCCTCTACGTCGGCGTGGAAGTTTCCACCGGCGCGCACCTGCCGGCCTACATGCGCGAGCATCTTGGCGTGGACACGTCCGCGGTTGCGCCCTACGTGTCGCTGTACTGGGCGAGCCTGATGATCGGCCGCTGGACCGGCGCGGCCGGCGCGTTCGAGATCGGCACCGGCGCGAAGAAGATGCTGATGCTGATCCTGCCGTTCGTCGCCTTCGGCGTGTTCCTCGCGGTGAACGCGGTGCTTCGCCACGAGGTGGCGCAGTTCTACGGCTACGCTGGCGTGATCGTGCTGATGATCGCCGCGACCCTGCTCAGCCGCGGCAACCCGGCGCGGATGCTGCTGTATTTCGCGCTGTGCGGCATCGTCTCGCTGCTGGTCGGCATGTTCAGCGACGGCAACACCAGCGCGATGGCCTTCATCAGCTCGGGCCTGTTCTGCAGCACGATGTGGCCGTGCGTCTTCGCGCTGGCCATTGCCGGCCTTGGCCGCCACACCAACCAGGGCAGCAGCCTGTTGATCATGATGATCATGGGCGGCGCGCTGGTGCCGTTGCTGCAGGGCGTGCTGGCCGACGCGGTGGGCATCCACATGAGCTTCTGGGTCGGCGTGGCCTGCTTCGCCTACCTGGCGTTCTATGCGCTGCGCGCAGCCGGCATCCTGCGCAGGCAGGGCATCGACCTGGACAAGCTGGCGGCCGAAGGCGGGCATTGAGCCGCCGCATCCAAGGCGCCCTTCAATACCCTGGCCCCGGCGGCGCACGGCCGCCCGGGCCGGGCCAACC
>JAEWOJ010000001.1 GCA_023399815.1 Pseudomonadota bacterium | reverse complement strand
CGCGGGTGATCGACGGGTTCTCGCTCTTGCGCGAGATCTTGTCGATCTCGTCGATGTAGACGATGCCCTGCTGCGCCTTCTCGACGTCGTAGTCGCACTTCTGCAGCAGCTTCTGGATGATGTTCTCCACGTCCTCGCCGACGTAGCCGGCTTCGGTCAGCGTGGTCGCATCGACCATGGTGAACGGCACGTTGAGCAGCCGCGCCAGCGTTTCGGCCAGCAGCGTCTTGCCCGAGCCGGTCGGGCCGACCAGCAGGATGTTGGACTTGGACAGCTCGACGTCGTCGCTCTTCTGACGGCTCTCGATGCGCTTGTAGTGGTTGTACACGGCCACCGCCAGCGTGCGCTTGGCGCGGTTCTGGCCGATCACGTACTGGTCCAGGACCTCGAGGATCTCGCGCGGCTTGGGCAGCGAGCTGCGGGCCGACTGCGCCTTCTCCTCCAGTTCCTCGCGGATGATGTCGTTGCACAGCTCCACGCATTCATCGCAGATGAACACGCTCGGACCCGCGATCAGCTTGCGTACTTCATGCTGACTCTTGCCGCAGAACGAGCAGTAAAGAATCTTGCCGCTGTCTCCGGAACGACCTTGCCGGTCTTCGCTCATGCTTCGCTTACCCAGTTGCTCCCCCGTGAACAGGGGGTTCGATTTCGAGAATAGCACAGGGCCGGATGGACGCCAGTCCAGTTCCGACCCTGCAGAAAACGCCGTGTTTTCGGCTACTTGCGCCGGTTACGACGGCTGGATCGACTCATCGGGACGACGCTCCAGCACCTGGTCCACCAGGCCATAGGCCTGGGCGTCGGCGGCGCTCTTGAAGTTGTCGCGCTCGGTGTCGCGCGCGATGGTCTCCAGCGACTGGCCGGTGTGCTTGGCCAGCACCTCGTTCAGCCGCGCGCGCAGGGTCAGGATCTCGCGCGCGTGGATGTCGATGTCGGTGGCCTGGCCCTGGAAGCCGCCCAGCGGCTGGTGGATCATCACCCGCGAATTCGGCAGCGCGAAGCGCTTGCCGGCCGCGCCCGACGCCAGCAGCAGCGCGCCCATCGAGGCGGCCTGGCCGACGCAGATGGTGCTCACGTCCGGCTTGATGTACTGCATGGTGTCGTAGATCGCCATGCCGGCGGTGACCACGCCGCCAGGCGAGTTGATGTAGATGCTGATGTCCTTTTCCGGGTTTTCCGCTTCCAGGAACAGCAGCTGCGCCACCACCAGGTTCGCCATGTGGTCGTCGATCGGACCGACCAGGAAGATCAGGCGTTCCTTCAGCAGGCGCGAATAGATGTCATAGGCGCGCTCGCCGCGGCTGGTCTGCTCGACCACCATCGGAACCAGGTTCAGGGCTTTGGCTCGGTTGTCCATTACGTGGGGCACCTACTCTTGATGGGGAAACATCACCCCGCGCCAAGGGCGCGGGGCGGGTGGAGCGACCGCCTTACGGGCGGATCGCGTCCTGGAACGACAGCGCCTGCTCGGTGTGCTGGGCACGCTCGGCGATCCAGTCGATGACCTGCTCTTCCATCACGCGGTTCTGCAGGCCTCCCATCAGCTGGGGGTCGTTGCGGTACATCTCAATGACCTGCTCCGGCTCTTCGTAGGTCGAGGCGATCAGGCGCATGGTTTCGTTCAGGCGCTTCGGGTCCAGGCGCAGGTCGTTCTTGCGGGCCACCTCGCCGACCAGCAGGCCGACCAGCACGCGCTTGGAAGCGGCATCCTTGAAGCCTTCGTGCGCGTCGGCCGGCACGTTGCCCGGGTTGCCGCCCTGGCGGCGGATCGCGTCGATCTGCTGGGCCAGCATGGCGCGGGCTTCGTTCTCGACCAGGCGCGGCGGCAGCTCGACGTGGGCATAGGCGGCGATCAGCTGCTCGCCCACTTCGCGGCGCAGGCGGTTCATCAGCGCACCCTTGAGCTCGCGCTCCAGGTTGGAGCGGATGTCGGCGCGGAACTGCTCCAGTTCGCCGGTCTTCACGCCGAAGCTCTTGATGAAGGCGGCATCGACGTCCGGCACCACCGGCTCGGACACCTCGGTGGCCTTGACCGTGACCTTGACGCTCTTGCCGGCCAGCGCCGGCACGCGCCAGTCGGCCGGGAAGGCGGCGTCCAGCGTCTTTTCCTCGCCCTTGGCCAGGCCGACCAGGCCCTGCTCGATCTGCTCGAACATCATGCCCTGGCCGACGATGATCGTGCCCTTCTCGCTGCCTTCCGCCGGCAGGCGCTCGTCGCCGGCCTGCGACCAGGTTTCCAGCGCGACCAGATCGCCTTCCTGCACGCCGCGCGCGACCGCCTTCCAGGTGCGGCGCTGCTGGCGCAGGTTCTCGATCATCTGGTCGATGTCGGCATCGGTGACTTCGGCGGCGTGGCGCACGACGGTCAGCTTGGTCACGTCGACGTCGCCGAAGTCCGGCACCAGTTCGACGGTGGCGACGAAGTCGAATTCGCCGTCGCCGGCCTTGTCGATGCGCGGGTTGCCGGCGATGCGCAGCTCATGTTCGCGCAGCGCGGCGTCGAAGGTCTCGCGCAGCAGGCCGTCCATCGCTTCGGCGCGCACCTGCTGTCCGAAACGCTGCTCCACCACCTTGGCCGGCACCTTGCCCGGACGGAAGCCCTTGATGCGCACGGTGCGGGCGATCTCGCCGAGGCGGCCATCGATGTGGCCGCGCAGGCGCTCCTCCGGCAGGGAGAAGGTCAGGCGGCGTTCCAGGTTGCCGGTGGATTCGATCGAAGCTTGCATGTGGACTCCTGCCACCGGTGGCGCCCTGGCCCCGGCACGATGTGGAAGATGAACGGTTTCCGACGGATGCTTGATTCCGCCGCAGCCCTGTAGTTTCGCCGATTCCGGCTGGCGCTTCCAGCCTGTCGCTGGACAGGTGCGCCTGAAGGCCATCCGGCCGACCCACGGATGGTGCGAAAGGGGGGACTCGAACCCCCACGCCTTGCGGCACTGGAACCTAAATCCAGGGCGTCTACCAATTCCGCCACTTTCGCGTCCGGCCGGCATTGTTGCAGACCCGCGGGCAAAAAACCGCCGGGAGCGGCTCCTGCCCTCGCCTGCCGATGGCCGAGGGGGTGCCGCCGGGGAGTCGGACAAAGAAAAGGGCACCCACCGCAGCGGATGCCCTTGTCTGGTGGGCTGTCAAGGATTCGAACCTTGGACCTATTGATTAAGAGTCAACTGCTCTACCAACTGAGCTAACAGCCCGTAACACTGGTGCGCGCCCATTTCGCGGCACCGGATTCCTGCGAAAAACGCGGAACCCTCACTTGATGGGAAAACAGCCATCCGATGTACCGAATGGCTGTCTTGATTGGTGGGCCGTCAAGGATTCGAACCTTGGACCTATTGATTAAGAGTCAACTGCTCTACCAACTGAGCTAACGGCCCTGAAAATCAGGGAGCAAATGTTACCTGCACCCGTCAATTCTTTCAACCCCGGGAATGCACCTCCCGGCGTTTTGTTCAATGGGGTGGCTGAGGGGATTCGAACCCCCGACCACTGGAATCACAATCCAGTACTCTAACCAACTGAGCTACAGCCACCACTGAAGACAACAACCCACCGCTTGCGCCGATTGGCGCGCCCGACAGGAATCGAACCTGTAACCGCCGGCTTAGAAGGCCGGTGCTCTATCCAGTTGAGCTACGGGCGCTCTGACCGGATCGTCGCACTCCAACACGCGCTGGTCGCATCGGATGGTCGGGGTAGAGGGATTCGAACCCCCGACATCCTGCTCCCAAAGCAGGCGCGCTACCAGACTGCGCTATACCCCGGCGGTGAATCTCCCGAGGTTCCCCCCGAAAGGTCGGCTATTGTCGGAACTGCGGAGCAGTCTGTCAACGGCGGATTTCATCGCGACAGCGGTTGGTCATGCTGCGGACATCCCCGTCCCTCCGGGAGTCCCTCATGCGCAGCGGCAATCCCACCCTTTCCGATTCCACTTTCCTCGACCTTGGCAGCGGCACCGTGGTCTCGCGCGACGCCGACGCCATGATCCTCGACGGCATCGTCAACAGGACCGGCATCCTGCTGTTGCTGGCCGTGCTGACCGCGGCCTTCGCCTGGAACCACACGCTGACCGACAGCGGCGAACTCGCCGCCGGCGCACGCCTGTACCTGTGGGGCGGCCTGATCGGCGACTTCGTGCTGGCGATGGCGACCGTCTTCAAGAAGAGCTGGGCGCCGGTCAGCGCACCGCCCTACGCCTTGGCCGAAGGCCTGTTCCTGGGCACGATCTCGGCGATCTACGAGGCGCGCTTCCATGGCATCGTGTTCCAAGGCGGTGCTGCTGACCTTCGGCACGCTGTTCGCGCTGCTGTTCGCCTGCCGCAGCGGCCTGATCAAGGCCACGGAGGACTTCAAGCTCGGCGTGGTCGCAGCCACCGGCGGCATCGCGCTGGTCTACCTGGCGACCATCGTGCTGGGCTTCTTCAACATCGGCATCCCCTACATCCACGAATCGGGGCTGATCGGCATCGGCTTCAGCCTGTTCGTGGTGGTGATCGCCGCGCTGAACCTGGCGCTGGATTTCGATTTCATCGAGAGCGGCGTGGAAGCCGGCGCGCCGAAGTACATGGAGTGGTACGGCGCCTTCGGCCTGATGGTGACGCTGGTGTGGCTGTACATCGAGTTCCTGCGCCTGCTGTCCAAGCTGCAGTCGCGCAACTGATTGCCCGCCTGCTTTTGTGCTTTTGCAGGAGCGTGTAGGAGCGACGCCAGTCGCGAGGGGCTTCCCCCGTGAATCTTCGCACAAGGATGATGGGGCTGGATCTGCGCAAGCCCCATCGCGACTGGCGTCGCTCCTACAGGTCCTGCAGGTCCTGCAGGCATCGGATTGCATGAAAGAAGAAGGGCGCCGATGGCGCCCTTCTTCTTTCCGGATTGGCTGTCTGCTTACAGGCGGCTGGCGATGGCCCGGGCGAAATCCATGGTGCCGCCGGTGCCGCCCAGGTCGCCGGTCAGCGAATCCTTGGCCTCCATGGTGGCGACGATGGCCTTGCGCAGGCGCTCGGCGTTTTCCGGCTGGCCGACGTGGTCCAGCATCTGCGCCGCGCCCAGCAGCAGCGCGCAGGGGTTGGCGATGCCCTTGCCGGCGATGTCCGGCGCGGTGCCGTGCACGGCCTCGAAGATCGCAGCGCCCTCGCCGATGTTCGCGCCCGGGGCCAGGCCCAGGCCGCCGACCAGGCCGGCGCACAGGTCGGAGATGATGTCGCCGAACAGGTTGGTGGTGACGATGATGTCGAACTGCTCCGGACGCATCACCAGCTGCATGCAGG
>JAEWOJ010000192.1 GCA_023399815.1 Pseudomonadota bacterium | reverse complement strand
AAGTTAAACGATCCATGATATCTTTTAAATCAGATGCTGGACGATCTGATGTAATAACAATTTGCTTATTATTATTATAAAGTTCATTGAACGTATTGAAAAACTCAGTTTGTGTTTGTTCTTTTTTAGATAAAAACTGAATATCATCAATTAATAAAACATCAATATTACGATACTTTTCTTTAAATGCTTCAAAATTATTATCTAGCGTCGCATGACGATAATCATCAATAAACTTCTCTGATGTACAATATAAAATTCGAGATGAAGGATTGTCATCTAAAATGAAATTTCCAATTGCTTGCATTAAATGTGTCTTTCCTAGACCTACCCCACCGAAAATATAAAGTGGATTGGCAACTTCTCCTGGACGTTCTGCAACCTGTAAAGCAATCATATACGCTAAACGATTGCTTTTCCCCGCAACAAAGCGATCAAACGTATACGTCGTATTTAAGTTTCCACGATAATATTTTGGAAGATTAGGATCGGGTTTGGTTAAATCAAATGCTTGCTGATCATTTTTTACATAATCATTCGTAATAAATTTAACATCGTAGTTGAAACCTGATACTTCAGCAATCATTTCAACAACTTCTTTTAAATAAAATTTATCTAGCATAAATTGTTCGTGATTATTTTGAACCACAACATACATTTTATTATTTTTAACTTTATACACTTTCTTTGGAGTGCTAAAGAACATATCAAAAGATTGTTGAGAAATATTCGATTTTAATCGATCAATAGCATCATCCCATATTCGTTGATATTTTTCCACCGCATACACCTCATCCTAAAGTCTCTTCTATCAACATTATAGCATAACAAAATATTAAAAAAGTCCACAATGTTCAAAAAATCAACAAAAAGTTATAAACATACTTGTGGATATGTGATATCATCTAACAACCTCCTACACTTTTCGACAATCCACAGTGGATAACTTACAGCAGTTTTATTGATAATATCAACGTTTTTCAGATTTATCCCCAATATCCACAGATTAAGGTATAAACACCGTGTCGAATTGTGAATAATATTGTGGAATAAAAAAAATTAAGTGGTGTATAACTCATCTATATTCACATATCCACAGTGGATAACTTTTGGATACACATATATCCAAAAAGTAATGATTGACTTTATAGTGTTGATTCACTATAATATTGAACTATGCTATGGTATAAAACTCTTAGGAGGTGTTATAGATGAAACGTACTTGGCAACCAAACAAACGTAAACGTGCAAAAACTCATGGTTTCCGCGCTCGTATGGCAACACCAGGAGGACGCAATGTTTTAGCTCGTCGTCGTAAAAAAGGTAGAAAAGTGTTATGTGCATAAGACCACTCTTTAAAGTGGTCTTTTTACTAGCTAAAAAAATATAGCGGGTGAGAACATGCAAAAAAGTTATCGAATTAAAAAAAGTCAAGAAATCGAACAAGTCATGAAACGAGGACGTTCAAAAGCGAATCCTTACTTTATTGTATATAAGTATGCCAATAAAGAGACTGACAACTTCAGAATTGCAATCTCAGTTGGGAAAAAAATCGGAAAAGCCTTTGAACGTAATAAAATCAAACGCTACATCCGTAACGTCACAACCGAACATAAGCATGAAATGAATCCAAATTACGATTACTTCGTAATCGCTCGTAAAGGTGTAAAAGATTTAGATTATGCAACTTTTAAAGAAAAATTAGAACAACTATATAAAAAAATGGATATTATCCCAAAATAAAAAAGAGTACAATTGTATTAGGACGTGTCGACCATCTGTTGAAATAAAAACTGGCAGACATTCATAGCATGGATTCAAACGTTGGTCGGAAATATTTCAAAGAAAGAAGTGATTTAGATGAAATCCAAAATATTCGAAGGAAAAGTTATGGATGATATCATTGTGGCAGCACAGAATCATTTTCACCACGACCAACAACATTTGACGATTCATGTATTGGAAGAGAAAAAAGGGATCTTCGGAATTGGAGCCTATGTTAAAGCAAAGGTCACATTAAATCTTGATCCAATCGAAGAAGGAAAAAAATATCTTCTTCAACTACTTAGTGATTTATGTTTAGAAGGAACTGTCGAAGTAGATTCGGCACAACATTCTGTCACATTTAACATAGACAGCAATAACAATGGAATGATTATTGGCCGTGAAGGAAAAACACTTCAAGCCATTCAAACCTTAACTAGCCAAGTCGTGAATCAATATACCAAATCTCATTTAAAAGTACTTGTGGATATTAACGGCTATAAACAACAACACAACCAAAAAATTGAGTACTTCGCACGCAAAATTGCTAAAGAAGTCACTCAAACAAAAATCGATGCTAAACTTGATCCGATGAATGCATACGATCGCCGATTAATCCATCAAGCTTTATCTGATTGGAAACACATCCAGACCGTGTCTGAAGGTGCCGATCCGAACCGATACATTATGATTAAATATAAACGATAAATAGACCTCCAAAGAGGTCTATTTTGACGTTTTTTTAGAGAAAGTGTTAAAATAAATACATCTAGAATAAAATTTAAATAAAATTAACATAACTGTAATGGAGGTGTCCACATGTTACAAGATACAATTGCGGGAATTGCAACCGCAATGGGTGAAGGTGCCATTTCAATTATTCGTGTTAGTGGAGATGACGCTTTACCAATTGCTAATAAACTATTCCGTGGTAAAGATTTAACAATAGTACCGAGCCATACCATTAACTATGGTTTTATATATGATCCTGAAACAAATAAAAAAGTCGATGAAGTATTAGTCTCTGTTATGCGAGCACCTAAAACATTCACAGTCGAAGACGTCGTTGAAATTAACTGTCACGGTGGAATCTTAGTCACAAATAAAATTCTTGAATTATTATTGGTGGCTGGTGCACGAATCGCTGAACCAGGAGAATTTACAAAACGTGCGTTCTTAAATGGGCGTATCGACTTAGCACAAGCTGAATCAATCATGGACATTATTCACGCCAAAAGTGAACAATCCTTATCACTTGCTTTAAATGGATTAGATGGACGTGTATCTCGCCTAATCAAAGAAATGCGCGAAGAAATTTTAAATATTGTTGCTAACATCGAAGTTAACATCGACTATCCAGAGTACGAT
>JAEWOJ010000178.1 GCA_023399815.1 Pseudomonadota bacterium | reverse complement strand
CCCGCATCGACCTGCTGAACTGGCTGCGGCGACGGGTGCAATAGCGCCCACTGGCGCACCGGCGCGCTGCCGATGCGACGCCGCGGAGGCCACATGAACGGGTGCCTGCCCAGACGGAAGCGGTGACGCGGGCAGGTCGGATACGCTAGCCCGCAAAGCCATTACCCTTGCCCACCTCCGCCATGCCGCATTCGCTTGCCTCGCCACGACCGCAGTCCGCCGAAGCCGCTCCATTGCAGGCGCGGCCGCAGGCCGCCGGCCGGCGCGCGCATCCGCCCTTCTCCGCATCGCGGGGTGCACTCATGCGAATGGGATTTGCGGCGGGAGTCGCGTTGCTCGGCATGGCGGCCGCGTCGGCCGCCGACCTGCCAACGCAGCGCGCCAGCTTCAAGCGTGCGCTGGAAGTGGCCGAAACCCGCCCGCTGTCGGAGTTCGCCGCCGCCGCGCGCGGCCAGGCCGGGCATCCGCTGGCGCCGTACCTGGACTACGTCGCGCTACGCCGCCAGCTCGGCCAGGTCGATGCCGACGCGGTGAAGCAGTTCCTCGACCGTCACCCGGACCTGCCGGTGTCGCCGCTGCTGCGCGGCGAGGCGCTGCGCGCGCTGGCCAAGCGCGGCGACTGGGCCGGCTTCCGCCTGCTGTACGCCGGCAGCAATGACGCGGCGTTGCGCTGTGGCGACCTGCTTTCCCGCACGAATGCCAAGCCCGACACCGCCTGGCTCGACGCCGCGCTGGCGCTGTGGCTGAGCGGCACCTCGCAGCCGGCGCAATGCGATGGCGTGTTCGACGTGTTGCGCCAGCGCGGCCTGCTGACGGCCGAGCGGCACTGGCAACGCATCGAGCTGGCCGCGACCGAACACAATCTCGGCCTGATGCGTTTCCTCGCGCGCAGCCTGCCGGCGCGCGATGGTGCACTGGCGCAAGGCTACGCCAGCTATCTCGAAGGCCCGACCCAGGCGCCCACCGCCACCTGGCCGGCCGACGCGCGCAGCCGCCGTATCGCGGTACTCGGCCTCAACCGGCTGGCGCGGCGCGATCCCGGCGCGGCCGATGCCTTGCTGGCCTCGCTGCAGGGCCGCCTGGCGCTCGAACCTGCGCAGCGCGGCGAGGTGCTGAACCAGATCGCATTGTGGAGCGCGGCCTCGTACCTGCCCGACAGCGCGCGCCATTTCGCCGCCGTGCCCGCTGATGCCTGGGATGCGCGCCTGCACGAATGGCAGGCACGCGAAGCGCTCGCCCGCGGCGACCTCAGCGCCGCGCTCGCCGCGATTGCCGCGATGCCGGCCGAACAGCGCGCCGACGCGCGCTGGCGCTACCTGGACGCACGCCTGCGCGAGAAAACCGGCGCTGCCGGCAGCCGCGAGGAGTTCGCCCGGCTGGCGCGCGAACCCACCTACTTCGGCTTCCTCGCCGCCGACCGCATCGGATCGCCGTACGCGCTGTGCCCGCTCGACGAGAAGGCCGACGCGCCGCTGCGCCGCCGGCTGGAGGCACGCGCCGGGTTCGTGCGCGCGATGGAGTTGCATGCTATCGGGCGCGAAACCTGGGCGCGGCGCGAGTGGGATGCGCTCAAGGGCGGCCTGCCCGACGACGAACGCCGCGCCGCGGTGGCGCTGGCCGAGCATGCCGGCTGGCACGACCGCGGCGCCTTCACCCTCAACGCCGGCGACGACCTGCGCTACTACCGGCTGCGCTTCCCGCTGCCACACGCGCGCCAGATCGAGCGCGACGCGAAAAAATACGGACTGGATCCAGCCTGGGTCGCGGCACTGATCCGGGCCGAGAGCGCCTGGGTCGCCGACGCGCGTTCGCATGCCAACGCGCGCGGCCTGATGCAGCTGTTGCCGGCCACCGCGCGCCAGGAGGCGACGCTGCGCGGCCTGCGCTATCCCGGCGACGCCGGCCTGTTCGAACCACGCGACAACCTCGCGCTGGGCATCGCGCACCTGGCCACGATGCTGCAGCGCCACGCTAGCCAGCCATACCTGGCCACCGCCGCCTACAACGCCGGCCCGGCGCCGGTGGCGCGCTGGCTGGCGCAACGGCCACCGTCACCGTCCGACGTCGACCTGTGGATCGAGACCATTCCCTACCGCGAAACCCGCGAGTACGTCGCGCGCATCCTGGCCTTCAGCGTGATCTACGACTGGCGCCTCGGCGACAAGGCGTTGCCGGTCGGACAACGCGCGACCGGGCGCCTGCAGGCGGCGCGGCGCGATTTCGCCTGCCCCGCCACGGAGGCCGCGCCATGAGCGCACAGCGACGCATCGTGGTGTTCGGCGGCACCGGCTTCGTCGGGCGCAACCTGGTGCAGCGCCTGGCCGCCGACGGATTCGCGCTGACCGTGCCGAGCCGCAACCGCGAGCGCCAGCGCGAGCTGTTCGTGCTGCCGCAAGTGCGCGTGGTCGATGCCGACGTGTACTCCGACGCCGCGCTGCGCCGCCTGCTGGACGGTGCCCATGCGGCGATCAACCTGGTCGGCATCCTGAACGAACACGGCCGCGACGGGCGCGGTTTCGAGCGTGCGCACGTGCTGTTCACCGAGAAGGTCATCGCCGCCTGCCACGCCACCGGCACCCGCCGCCTGCTGCAGATGAGCGCGCTCAATGCCGGGCGCGGACAGAGCCACTACCTGCGCAGCCGCGGCGAAGCCGAGGCGCGGGTGAAAGGCTCGGCGCTGGACTGGACGATCTTCCAGCCCTCGGTGATCTTCGGCCCCGGCGATGGCCTGTTCGAGCGTTTCGCCGGCCTGCTGAAACTGGCGCCCCTGCTGCCGCTGGCGCGTGCCCA
>JAEWOJ010000118.1 GCA_023399815.1 Pseudomonadota bacterium | reverse complement strand
CGCGCGGCCAGTGCGTCGCCGCCCTGACGCAGCGGGTCGCGCGCTTCCAGCAGTGCGGCCAGGTCGGCGGCCAGGGCCTGCTCGCGTGGACTGGAGGTGGCGATCAGCATCGCCGCCAGCCGCGGGTGCGTGCCCAGCGCCAGCATGCGCTTGCCGGCGGCGGTGATGCCGCCGTTGCCGCCGAGCGCGCCGAGCCGTTGCAGCAGTTCGCGCGCGGCGGCCAGCGCACCGGCTGGCGGCGGATCGACGAAGCGCAGCTCGTCGCTGCCCCAGGCGGCCAGTTCCAGCGCCAGCGCGGCCAGTTCCACCTGCGCCATCTCCGGCCGCCGCTGCGGTTCCAGCCGCTGCGATTGCGGCCACAGGCGCAGGGCCCAGCCGGCGGCCACGCGGCCGGCGCGGCCGGCGCGCTGGTCGGCCGAGGCCTGCGAGATCGCCACCGCGTCCAGCCGCGAGAAACCGCTGTTGGGGTCGTAGCGCGGCTCGCGCGCCAGGCCGGCGTCGATCACCACGCGTACGCCGGGCAGAGTGACCGAGGACTCGGCCACGTTGGTGGCCAGTACCACGCGGCGGCGGCCATCCGGATCGGGCTGCAGCACGCGCGACTGCTGTTCGACGGGAAGTTCGCCGTGCAGGGGCAGCACTTCAAGCCCTTCTCCCTCCGGGGCGAAGGTGTGCTGCTCGTGGGCCATTGGCCCACGCACGCCTGAGCGCCCGGTGCTTTGCGCCGGGCCGGGGCGCGGAGCGAGGTGCCCGGAGGGCGGATGAGGGGTGAGCGGGGCCGATGATGTCTGGACCGTCGGGGCTCCATTGCCCCTCACCCCAACCCCCGCTCCGCGCCCCGGCCCTTGCGCTGGCGCAAGGGCGTTCGATGAGCCGCGAACCTGTGGTTCGCAAGCGGCTCCTCTCACCCCGGAGGGAGAGGGGCTCAAAGCCGCCAGCATCCGCGCGATCTCGCGCTGGCCGGGCAGGAACACCAGCACGTCGCCTGGATAGTTTTCCAGCGCGTGCTCCACTGCGCGCCGCGCCTGCGTTTCCAGCGCCTCGTCGCGGCGCGCGGGGAAGTGGCCCACCTCCACCGAGTAGCTGCGGCCTTCGCTGGACAGGCGCGGCGCATCGAGGAAGGCGGCCAGCCGCTCGCCGTCGAGCGTGGCCGACATCACCACGATGCGCAGGTCCTCGCGCAGCCCGGCCTGCACGTCCAGCGCCAGCGCCAGGCCGAGGTCGGCCGACAGGTGGCGCTCGTGGAACTCGTCGAACAGCAGCGCGCCCACGCGTTCCGGCCCGCTTCCGCCAAGCTCGGGATCGTCCTGCAGCATGCGGGTGAGGATGCCCTCGGTGACGACCTCGATGCGGGTGCGCGCGGAGACCTTGTTCTCGAAGCGGATGCGGTAGCCGACGGTCTCGCCGACCGGCTCGCCCAGTTGCCGCGCCATGAACTGCGCGGCGCTGCGCGCGGCGACCCGGCGCGGCTCCAGCATCACGATCTTCCCGCCGTTCAGCCATGGCGCGTCGAGCAGCGCCAGCGGCACCTGGGTGGTCTTGCCGGCGCCGGGCGGGGCTTCGAGCACCAGCCGCGGATGCGCGGCCAGGCTGTCGGCGATGGCCGGCAGCAGGGGGGAAATGGGAAAAACGGTGGCATTCATGGGGGCGCAAGCATACGCGCTCGCCGCCGCTTCCCGCTGTCGCCGGCGCCTTCCCGCCGGCTGCTTCTCCGACGCGCGTTCGCAGTCGATGAAGAGGGAGCGCGGGTCGAGCGCGGCCTGGGTATCGGCCTTGGCGGATGCCAGGTCGCCTGGCCGCCGGACACCGGGCCGCTAGAATGGCCGGCCCCCGGACATGTATTCCCCATGCAACTGATCGACATCGGCGCCAACCTCACCCACGAATCCTTCGCGCGCGACCTGGACGCGGTGCTGGAACGTGCGCGCGCCGCCGGCGTGGTGCAGATGGTGGTGACCGGCGCCAGCCGCGAGCACTCGCCGATGGCGCTGGACCTGGCGCGCCGGCATCCCGGCTTCCTTTACGCCACCGCTGGCGTGCATCCGCATCATGCGGTCGAGTACACCGACGAATGCGACGCGGAGATGCGCGCGCTGCATGCGCATCCGGAAGTGGTGGCGGTGGGCGAGTGCGGGCTGGACTACAACCGCGATTTCTCGCCGCGTGCGGCGCAGCGCAGGGCGTTCGAGCGGCAGCTGCAGCTGGCTTCGGAGAACGGCAAGCCGCTGTTCCTGCACCAGCGCGATGCGCACGACGATTTCCTGGCGATGATGAAGAACTTCGACGGCCGCCTTGGCCCGGCGGTGGTGCACTGTTTCACCGCCGAGCGCCGCGAACTGTTCGACTACCTCGACCGCGACTGGCACATCGGCATCACCGGCTGGCTGTGCGACGAGCGCCGCGGCGCGCACCTGCGCGAACTGGTGAAGCACATCCCGGCCGGGCGGCTGATGATCGAGACCGACGCGCCCTACCTGCTGCCGCGCACGCTGCGGCCGCTGCCCAAGGACCGCCGCAACGAGCCGACCTTCCTGTCGCACATCGTCGAGGAGCTGGCGCGCGACCGTGGCGAGGACGTGGCGCTCACCGCGGTCAACGCCACCGCCGCCACGCGCGCGTTCTTCCGCCTGCCGCACGCCGGCTGACGGAAGAACGCCGATGCGCAGCGCTGTTGCCTGCCCGCAGGCTGGCGCTACTGCTGGGCGAAACCGTCGCCGGCGTCCCACGCATCGCGCAGCCCGTCGCGATAGGTGCGGAAACGCGGCTGCCATTGCAGGCGCTCGCGGGTGCCGCGGCTGTCGATGCGCTTGTTGCTGGCGTAGAAGCGCCGCAGCGTGGGGCTGAGCGCGGGGTCGTCCCAGGCAAGCGCCGGTGGCATCGCGAATCCACCCAGCCGCGCGGCATGGGCCAGCACGTCCTGCGGCGGTGCCGGTTCGTCGTCGGCGGGCAGGTACAGGGCGTTGTGCGTGGGCCGGCGCATCGCGGCGACCACCGCCTCGGCCAGGTCCTCGACGTGCAGGCGGTTGAACACCAGGCCCGGCCGCACGATGTGGCGCGCGCGGCCCTGGGCCAGTTGCCGCAGCGCGTTGCGGTCGCGTCCGTACAGGCCGGGCAGGCGGAACAGGGCCGAGGCGATGCCGCGCTCGCGAGCCAGCGCGCGCCACTGCGCTTCGGCCAGGCGCCGTTGCGTGGCCGCGGCATCGGTGGCGTCGGCGATGGAATGCTCGTCGATCCAGCCGCCGTCGCGGTCGCCATACACGGCGGTCGAGGACAGGTAGCCGACCCAGCGCAACGCGGGGCTGGCCTGAAGGGCGGGGACGAGCAGGCGCAGCGCGGGATCGCCATCGGCATCGGGCGGCACGCCGCACAGCACCGCATCGGCCCGCGCGACGGCGGCCAGCAGGGCCGCGCCGGGCGCATGGCCGGGATGCAGGCGATGGCGCGGAATACCGTCGTCGGGGGCGGCCGCGGGATCGCGCACGCTGCCTTCGACGGCGACGCCCAGGGCTTTCAGGCGAAACGCCAGCGCGCGCCCGGCGTGGCCCAGCCCGAGGACCAGCACCCGCCGCGGCAGGGCGCCGGCGGCGGTCATGCGTCCCGCTGCGCCTCGTAGGCCTGCAGGTGGCAGTACGCGGTCTGCAGCAGCGGCGCGGAGTGGCCGGCGGCCAACGCGCGGTCGAGCATGTCGCCAACGATGTGCGCCGCTTCCACGCGTTGCCCGGCTTCCAGGTCGCGCAGCATCGAGGCCTTGATCGGCGAACCGGCCTTGGTCAGCGCGGCCAGCGCGATGTCCCGCGCCTTCGGCGGGACCGGCTGGCCGGCCTGCGCGGCCACGGCCAGGCATTCGTCGTGCAGCGCCTGCATGAACGCGGTGCCGTGGGCGGTGGCGACGATGTGGCCGACGTCGGCGCGCATCAGGCAGGTGCCGGCCGCCAGCGTGGCCAGGAAGGTGTACTTGATCCACTGTTCGAGGGCGATGTCGTCCGAGGCGACATGGTCGATGCCCGCCGTTTCGCAGGCAGCGGCGAAGGCGGCGACGCGCGCGCTGCCGGTGGCGCCGTCGCGCTCGCCGAAGGTGAGGCGCGCCGGCCGGTCCAGG
This sequence comes from Pseudomonadota bacterium, assembly GCA_023399815.1. Lineage (GTDB taxonomy): Bacteria > Pseudomonadota > Gammaproteobacteria > Xanthomonadales > Xanthomonadaceae > Stenotrophomonas. The sequence goes on along the minus strand of JAEWOJ010000118.1, from coordinate 13,079 downwards.
TGCACGATGGCGCCGTCGTCGGCCTTGGTCGCGCTGATGAAGCACAGCCCGCCGAGCACCGCTGCGCGGCCGAAGCGCGCATCCAGCGCGGCGTAGTGGCGCAGGCCGTTGAGGATCGGCAGCACCGTGGTGCTTGGCCCCACCGCCGGCGCGATGGCCTCGATCGAACTGTCCAGGTCGTAGGCCTTGCAGCTGAGGACCACCAGGTCGAATGGCCGGGTTGCCGCCAGCGCGGGCAGGGCCTCGGCGGTGACATGCGCCACCGGGAACGCCGCGTCGCCGAGCGGGCTGCGGATCACCAGGCCGTCGCGCTCCAGCTGCGCCGCGCGCGCCGGGCGCACCAGGAAGGTCGCGTCGATGCCGGCCTGGGCCAGCCGCCCGCCGAAATAGCCGCCGGTGCCGCCGGCGCCGAGGATCAGGATGCGCATGGTGTCGATTCCATCAGGATTTCAGGATTGGACAGGGATAACGGCGGCGGCGCCGCCGGCCCGCACGATGTAGTCGCCGAAATCCGCCATCAGCTGCGCAGGCCGACGCCGCGCCGCAGCAGCCACAGCGACAGCGCGGTGAGCGCGGCGACGAAGCCGAGCATCAGCGCGTAGGACACCCACAGCGGCACGTCGCTGCTGTCCAGCAGGCCGTAGCGGAAGGCGTTGACCATGTAGAAGATCGGGTTGGCGTGGGTCAGGGCCTGCGCCCAGCCGGGCAGCAGCGTGACCGAGTAGAACACGCCGCCCAGGTACGTCAGCGGCGTCAGGATGAAGGTCGGCACGATCGCCACATCGTCGAACTTCTTCGCGTAGACGGCGTTGATGAAGCCGGCCAGCGAGAAGATCGTCGCGCCCAGCAGCACCGTGCTCAGCGTCACCAGCGGGTGCGGGATGTGCACGCGGGTGAAGAACATGGCGATCACCAGCACGATCACGCCGACCATCAGCCCGCGCAGCACCGCGCCGGCGACGTAGCCGCCGAGGATCACCCAGTTCGGCATCGGGCTGACCAGCAGTTCCTCGACGTGGCGGCCGAACTTGGCGCCGAAGAACGAGGAGCTGATGTTGCCGTAGCTGTTCTGGATCACGCTCATCATCACCAGGCCGGGCACGATGAACTGCATGTAGCTGTAGCCGCCCATGTCGCCGATCTTCGAGCCGATCAGGCCGCCGAAGATCATGAAGTACAGCACCATGGTGATCGCCGGCGGCACCAGGGTCTGGCTCCAGATGCGCAGGATGCGGCTGACCTCGCGGCGGACGATGGTGCCCAGCGCGACGAGGTTGCGCTGGGTGTCGGTGGGCGATGCGGTGTCGGTAGTCGTCGTGTTCATGCTCTGGCTCTTGGCCCCTCCCCTTGCGCGCAGCGCAGGGGGAGGTCGGGAGGGGGTGTTTTTGCCGTTGCTCTTGTGGGAAGCGGTGGAGGGCGAGCCCTCCCCAGCCCTCCCCTTTCGCCTTGGCGAAAAGGGAGGGGTTTACTGCGTGAGGTTGCCGGTCAGGCGCACGAACAGTTCCTCCAGGCGGTTGCTCTTGGTGCGCATCGAGCGCACGCGGATGCCGGCGGCGTCCAGCGCGTCGAACACGCGGTTCAGGTCCATCGCGCGCGGCATCTCCAGGTCCAGGGTGTGCGCGTCGACCGCGGCCAGCTGCGCGCCTTCGATGTGCGGCAGCTGCGCCGGCAGCTCGCCGTCGATGTCGAGCATGAAGCCCTCGACGTCGAGCTTGGCCAGCAGGGCGCGCATCGGCCCCTGCTCGACGATGCGACCGTGGTTGATGATGGCCAGGTTGCGGCACAGCTGCTCGGCCTCTTCCAGGTAGTGCGTGGTGAGGATGATGGTGGTGCCGGCGGCGTTGATCTCCTGCAGCGTCTTCCACATGTCGCGGCGGATCTCGATGTCCACGCCGGCGGTGGGCTCGTCCAGGATCAGCAGGCGCGGGCGGGTCATCATCGCGCGAGCGATCATCAGCCGCCGCTTCATGCCGCCGGACAGCGTGCGGCTCATCAGCTGCGCCTTGTTCCACAGGTGCGCGCGCCTGAGTTCCTCCTCGGCGCGGGCCTCGGCCTCGGCGCGCGGGATGCCGTAGAAGCCGGCGTAGTTGACCAGGATGTCGAAGGGCTTCTCGAACAGGTTGAAGTTGATTTCCTGCGGCACCAGGCCGATCAGGCGCATGGTCGCGCTGCGCTCGGCCACCAGGTCGGTGCCGAACACCTCCACCTGGCCCCCGCTGAGGTTCACCAGCGAGGAGACGATGCCGATCAGGGTGGACTTGCCGGCGCCATTGGGGCCGAGCAGGGCGAAGAAGTCGCCGGGCGCGACCTCGAGCGAGACGCCCTTGAGCGCCTCCACGCCGTTGTCGTAGGTCTTGCGGAGGTCGTGGATGCGCAACGCGGGCGCGACGGGGGAGGTTCGGGAATCCAAGCTCGGGCCTTCGCGCCGGGGTAGCGGCGCCGGATAAGTGCGAGCGGCTATTATAGGAGGCCCCGCGGCACCAGCCCGGCTACACACTGTTCCCTGCTCGTGCCTGTCCAATTCCCCCTGAAGCTGACCGGTCGCCGCATGCTGGCGCCCACCGTCGGCCACTACCAGTTCGTCCGCGACGACGGGCTGCCGCTGGATTTCCAGCCCGGGCAGTTCATCCAGGTGCATTTCGACTACGCCGACGGCACCGCGACCAAGCGCAGCTACTCGCTGGCGACCATCCACGACCATGCGCTCGGCCCGGGCGACGCGGTGGAGATCGCGGTCAGCTTCGTGCCCGGCGGCGCCGCCACCGCGCTGTTCGAGGGACTGGAGATCGGCCGGCACGTCGCCGCCAGCGGCCCGTTCGGGCGCTTCTGCCTGCATGCCGGCGACCGCAACGGCCGCTACCTGCTGATCGCCACCGGCACCGGCGTCACCCCGTACCGCTCGATGCTGCCGCTGCTGCGCCAGGCCATGGTCGAGCGCGGCGTGGAAGTGGTGCTGCTGCAGGGCGCGCGTACCCCGGCCGAACTGCTGTACGCCGACGACTTCCGCGCCTTCGCCGAGGCCAATCCCGGCTTCCGCTACATGCCCTGCCTGTCGCGCGAGCTGCCCGCCGATCCGCATCCGGACGTGCGCAGCGGCTACGTGCAGCAGCAGCTGGCCGAACTCGCCCCGGACCCGGCGCGCGACATCGCCTACCTGTGCGGCAACCCGGTCATGGTCGATGCCTGCTTCGAGGCGTTGAAGCTGGCCGGTCTGCCCCAGCCTCAGGTGCGCCGCGAGAAATACGTCAGCAGCAAATAGGCCGGGGGCTGCGTGCCCGCCCCGGCATGCGGCATGATGATTCCGCAGGCTGCTCCCACGTGGCGATACCGCTCGACGCAAGGAATCCCCAGGCATGACGTCGCTGGACTTTCCCACCATCGCCTTCATCGGCCTGCTGCTGCACGTCGCGCTCGCGGCGGGCTTTTCGCTGATCCTGCTGGTGATGCGCGGCCATCCGGTGCCGCGGCTGTGGGCGGCCAGCCTGTGGGCCGGCGCGCTGGGCACGGCGCTGCTCGGCCTGCAGGCGTACATGCCGGAACTGCTGTCGATCCTGGGGCGCAACCTCTTCGCCGTGCTCGGCAGCGTGCTGCTGCTGTGCGGCGTGGCCCTGCACGTCGGCCGCCGCGCGCCGCTGCGCCCGGCGCTGGCGCTGGCCGGCGCGTACCTGCTGTGCATCGTCTGGTTCAGCGTGGGCGATCCCGATCTCGGCATACGGCTGGCGCTGTACAGCCTGCTGGTCATCGTCTGGAAGATCTGGGAGGTCTGGCTGCTGCTGCGCCACGCCCCGGCCGACATCCGCCGCAGCTGCCGGACGGCGGCGGCGGTGTTCGCGCTGGATGCGCTGCTGTTCCTGGTGCGGGCGCTGCTGCCGGTCGCGCCGGGAGCCGGCGGCGACATCCTGCGCGCCGGCCTGCCGATGACCATCACCTACGTCGGCAGCCTGATCGTGATGCTGGGCCATACCTTCGCGCTGGTGCTGCTGATCGTCGAGCGGCAGATGGTGGACCTGCGCCGGCTGGCGCGCCGCGATGGCCTGACCGGCCTGCTCAACCGCACCGCGCTGATGGACGACGGCGGGCAGCGGCTGGAGCAGTGCGCGCGCCAGCAGCAGCCGTTCGCGGCGATGCTGCTGGACCTGGACCACTTCAAGCGGATCAACGATACCCATGGCCACCAGGCCGGCGACGAGGTGCTGCACCACACCGCGCGGACCCTGCAGCGCAACCTGCGCGGCCGCGACTGGCTGCTCGGCCGCTATGGCGGCGAGGAGTTCGTGCTGCTGCTGCCGGATACCGGCATGGAACAGGCGCTGGCGCTGGCCGAACGCCTGCGCGCCGCGCTGGAGGCCAGCCCGCTGGACCGGAACGACGGCCTGATCGTCATCACCACCAGCATCGGCGTGGCCGTCGCCGATGCCGCGCCCGGCCTGGAGCGCCTGCTGGCGCGGGCCGACGCGGCGCTGTACCGGGCCAAGGACGCGGGCCGCAACCGCGTCGTCTGCGACCTTGCGATGGAGTCTGTAAAGGACGCTTGACAACGTGGCAGGGCGGCGATTACCGTCTGTAAAGCTTCCTTTACAGGGTGTGCCGTCATGATGAGTCGTCCGCGGAATCCGCGTGCTGCCGGTCTGTCCTTCCTGGTCACCGGCGTCGTCTTCGTCTCCGTGTCCCAGGTCCAGGGGCTGGCGCCGTTCCTCGGCGTCGGCATGGCCTTCCTCGGTCTGTCCTTCTCCTTCCTGGCGCGCTCGCGCAGGGGCTGCTGAGCCATGGCGCGCGCACTCGACCGCTGGCTGATCGGCAGCGTCTTCGCCAGCGCCGCGATCGGCATGGCCGTGCTGCGGCTGGCGCCGGCGGAGGTCGCCGGCCTGCTCGGCGGCATCTGCGTGGGCGTGTCGATCGGCGTGGCGTTCGTGGTGCTGCTGCGCCGGCAGCTGCCCGACGCCTGCGATACCGCGCCGCTGGCGCTGCGCCGGCGCTACAGCCGCGAGATGATGCTGGCCATGGGTGCCTACGCGGTGCTGCTGGTGGTGTCGATCACCCTGCTCAAGCGGGTCGACGGCACCGCGCTGCGCGCCTGCATCGCGCTGCTGCCGGTGCCGCCGATCGCGATGACGCTGCGGGCGATGATCCGCTACATCCGCGACGTGGACGAACTGCAGCAGCGCATCGAACTGCAGGCGGTCAGCTTCGCCACGGCCTGCGTGTCGCTGCTCTATCTCACCGGCGGCCTGCTGCAGGCGGCGAAGGTGCTGGACGTGCCGGCCAGCGCCGCGATGATCTGGGTGTTCCCGCTGGTGTGCCTGGCCTATGGCCTGGCCAAGGTCGTCGTTTCGCGCAGGTACCGCTGAGCCCGCCGCATGGACAACCGACTGCGCGAGCTGCGCGAGGCCAGGGGCTGGTCGCAGGGGGAACTGGCCGAACGGCTGGAGGTTTCCCGGCAGACCGTCAATGCGCTGGAGACCGGCAAGTACGACCCCAGCCTGCCGCTGGCGTTCCGCATCGCCCGGCTGTTCGACGCCAGGATCGAGGACATCTTCTTTCCTGCCGTCACATGACGCCGCCAGCCGCGTCATGGGCTGGCAGATCCAAACCCGTTCCATCCAACCACAAGGGGCTGTTCCGATGATGTCCCGCAAGACCCGTACCCTCTTGGCGGTGGCCGCGCTCGTCGCCGTGCTCGGCTACCGCGCGTTCAAGCCCGCGCCCGACGAGGCCAAGGCCGACCCGGCCGCGCCGCTTCCCGCCGCCGACGTGCAGGCCAGGCCGCTGATGCTGGGCAGCCTGGCGTTCCGTCCCTGCATCCTGAACTCGCTGGCCGGCCGTGAAAGCCTGGAAGCGCAGTGCACCACCTTCGAGGTGCCCGAGGACCGCGCCAATCCGCAGGGCCGCAGGATCGCGCTGAACATCGCGCTGCTGACGCCGGACAAGCCCGAGGCCGCGTTGGCCGACCCTGTGTTCTTCCTCGCCGGCGGCCCCGGCCAGTCGGCGGTGGAGAGCTATCCGCAGATCGACGCGGCGTTCGCCGACGTGCGCAAGCGCCGCAACGTGATCCTCGTCGACCAGCGCGGCACCGGCAGGTCCAACCTGCTGTCCTGCGAGGAGCCCGAGGGCGACGACGCCGGCATCGAGGCGATGCAGGCCGCCGCCGCCGCGTGCGCGAAGACCCTGTCGCAGAAGGCCGACCTGCGCCACTACACCACCACCGATGCGGTCGCCGACCTGGACGCGGTGCGCCAGGCCGTCGGCGCGGCGAAGATCAACCTGGTCGGGGTCAGCTACGGCACGCGCGTGGCGCAGCAGTACGCCATGCGCCATCCGCAGAGCACCCGCAGCATCGTGCTCGATTCGGTGGTGCCCAACACCCTGCAGCTGGGCAACATCTTCGCCCGCAACCTGGACGACGCGCTGGCGCTGCAGTTCGCCCAGTGCACCGGCAACGCCACCTGCAAGGCGGCGCTGGGCGATCCGCGCGCCGAGCTGGACGCGCTGCTGGCCACCCTGCGCGCCAACCCGGTGACGGTGCGCTACCGCGACGCCAGCACCGGCGAGGAGCGCGAGGACGTGCTGCGCGCCGAGACCGTCGCCAGCCTGGTGCGCATGTACGCCTACATGCCGCAGGCCGCGGCGCTGCTGCCCAAGCTGATCCACGAGGCCCGCAACGGCCGCTATGGCGACCTGATGGCGCTGGCGCGGATGGTCCACGGCGGCATGAAGGACGCGATGGCCATGGGCATGCAGCTGTCGGTGATCTGCAGCGAGGACGACGAAGGCATGGTCGAGCGCGCCGGGGACGAAGGCACCGTGCTCGGCAATGGCATGGCGCAGGGGCTGGCGGCGATGTGCAGGACATGGCCGAAGGGCCAGGTGCCGGCCGACTTCCACCAGGCCCTGTCCTCCGCGGTGCCGGCGCTGGTGCTGGAGGGCGAGTTCGATCCGGTCACGCCGCCGCGCTACGGCGAGGAGGTGGTCAAGAGCCTGCCCAACGGGCGCCTGTTCGTGCTGCGCGGCCAGGGCCACGCGGTGGTCGGCGCCGGCTGCATGCCCAAGCTGTTCGCCCAGTTCGTCGACAAGGCCGATGCCGCCGCGCTCGATGGTGCCTGCCTGGAAAAACTGAACTACGTGCCGCCGTTCACCAGCTTCAATGGCTGGGAACCGTGAAAAGACAGGAACGAGCGGGCAGGAACGAGGAACGAGAGAGCGCGTGGAGCGATCGTGCGCTCCGTTGCCTGGATCGTCCCGTTGACGCCGCCATCGCCGTATCACTCAAGGATCCGCTTCCATGATCGTCGCAGAACGACTCCGCAAGACCTTTCCCGGCAAGGGCAAGGACAAGACTCCGGTGATCGCCGTGGACGAGGTGGGCTTCACCGCCCATGACGGCCAGATCACCGGCCTGCTCGGCCCCAACGGCGCCGGCAAGACCACCACGTTGCGCATGCTCTACACGCTGATGACGCCCGAGACCGGCAAGGTCATGGTCGACGGCGTGGACGCCGCGGCCGACCCGGACACGGTGCGCCGCAGCCTGGGCGTGCTGCCCGACGCGCGCGGCGTGTACAAGCGCCTGACCGCGCGCGAGAACATCGAGTACTTCGGCCAGCTGCACGGCATGGACGCGGCGACGATCGCCGCGCGCGTCGCGCGCCTGGCCGCGGCGCTGCAGATGGAGGATTTCCTCGACCGCTCGACCGAAGGCTTCAGCCAGGGCCAGCGCACCAAGACCGCCATCGCCCGCGCGCTGGTGCACGACCCGAAGAACGTGATCCTCGACGAGCCGACCAACGGCCTGGACGTGATGACCACGCGCGGCCTGCGCGGCTTCCTCAAGGAACTGCGCGCCGAAGGCCGCTGCGTGATCTTCTCCAGCCACATCATGCAGGAGGTGGCGGCGCTGTGCGATCGCATCGTCATCGTCGCGCATGGCCGCGTGGTGGCGCATGGCACGCCGGACGAACTGCGCGGGCAGGCCGGCGAAGCCAACCTGGAAGACGCGTTCGTCAAGCTGATCGGCAGCGAGGAGGGCCTGCACGCATGAACAAGACCGGATTCATTGGCAGCATGTTCACGGTGATGCGCAAGGAACTGCGCGATTTCGCCCGCGACCGCCGCACCTTCTTCCTGACCCTGTTCATCGCGCCGCTGCTGTACCCGCTGCTGTTCCTGGGCATCGACAAGCTCAGCAACCTGCGCGTGGAGAACCAGCTGGAGAAGGACATGGCGCTGCCGGTGGTGGGCATGGAGCGCGCGCCCAACCTCATGGCGTTCCTGGCCAGCTACGGCATCACCCCCAGCGCCGCGCCGGACGACTACGAAGCCCGCATCCGCGCCCAGCGCGAGGACGTGGCGCTGGTGGTCGCCCCCGATTTCGCCGACGACTGGCGGGCCGGCAAGCCGGCCAAGGTGGAGATCGTGGCCGACACCACGCGCCGCACCAGCGACGTGCAGGTGGCGCGCGTGCGCAAGGTGCTGGCGGCCTATGGCCAGTCGGTGGGCGCGTTGCGGCTGATGGCGCGCGGCGTCAACCCGATGGTGGCCGCGCCGGTGAACGTCGGCACGCGCGACCTGGCCACGGCCGAGGCCAAGCGCGGCATCTTCCTGTCCGTCATCCTGCCGATGCTGCTGATGATGTTCTCCTTCATCGGCGGCTCGCACCTGGTCCTGGACACCACCGCCGGCGAACGCGAGCGGCAGTCGCTGGAGCCGCTGCTGGCCACGCCGGCTTCGCGCGGCGCCCTGGTCAGCGGCAAGATGCTGGCATCGGCGGCGGTCGGGCTGACGGCGATCCTGCTGATCCTGCTGTCCTTCAAGTTCAGCGCCAGCATCGGCCGCGGCATGGCCGGCTCGCTGGACGTCAGCTTCATGGCGATGGGCAAGCTGCTGCTGGTGCTGCTGCCGCTGGTGCTGATCGGCACCGCGCTGCTGACCTGCCTGGCCGCCGGCGCCAAGAGCATGAAGGAAGCGCAGAGCCACATCGTATGGCTGATGATGCTGGCGATGATGCCCAGCTACGCGCTGATGGCCTATCCGCTGAAGGACACCCAGCTGTGGCAGTACGCGGTGCCGTTCCTGTCGCAGAACCAGATGCTGGTGAAGGTGACCCGCGGCGAGATGCCGGCCGCCGAGCAATGGGGCGTCTACCTGGCGGCCTCGCTGCTGCTGGCGGTGCTGCTGTGGGCGGTGGCGGTGTGGCGCTACCGGCAGGAGCGCCTGGCCATCTCCGGGTAGGTCGGGGCTACGCCCCCGACGGGGGCCACCCGGGTCGCCAGGCTGCGGGGGTGCACTCCCGACCTGGCCGGCCCGGAAAACGGAAAGGCCCGGAGCGATCCGGGCCTTTCTGCTTTTGCTTTCCATCAGTGCACAGCTCGCCGCGCACGCTGCATCGGCAGGCCCCTGCGGGGCGAGTTCCGCGCTACTGGTTCGGCTGGAAGGCCAGCGTGCGGCGGGTGGTGGTCGGGCTGGCGATGGGCTCGAACTTCCAGCGCTTGACCGCGGTGAGCGCCTCGCGGTCGAACACGCGCGGCGGGGTGGCGCGCAGCACGCGGGCGTCGGTGACCGAGCCGTCGGTGCCGACGGTGAGTTCCACCAGCACCTCGCCGGAGGTGCCCGAGCGCAGCGCATCGGCCGGGTAGCGCGGGGCGGGCGTGCTCACCGCGCGCAGGACCGGCGCGGCCGCGGCCGGCTTCGGTGCCGCGGCGACCTGCTGCGCGGCGGCGCGGGCGTCGGCCTCGCGCTTGGCGGCGGCCTGGCGCTCGGCTTCCAGACGCTCGCTTTCCTGGCGCGCCGCTTCCTGGCGCGCGGCCAGCTGCTGCGCGGCGGTGGCCTCGACGGCCTGCTGCTGGGCCAGGCGCTGCTGTTCGACCAGCTGCTTGGCGCGGTTCTCGGCGTCCTTCTTGACCTTCTCGGTCTCTTCCTGGGTGCGCTTGACCGCCACTTCCATGCCGCTGGTGATGCCCTGCTTGAGCCGCGGCAGCGCCGGGGCCGACGGGTCCACCTTCTCGATCAGCGCGATCAGGCGCTGGGCTTCGGCGAAGTCCTCGCGCGCCAGGCTCTGCTCGGCGGCGATCAGGGTGTAGGGCTGCAGGTCGGTCAGCGCGCTCTTGACCGCGGCGTCGTCGGGCAGCTTGTCGCGCAGGGCCAGGTAGTACTCCATGGCGTTGTCGCCGGCCGGCGCGTACATGCGGTTCTCGCGCAGCGCGGTGCTGGCCGAATCGCGCAGCTGGTCGGTGCCCATCGACTGCACCTTGGCCGAAACGGCCGGCTCGGCCGGTGCCGCCGCCGGGCTGGCGGGCGCGGCGCCGCCGGCCTTCGCCGGCGTGGAATCGTCCTTGCCCGAGCAGGCGGCCAGGGCGACGGCCAGCAGGGCGGGCGCGAACAGGCGCGCCTTGCCATGGATCGAGACGTACGACATCAATCTTCCCCTTGAATCGACGAACGCGAATGGTTGCTCGCCTGGGCCGTCATGGATGCGCGGCGTTTCCCGACGCTGCGCCGGACCGGGGCGAAGGGCGAATCTAGCATTGCCGCCCGTGGCTGCACGAGGCGGCAGGCATGGTAGCCACAAAAAGCGATGGCCGTCACGGTATGGCGGCCATCGGCGGGGTCAATGCCCGTTGTGCCTGGCGTGTCCGTTGGACATCAGCCTGTCGGTCCAGGCGATGCCGATCGCCGACAGGATGAACACGCAGTGGATGATGGTCTGCCACATCACGCCGGTGGCGGTGAACTTGGTGCAGATCGTGCCCGCGGCCAGTTCCGGTCCGCACAGCGGCAGGCCCAGCTGGCCGGCCTCGATGAAGGTCTTGAGCAGGTGGATCGAGGAGATGCCGATGATCGCCATCGCCAGCTTCACCTTCAGCACCGAGGCGTTGACGTGGCTGAGCCACTCCGGCTGGTCCGGGTGGCCTTCCAGCCCCAGCCGCGAGACGAAGGTCTCGTAGCCGCCGACGATCACCATCACCAGCAGGTTGGAGATCATCACCACGTCGATCAGGCCCAGCACGATCAGCATGATCTGCTGCTCGGTCCAGCTGGTCGCGTGGGTGATCAGGTGCCACAGCTCGTGCCCGAACAGATAGACGTAGACGCACTGTGCGGCGATCAGGCCCAGATAGAGCGGCAGCTGCAGCCAGCGCGAAGCGAAGATCAGGGCCGGGAGCGGGCTCAGCGGTTTGTGTTCGGACATGGGCAGGATGCTGCGTTGCGGGAAGGCGGCAGGTTAACGGTCGTCCGGTAGGCTGCCAAGCGCTACCGTATCGATCCCGGCGACGGTCCCCACGGAGACGCATTCATGATCGACCTGTACTACTGGCCCACCCCCAACGGCCACAAGATCACCCTGTTCCTGGAGGAAGCGGAGCTGGAATACCGCATCCATCCGGTCAACATCGGCAAGGGCGACCAGTTCCAGCCCGACTTCCTGGCCATCTCGCCGAACAACAAGATGCCGGCCATCGTCGACCACGCCCCGGCCGACGGCGGCGCGCCGCTGAGCGTGTTCGAGTCCGGCGCGATCCTGCTGTACCTGGCCGAGAAGACCGGCCGCTTCATCCCCGCCGACCTGCGCGGCCGCGCCGCCACGCTGGAATGGCTGTTCTGGCAGATGGGTGGGCTGGGGCCGATGAGCGGGCAGATGGGCCACTTCAACGTCTACGCGCCCGAGCGCATTCCCTACGCCATCGAGCGCTACGACAGCGAGGTGCGGCGCCTGCACCGGGTGATGGACAAGCGCCTGTCCGAATCGGCCTACCTGGCCGGCGGCGACTACGGCATCGCCGACATGGCCAGCTACCCGTGGATCGGCGCCTACAGCAAGCTGCCGGCCGACTTCGACGCCTTCCCGCACCTGCACCGCTGGCACCAGGCCATCGCCGCGCGCCCGGCCACCCAGCGCGCCTACGCCATCGGCCCGACCGTCAACCCGGACGCGGGCAAGCCGCTGAGCGAGGAGGAGCGCAGGCAGTTGTTCGACAAGCGCTGAGTTCTCAAGCACCGTCGCGATGCGGGTGTGGTTCCGGCAGGCGGCGCTATATCACGGCGCCGCCCTTCATTGAAACGATGCAATTACGTTGCAGGTGTCCGTGCGATCCCGGTGCGCGGTGTTGGACATTATTTTCCGTTGTACAGAAGGACTTGCCTGCTGATAGAGGTTGTTGGATGCTTGGCCCACTTGACCGTCACGCATGGATGTGGATATGTCAGTACGTAGCGCGCAGGTATGCAGGTTGTTTTTCCCGCTGCTCCTGTTGGCAAGCAGCTTGGTGTCTGCCCAGGATCAGGGCGATGGTGGGCAGTCCGACGAGCCTGATGTGGAGCCGTCCATACCGCAGGAACGAACATCGGATCCGGGAGGGATCCATCCCTACCTCGAATACAGAAAGCGCGTTGAAGCCGCGCAGAGCATTTCTCCGCTCGACAACGGGGTTTTTGGCGACCAGGTGAGCCTGTACAACGGTGCGACCGAATTCTCCGTCACGGATATCGATATTCCTGGAAACAGCGCGCTTCCTGTGCAGCTTGGTCGGCGCCTGTCCGTCGAACTACAACCACAGAGCATGCTTGCGCCTTACGCTCAAGGCTCCTTGGCGTGGGCAACTGGGATATCGAGGTGCCATATGTGGCGGCAGTATTCCCCCTGCCGACGGGGTGGGCGGCAACGCGTTTGGCCGATCCCGCAAGCGCGAGAATCCGTCCTGTTGTCAGCCGCAGCATCGTTCGGCAAGGGCGCGTGTTCACGAATGCTGTGAATACCTTCGATACGTTCGCCCGGCCATTGAACGTCACGCAATCCAGCGCCCCGTCACCCTGAAGGATCCAGGACATGAGCCAGCAAAGGAACTGCTCTCGCCCGCTCCCTCTTTTGGCCTCACTGCTGGCGGCCCTGCTGCCGGCCGCCGTATCGGCGCAGAGCTACAGCCGCACGGAAGTCATCACCTACCACGACAACACGAGCAAATGGGTGCTGGGCCAGGTGGCCAGCCGCACGGTCGGCGGCACCGTTGTCGACGCGACGACGTTCAATGCCACCACCGCCCAGCCAGTGACGTATTCGTCCTACGGCAAGCTGCAGCAGACCCTGACCT
>JAEWOJ010000117.1 GCA_023399815.1 Pseudomonadota bacterium | reverse complement strand
TGATGATGTCGGCGATCTTCTTCGACGAGGCTTCGATGGCCGACATGGTGGTGACCACCTTCGCCACCACCTCGCCACCCTGCGAAGCCACGCCATGCGCACCCTGCGCCAGCTGGTTGGCCTGGCGTGCGTGCTCGGCGTTCTGGCGCACGGTGGAGGTCAGTTCCTCCATCGACGCGGCGGTCTCTTCCAGGTTGGCGGCCTGCTGCTCGGTGCGGCGCGACAGGTCGTTGTTGCCCGAGGCGATCTCCCCGGCGGCGGTGCCGATGTGCGCGGCGCTGCGCTGGATGCGGCCGACGATGTGGGTGAGCTGGGCGACCGTGGCGTTGGCGTCGTCGCGCATCTGCGCGAACACGCCGCGGAAGTCGCCTTCCATGCGTACCCCAAGGTCGCCCTGCGAGAGCGCGCGCATCACCTTCGAGACCTGGTCGACGCTGCCGGCGATGGCGGCCAGCAGCGCGTTCAACTGCGCCGAAAGCTGGCGCAGGAAGCCGTCCTTGCCGTCCAGCTCCAGGCGCGTGGACAGGTCGCCGGCGATGGCCGATTCCACGATCCGGCTGACTTCCTGCTCCACCTGCAGCTCGGCGGTGCGGTCGGCCCATTCCACCACGTAGCCGATGCGCTGGCCGTCGGCGTCGGTGACCGGGTTGATGATCTGGCGCATGACGTGGTTGCCCACGGTGATCTGCGCGCGGTGGGTGCCGCGCAGCTGGCCCAGCACCTGCCGCTGGTGCGCGGGATCCACATGGAAGATGTCGATGCTGCTGCCGACCAGGGTCTTCAGGTCGAACTGCGGCAGGTCGCGGCGGATGTCCTGCTCGGCCTTGCCCAGCAGTTCGAGCAGCGGGCGGTTGGCGTAGATGATGGTGAGGTCGGCGTCGGCGATCATCACGCTGGTGGTGACCTCTTCCAGGGCGGTGCGGATGCTCGCGTTCTCCCGCGCCAGCTGCCGCTCGCCGGCCTGCCGGCTGTATATCTGGTTGCTCATCAGCACCAGCGCCTCGGCCAGCGAACCGCGCGGGAAGCGCATGCCGGCCATTTCCGCCGGCAGCGGCCGGTCCTCGGCCACGCCACGGGCCAGCTCGGCCAGCCGGCGCGGGCCGTGGCCGAGCGAATCGACCTGGCGGCGCAGCTCGATGGCCATGACGCAGATGAAGCCGGTTTCCAGCACCACGTAGGTGGCGTGCAGCAGCACGATGCCGAAGCCGCTGCCGGGGGTGAAGGCGCGTATCGGCAGGCCGCGGCTCTGCAGCCAGTAGAACGCCAGGTGGTGCACGGCGATGCCGGCGGCGGCGGCCACCACCGGCAGCCAGTCGCGGTAGTACAGCAGCAGCGCCAGCACCACGAACACGCCGAAGTGCATCTCGATCAGGCCGTGCGCCTGCTGGATCATCACCGCCACCAGCGCCATCAGCACCAGCGCCACGGTCACGCTGGCCAGGCGGGTGCCGCCGGCCAGGCGCAGCTGCACGGCCATCAGCGCCAGGCCCGGCAGCGCCACGGCCAGGAACGGCAGCCATTGGCCGTACCAGAGCGCCAGGCCCAGCGAGCCGGCACCGAGCAGCAGGCCGAAGCGGAAGAACAGCCGGTCGGCCTTGGCGGCCAGGCCGCGGGCATAGACGCTGGGTTGGGAAGCGGGGGATGAGTCGGTCATGGGGGAGGCATCCTGATGGATGGAGGTCGTTGCGACGGTGCGCACGCGCAGGCTGCCGTGGCGACCAAGGGCGTTCCGGTGCGGGTGAGCAGCTGCGGCAACCATTGCCGCAGCCGGGTGGTGGGCGGACCGTTGCCGCACAGGGCGGGGTCGGGGACCAGCGGGCCGGCATAGACCAGGCGATGGCCGGCGGCGAGGATCATCACTTCGTACGCGCCTGCCTCCGTGCCGGCCGCGACGGTGATGGCCTGGCCGCCGGCCGTCCGGGTTGCGGCCGCCAGCGCCTGCCAGGCCGGGTCGTCGTCGTTGCCGGGGCTGCAGGCGCAGCCGGCAGGGGCGAGACGGATGGCCAGCGGCGCCTGCGCGCTTCCCTGCGGAAGCCGGTCGAGCAGGCCCGCCAGCGAACGTTCGGCGTCATGGGCGTCCGCCGCGTGCCAAGGGGACGGCTGCAGGTGGGCCAGCGCCATGGCCGCCCAGCCCAGCCAGAAGGCGAGCAGCAGCCCACCCACGTACAGGCGGGCTTTGCCGGGGGCGGAGGCAGGGTGAGGGACGGACAAGGTGGCGCCGGAAGAGGAGGGAGAGGCCACGGACATGCGCAGGCGGTGGGCGGCCTCCGGATGAGTGCGCGCCTTGCGGCAGTGAACGTTCTGCTTTCATTGGTTATCGGCCGCTCCCGGCAAATCTTGAGTGGGAGCCGCCCGGCGTGGACCGGGGATGCCGGGTGGCCGAGTGGGCCGGGAGGCGTCGCGTGCGTGTGCGGCGCGCGCGGTTATGCGGCCGGCAGGCCGGACAGGAAATCGCGGATCGGCGCCGCCACCGCCACGGGCTGGTCCATGTGCAGGTGGTGGTGGCCGGGCAGGGTGTGCAGGCGGCCGTGGCGCAGCAGCGCCGCGCGCTGGCTGCGTTCCGGTTCCGGGAAATAGGCCTGTGCCGGCGTGGCGTAGATCACCTGCGCCGGGCATTCGATGGCGGCGAGCACGTCGCGCACCTGGTCCTCGGTCATGCGCACGGCCGTAGGCAGCATCAGCCGCGGGTCGCTGCGCCAGCTCCAGCCGCCTTCGACCGGGCGCACGCCGCGCTCGACCAGCCGTCGCGCCGACGCCTCCTCGAGCTGGTTGGCCAGCATGCGCGCCCGCACCGGCGCGGCCAGGTCGGCGAACACGCGCAGTTGCTTGTCGCCGAGCGTGGCCAGCGCCGCCACGTGCGCGCGCAGCCGGTCCACCGTCGCGGTGGCCGGCGCCGCCAGCCCGCCGAGCGCCTCGATGGCGACCAGCGCCTGCGCCCGCCGCGGCGCCACCGCCGCGACCAGGCTGGCGATGGCCGCGCCCATCGAATGGCCCAGCAGCACGCAGCGCTCCCAGCCCAGCGCATCCATGATCGCCAGCACCTGCACGACCGCCTGCGGCGTGGTGTAGGCCGCGTCGGCGGGCAGGTGCTCGCTCAGGCCGTGGCCGGGCAGGTCGACCAGCGCCCAGTCCAGCTCCGGCAGCTGCGCCGCCAGCGGGACGAAGCTGGCGGCGTTGTCGAGCCAGCCGTGCAGGGCCAGCACCGGCAAGCCGCCGGCGCTGCCGGTGCGGAGCCCGGCGATGCGCAGGCCGCCGGCATCCAGTTCGAACGGCGTGGTCATGCCGTCTGCGCGGCCGCCAGCGCGGCCAGCGCGCGGGCGTGGGCGGGGGTGTCGTTCAGGCAGGGGATGTAGCGCATCGCCGCGCCGCGCCCGGCGACGGTGGCGGCGAACCCCAGCGCCACTTCCTCCAGCGTTTCCAGGCAGTCGGTGGCGAAGCCCGGGCAGACCACGTCGAGGGTCTTCGCGCCGCCTTCGGCCAGCGCCCACAGCGTGGGTTCGGCGTAGGGCTGCAGCCAGCGCTCGCGGCCGAAGCGCGACTGGTAGGCCAGCCGCCAGTCGCCGTCGTCCAGCTCCAGCGCCGCGGCGATCGCGCGCGCGCTGGCCTCGCAGCGCTGCGGATACGGGTCGCCGGCATCGGCCAGGCGCTGCGGGATGCCATGGAAGGAGAACACCAGCCTGTCGCCGCGGCCGTGCTGCTGCCAGTAGTCGCGGATCGAACCGGCCACCGCCGCCACCCACTGCGGATCGTCGGCGTAGTCGCGGAGGGTGTGCACTTCCACATCGCGGTGGCGCGCCTGCCACTGCGCCACCTTGTCCTCGACCGAGGCGGTGGTGGTGGTCGAGTACTGCGGATACAGCGGCAGCACCACGATGCGCGTGGCGCCCTCGGCGGCCAGCGCATCGAGGGCCGGCAGCAGCGCCGGCTGGCCGTAGCGCATCGCCTCGCGTACCCGCCAGTGCGGCAGTTCGCGGGCGATGCCCTCGGCCAGGCGCCGGGTGTAGACCGCCAGCGGCGAGCCCTCGGGCAGCCAGACCTGCGCGTACTTGTGCGCCGAACGGCCGCCACGCAGCGGCAGGATCAATCCGTGCAGCAGCGGCTTCCACAGCAGCGGCGGAATCGAGACCACGCGTGGATCGCCGAGGAACTCGGCCAGGTAGCGACGCACCGCCGGGGCGGTAGGTGTCTCGGGCGTGCCTAGATTGACCGCGAGCAGCGCGGTGATGGGTGCGTCGGACATGCGCGCATTGTCGCAGAAGCGAGGAACCAGGTAGGAGGAACCAGGAACTGGCAACAGCAGAAGCGACAGCGGCCCTCCCGAGCGTGGTCCTCGTTGTTGCCTTCTCTAAGTTCCTGGTTCCTCCCAACCGGTTCCTTGCTGTTTCCCGCTCACTCCGGATTCATCGCCCCGCTTCCAATCTCGACGCCTTGCCGTATCTTTCCGTGCATCGACCTGTGGAGTCCGCCATGCGCCGCCTGCCGTCCATCGCCTTGCTGCTGTCCGCCAGCCTGTTGTCCGCCACCGCCATGGCCGGCCCGCAGGAAGACCAGCGCGCCCGCAACGCGGTGCGCGTGCTGAGCGAAATCCAGGAGATTCCCGAGCAGGCCATCCCCGACAAGCTGCTCGACGAGGGCCGCGCGATCATCGTCATCCCCGACACCATCAAGGCCGGCCTGGTGGTCGGCGGCCGCCGCGGCCATGGCCTGATGTCGATCAAGACCGCCGACGGCACCTGGTCCAACCCGGTGTTCATCAAGCTCACCGGCGGCAGCATCGGCTTCCAGGCTGGCGTGCAGTCGTCCGACGTGATCCTGGTGTTCCGCAACGACCGCAGCCTGGACAACATCGTCAACGGCAAGTTCACCCTCGGCGCCGATGCCGGCGTGGCGGCCGGCCCGGTCGGGCGCAGCGCCGCCGCCGCCACCGACGGCCAGCTCAAGGCCGAGATCTGGTCGTGGTCGCGCGCGCGCGGCCTGTTCGCCGGCGTGGCCCTGGATGGCGCGGTGCTGTCCATCGACGATGCCGCCAACCTCGACGCCTACGGCCAGGGCACCACGCCGCGGATGATCCTCGAGGGCCGCCTGAATACGGCGCCGTCCAGCGACGTCGTTTCCTTCCGCGACCGTCTTGAGGAATCGACCTACACCGCGCGCGAGAAGCGCGGCACCCAGGGCGGCACCGCGGCGGTGGCTTCCTCTGCCGCGCGGGCGCAGCCGGTCACGGTGTCCGGCAATGCGCGCGACGGCGGCGACGCCACCACCCAGCCGCTGCAGCCGACCCCGGCCGAACCCGCGCCGCAGCAGGGTTTCCAGCCGGTGTCCGAAGGCGAGATCCGCACCGAGTCGCTGGACGGCGGCAACTGACCTTCGGCAGGGGCATCGGCCGGGGCCGGGTGCGCTATGCTGACGGACCTTCCTCCAGAAAACGCGAGCGGAACATGGGCTTTGGCAGCATTTGGCACTGGTTGATCGTGCTGGTCATCGTCGTGTTGGTGTTCGGCACCAAGCGGCTGACGAGCGGCGCCAAGGATCTGGGCAGCGCGGTCAAGGAATTCAAGAAGGGCATGCGCGACGACGACACGCCGCCGGCGCAACTGAACGACGAGTCGCGCGACCGCGAGGCCAGCCGCGATACGCAGGCCGAGCGCGATCGCGAGAAGCGCTGATCCGGGGTTTCCGGCGTGTTCGATATCGGCTTCGGCGAGCTGCTGCTGATCGCGGTGGTGGCGCTGGTGGTGCTGGGCCCGGAGCGGCTGCCCAAGGCGGCGCGCTTTGCCGGGCTGTGGGTGCGCCGTGCCCGCAACCAGTGGGATTCGGTCAAGCAGGAACTGGAGCGCGAGCTGCAGGCCGAGGAACTGCAGCGCAACCTGCACAACGTGCGCCAGTCGGTCCAGCAGGCCGAACGCGAGTTGCGCGAGGGCGCCACGCAGCTGCACGGCGAGGTCGATGCCCTGCGCCGCGAGGTCGATGCGACCGCCGCCCCCGCGCCGGCTGGCGCCGATGGCGACGGCACGCCGGAGACGAAGGCCGAAGCCCTGCCGGCGCCTACGGCCGCGGCGGATGAACCGGCCGAAGCGGCAGAGTCGCCGGAACCGCGGGAACGCGTGCCGTGAGCGACGGATTCGCCGAAAGCCCGCTGATCGAGCACCTGATCGAACTGCGCGCGCGGCTGATGCGCGGCCTGATCGGGCTGGCCGTGGTGCTGCTGGCGCTGCTGCCGTTCTCGCGCACGCTCTACAAGCACCTGGCCACGCCGCTGATGTCGCAGCTGCCGGCCGGGCAGTCGATGATCGCCACCAACCCGGCCGGCGCGTTCTTCGCCCCGCTCAAGCTGACCTTCTTCGCCGCCGTGTTCGTGGCGGTGCCGTGGCTGCTGTACCAGGCCTGGGCCTTCGTGGCGCCGGGGCTGTACGCGCGCGAGAAGCGCCTGGCCGTGCCCCTGCTGGCCTCGGCGGTGACGCTGTTCTACATCGGCTGCGCCTTCGCCTATTTCCTCGTGCTGCCGCTGGTGTTCCACTTCCTGACGACGTTCCGCCCGGACGTCATCGCCATCACGCCCGACGCCAGCGCCTACCTGGACTTCGTGCTGGCAATCTTCTTCGCCTTCGGCGCCAGCTTCGAGCTGCCGGTGGCGATGGTGATCCTGGTGCTGCTGGGCTGGGTGTCGCCGCAGCAGCTGCGCGAAGGCCGCGGCTATGCCGTCGTCGGCATCTTCGTGCTGGCGGCGGTGCTGACCCCGCCGGACGTGGTCTCGCAGCTGATGCTGGCGATCCCGATGTGCCTGCTCTACGAACTGGGCATCCAGGCCGCGCGCTGGCTGGTACCGCGCAAGCAGGCACTGCCGGGGTCGTAGCCGCGGGCCGGGGCCCCGCGCGGCTGCGCGGGCGCCGTCAGGCTTCGATGACGTGGCTATCCACCGGCGGCGGCACCGCGCCGGCCGGGCCGAGCATCTGCTTCCAGGCCGCATACACCGCGCCGGCGAACACCGGCATCAGCACCGCCATCAGCAACAGCTGCGCCACCGCCATGGCCACGGTCTGGCCGGCGACCAGGCCGACGATCACCGCCACGATCATCACCGCGAAATAGATCGCGAAGATGGCGATGAAGGCCAGAACGAAGAACACCAGCATCGCCGGCAGGTTGCGCAGGCTCGAACGCAGGCTGCGGCGCAGCGCGTGCCAGCCGCCGATGCGCTGGAACATCACCTGCGGCGGCATCACGAACAGGGCCAGGGTCAGCGCGGCGAAGGTGGCCAGCAGCAGCAGCAGCCACAGCAGGATGCGCGCGGCCGGCAGCGTCGCCACCAGCGCCTCGATCTGCGCCGGGTCCGGCTGCGCGCCGGACTGGCTCAGTTCGTTGATCCGCAGCATCACCTCCGACAGCCGTTGCAGGCCGTCGGTGCCGACCAGCACCAGCAGCAGCGTGCCCAGCAGCAGCGCGGCCACCAGCTGCGGCAGCAGCGCCACCAGCAGGTGCGGGGCGCGGCCTTCGCGCATGCCTTCGAGCAGGTGCGACGGCCGCGCCTGGCGGTTCTGGTCGACTTCGCGCACGGCCCACAGCAGGCCGCCCATGAACAGCGGCCCGGCCAGCAGCAGCAGGAACTGCACCGGCATGCCCAGCGCCGGCACCAGCAGGGACAGCGACAGCACCAGCGAGGTGCCGACGCCCCACAGGATGCCCAGCGAACCCAGCGCCAGCGGTGCGCGCTTGAGCAGACCGAAGCCGGTCAGCAGCCATTCCGCGCCGGCGGAGGCCGGCACCTTGCGAATATCGCCCATTGCAGTTCCGAGAGGGGGGAGCGCCGGCACCGTGCCGGCGTGCGCGGATTATCGCCCGAAAGGAGAGGAACGAGTGAAGAGGAACGAGAGGGAGCAACAGCCCCCGCCGCCCGCGTGGGGGTGACGAGCCGAAGCCAGCTCCCGCTTTTGCCTTCACTCGTTCCTCGTTCCTCTTCACTCGTTCCTCGCTCTCGCGTGGCGCACGAAGCGGCGCAGCAGCTGCCGGGCCTGCGGCGCGGCGCTGACCTCGCGCGAGACGGTGCGCGCGCAGCCGCCGTGGCGGGCGATGCAGTCGGCGCGGGCGCGCACGTAGCCGCGCATCTGGAGGGTGGCGAACACGGGATGGAACTGCACACCCCAGGCGTTCGCGCCCCAGCGGAAGGCGTGGCAGTTGTCCTGCGCCGAGCGCGCCAGCACGGTGGCGCCGTCGGGCGCGCGCAGCACGGTCTGCAGGTGGGTGGCCTGCGCCGGGAAGCTGGCCGGCAGGCCGGCGAACAGCGGGTCGCCGGCGGCGGCCGGGTCCAGGTCGAGGCGGATGGTGCCGGACTCGCGCCCGGCCGGGTTGTAGTCCACCTGCCCGCCGAGCGCGTGCGCCAGCAGCTGGTGGCCGTAGCAGATGCCCAGCAGCGGCATGCCGGCGTGGGCGGCGTCGCGCAGCCAGTCGGCGCTGCGCTCGCTCCAGTCGGCGCGGTCGGTGACGAAGGCGGCCGAGCCGGTGACGAGGGTGGCGGCGAAACCGGTGCGGTCGGGCAGCCGTTCGCCGCGCTCGACGTCGACCACCACGGTCTCGGCTTCCTCCAGCCCCGCGGCGACGCGGATCCAGTGCGGGAAGCGGCCGTAGCGGCGCAGGGTCGGGAACGGCTGCCCGGTTTCTATGATCAGGAACGGCGAGGACTTCATTCCGCTGGGGGCAGGACCGACAGGACTTCCTCGATTGTAGTCAGCCCCTGCGCCACCTTTTCAAGCCCGGTGCGGCGCAGCGTGCGCAGTCCCTCGGCGCGCGCGGCATGGCTGAATCCGGCCAGGTCCATGTCGGCCCGGATCAGGCTGCGCAGCCGCGGGCCCAATGGCAGCAGCTCATATAGGCCGATCCGGCCCAGGTAGCCGGTGCGCCGGCACTCCAGGCAGCCGACCGGCGCACAGGCGTGGATGGCATCAGGTAATGCCTCATCGGCATCACGCAGCGGCGCCCAGTCGGCGTCGTCGAGCACGTCGGCGCGCTTGCAGTGCGGGCACAGGGTGCGCACCAGCCGCTGCGCCAGCACGCCGTTGATGGTGGAGGCGATCAGGTAGTGCGGCACGCCCAGGTCGAGCAGGCGGGTGATGGCCGAGGGCGCGTCGTTGGTGTGCAGGGTGGACAGCACCAGGTGGCCGGTGAGCGAGGCCTGCACCGCCATCTGCGCGGTCTCCAGGTCGCGGATCTCGCCGATCATGATGATGTCCGGGTCCTGCCGCAGCAGGGTGCGCACGCCGGCGGCGAAGTCCAGGTCGATCGCCGGCTGCACCTGCATCTGGTTGAAGTCCGGCGCGATCATCTCGATCGGGTCCTCCACCGTGCACACGTTCACGTCCGGCGTGGCCAGCCGCTTGAGTGTGGAATACAGGGTGGTGGTCTTGCCCGAGCCGGTGGGGCCGGTGACCAGCACGATGCCGTGCGGGCGCGCGGTCAGCTCGTTCCAGCCGGCCGCCTCCTCGGGGCTGAAGCCCAGCTGCTCGATGCTCTTGAACGCCGCGTCCGGGTCGAAGATGCGCATCACGCACTTCTCGCCGAACGCGGTGGGCATGGTGGACAGGCGCATCTCCACCTCGCGCCCGCCCGGCGAGCGGGTCTTGATGCGCCCGTCCTGCGGCCGGCGGCGCTCGGCCAGGTCCATGCGCCCGAGCACCTTGATGCGGCTGACCACCGCGGTCATCACCGCCGGCGGCAGCTCGAACACCTTGTGCAGCACGCCGTCGATGCGGAACCGCACCCGGCCCATGTCGCGGCGCGGCTCCAGGTGGATGTCGCTGGCGCGCTGCTCGTAGGCGTACTGCAGCAGCCAGTCGACGATGCTGACCACGTGGTGGTCGTCGGCGTTGACGTCGCCGGCGCGGCCCAGCTCCACCAGCTGCTCGAAGCTGGGCAGGCTGCCGTCGCCGGTGCGCGCGTCGCCGCGGGCATTGCGCACCGAGCGGGTGACGCCGAAGAACTCCATCGAGTAGCGGTGCAGGTCCAGCGGGTTGACCAGCACGATCTCGACCCGGCGCCGGGTCAGGTGCTGCAGGTCGGGGATCCAGTCGCGCGCCATCGGCTCGCTGGTGGCCACCAGCACCCGTTCGCCGTCCACCGCCAGCGGCAGGATGCGGTGGCGGCGCGCGTAGGCGTGCGAGACCACGGCGGTGGCGTTGGCCACGTCCACCCGGGTGGGATCGATGCGCAGGTAGCGGACCCCGGTACGCGCGGCCAGCCATTCGGTCAGCCGCTCCAGCCCGAGCTCGCCGGACGCCGGCGGCGCCGCGACCAGCTTGAGGTTGGCCAGCAGCACCAGCGGGTGCACCTCGCTGGCGTTGCGCGCGCCCTGCGCGGAGAAGCGGATGCGTTCCTGGTCGTGCGCGGCCACCAGGGCGTCGTCCAGCAGCGCCGCGGCGACATTGGAGAACTGCAGCCGGCCCGGGGCGATGGCCACCGGTGCCGGCGGGGTCGGAGCGCTCTGCACGGCCTGCTTTTCCACCTGGAACTCCTTGCTGGCGCGGCCGCCGCGCGGTCGCTCGCTATACTAGCGCACCCCTCCGCACGGCCCAGGCAGCATGTCCGCGACTCCCACCGTTCCCATCACTTTCCAGGGCCTGATCCAGACCCTCAACGACTACTGGGCGAAGCAGGGCTGCGTGCTGATCCAGCCGCTGGACCTGGAAGTGGGCGCCGGCACCTTCCATCCGGCCACCTTCCTGCGCTCGATCGGCCCGGAAAGCTGGAACGCCGCCTACGTGCAGCCCAGCCGCCGCCCCACCGACGGCCGCTACGGCGAGAACCCCAACCGCCTGCAGCGCTACTACCAGTACCAGGTGGCGATGAAGCCGAGCCCGGACAACATCCAGCAGCTGTACCTGGATTCGCTCAAGGCGCTGGGCATCGACCCGCTGGTGCACGACCTGCGCTTCGTCGAGGACAACTGGGAATCGCCGACGCTCGGTGCCTGGGGCCTGGGCTGGGAAGTCTGGCTCAACGGCATGGAAGTCACCCAGTTCACCTACTTCCAGCAGGCCGGCGGCCTGGAGTGCAGGCCGGTGCTGGGCGAGATCACCTACGGCCTGGAGCGGCTGTGCATGTACCTGCAGAACTGCGACAACGTCTACGATCTGGTATGGACCTACGGCCCGGACGGCGCGCCGGTGACCTACGGCGACGTCTACCACCAGAACGAGGTGGAGCAGAGCACCTACAACTTCGAGCATGCCGACGTGGCCGAGATGTTCCATCGCTTCGACGCCTGCGAGAAGGAAGCGCAGAAGCTGGTGGAGGCCGGCCTGCCGCTGCCGGCCTACGAGCAGGTCTGCAAGGCGTCGCATTCGTTCAACCTGCTCGACGCCCGTCGCGCCATCAGCGTGACCGAGCGCCAGCGCTACATCCTGCGCGTGCGCGCGCTGGCCCAGGCGGTGGCGAAGCTGTACGAGGCCAAGCGCCTGGAAGCCGTCGCCGCCAAGGAGGTGCAGGCATGAGCATGCAACCGCTGCTGATCGAACTGGGCGTGGAAGAGCTGCCGGTCAAGGCGCTGCCGGGCCTGGCGCAGGCGTTCTTCGATGGCGTGATCGACGGGCTGGCCCGGCGCGGCATCGCCTTCGAGCGCGACGACGCCAAGCCGCTGTCCACCCCGCGCCGCCTGGCCGTGCTGCTGCCGGGCGTGGAAACCGAACAGCCCGAGCAGCACTCCGAAGTGTTCGGCCCGTATATCAACATCGCGCTGGACGCCAACGGCGAGCCGACGAAGGCGCTGCAGGGCTTCGCCGCCAAGGCCGGCATCGACTGGACCCGGCTCGAGCGCACCACCGACGCCAAGGGCGAGCGCTTCGTGCTGCGCTCGGTCACGCCGGGCGCGAAGACCGCGACGCTGCTGCCGGAGATCGTGCGCGAGGCCATCGCCGCGATGCCGATTCCCAAGCCGATGCGCTGGGGCGCGCATGAATACGCCTTCGCCCGCCCGGTGCACTGGCTGGTGCTGCTGCACGGCAACGACGTGGTGGATGCCGAGCTGCTCGGCCTGACCTCGGACCGCTTCAGCCGCGGCCACCGCTTCATGGCCGACAAGCAGGTGTGGCTGAGCCATCCGTCCGACTACGTCGAATCGCTGCTGGCCGCCAACGTGCTGGTCGACGCCGACGCGCGCCGCGAGCGCATCGTGCACGAGGTCAATGCCGCCGCCGCGCAGGCCGGCGGCGTGGCGCGCATCACTGAAGACAACCTGGAGCAGGTGGTCAACCTGGTCGAATGGCCGGCGGCGGTGCTGTGCAGCTTCGAGCGCGAATTCCTGGCGGTGCCGCAGGAAGCGTTGATCGAGACGATGGAGATCAACCAGAAGTTCTTCCCGGTGCTCGATGCCGCCGGCAGGCTGACCGAGAAGTTCATCGGCATCGCCAACATCGAATCGAAGGACGTGGCCGAAGTGGCCAAGGGCTACGAGCGCGTGATCCGTCCGCGTTTTTCCGACGCCAAGTTCTTCTTCGACGAGGACCTCAAGCAGGGCCTGGTGGCGATGGGCGACGGCCTGTCGAGCGTCACCTACCAGGCCAAGCTCGGCAGCGTGGCCGACAAGGTACGACGCGTCGGCACGCTGGCGCAGGCCATCGCCGCGCAGGTCGGCGCCGACCCGGTGCAGGCCAAGCGCGCCGCCGAACTGGCCAAGAACGACCTGCAGTCGCGCATGGTGGGCGAGTTCCCGGAACTGCAGGGCATCGCCGGCCGCCACTACGCCGTGGCCGGCGGCGAATCGCCCGCCGTCGCGCTGGCCATCGACGAGGCCTACCAGCCGCGCTTCGCCGCCGATGACATCGCCGCCTCGCAGCTGGGCAAGGTGCTGGCGATCGCCGAGCGCCTGGACACGCTGGCCGGCGGTTTCGCCGCGGGCCTGAAGCCGACCGGCAACAAGGACCCGTTCGCGCTGCGGCGCAATGCGCTGGGCCTGGCGCGGACGATCATCGAGTCGGGCTTCGACCTCGACCTGCCGGCACTGCTGGCCGTCGCCAACGCCGGCCTGGCCGGGCGCAACGTGCAGGCCGATGCCGGCGAGTTGTACGACTTCATCGTCGACCGCCTGAAGGGCTACTACGCCGACAAGGGCGTGCCGGCCACGCACTTCAATGCCGTGGCCGAACTGAAGCCGGCCTCGCTGTACGACTTCGACCGCCGCATCGACGCCATCGGCACCTTCGCCCAGCTGCCGGAGGCCGAGGCGCTGGCCGCGGCCAACAAGCGCATCCGCAACATCCTGCGCAAGGCCGAGGGCGAAATCCCGGGGCAGATCGATCCGTCGCTGCTGCGCGAGCCGGCCGAGAGCGAGCTGGCCGAGGCCGTCGTCGCCGCCATCGACGACACCAACGTCGCGCTGGCGCAGAAGGACTACGTCAGCGTGCTCGGCCGCCTCGCGCGCCTGCGCCCGCAGGTGGATGCGTTCTTCGACGGCGTCATGGTCAACGCCGAGGACCCGGCCCTGCGCGGCAACCGCCTCGCCCTGCTGCGCACCCTCGGCGACCGCCTGGGCAGCGTCGCCGCGATCGAGCACCTGTCCAGCTGACAGGTGTTCCCACTCTTGCATGCAGTGCTGTAGGAGCGACGCCAGTCGCGAGGCG
>JAEWOJ010000026.1 GCA_023399815.1 Pseudomonadota bacterium | reverse complement strand
TGTCTTTGCTGTTGCCGGCCCGGGGCGGGCACTACCGGAAGCCCGTTGGTCGGCACGACCCATCCGCTGCCATGCGGGTTTCATCAGCGCAATGCGAGAATGCCGCCATGAACAGACATACCCTGCTCCTGGCCCTGACGATGCTCTGCACCGCCTGCACCGGTACCGCTCCCGCCGCTTCGACCACACCCGCGGCCACCGCGCCGCTACGGCTGGCGACCTACAACACCTCGCTGTATTCGGATGAGACCGGCGGCCTGATCCGCGAGCTCGAAGGCGACAGCGTCCATGCGCGCAAGATCGCGGCGGTGCTGCAGCAGGTCCGGCCGGACCTGGCGCTGCTCAACGAATTCGATTTCGATGACGCCCACCGCGCCGCCGACCTGTTCCAGCACCGCTACCTGGAAACGCCGCAGGCCGGCGGCGGCGAAGCGCTGCGCTATCCGTACCGCTACCTCGCGCCGGTCAACACCGGCGTGCCCAGCGGGCTGGACCTGGACAACAACGGCACGGTCGGCGGCACCGGCCGCGAGCGCGGCAACGACGCCTGGGGCTACGGCCTGCACCCGGGGCAGTACGGCATGCTGGTGCTGTCGAACTACCCGATCGACGACACGGCGGTACGCAGCTTCCAGCTGCTGAAGTGGAGCGCGATGCCCGGCGCGCAGCGGCCGCTCGATCCGGAGACCGGTAAGCCGTTCTGGCCCGACGCGGTCTGGTCGCAGCTGCGGCTGTCGTCCAAGTCGCACTGGGACGTGCCGGTGCAGACGCCGCTGGGTATCGTGCACGTGCTGGCCGCGCACCCCACGCCACCGGTGTTCGACGGCAGGGAAAAGCGCAACGCCGCGCGCAACCACGACGAACTGCGGTTGTGGAAGGACTACCTCGATGGCGGCGACAAGCCGTGGCTGTGCGACGACCAGGGCCGCTGCGGCGGGCTGGCGGCGGATGCGCGCTTCGTCATCGTCGGCGACCTCAACAACGACCCGGCCGACGGCGACGGCCGCCACCAGGCCATCCTCGAACTGCTCGAGCACCCGCGCGTGCTGCACTATCCGACCCCGACCAGCGTCGGCGGCGAGCAGACCAGCCTGGCCTATGCCGCCAAGGGCATCGCGCGTCATGGCGCGCCGGCGCAGGCCACCGGCGACTTCGGCCCGAAATCCGGCACGCTGCGGCTGGACTACGTGCTGCCGTCGGCGGGTTTCAGCCACGTCGGCAGCGGCGTGTTCTGGCCGGCCGACGACAAGCCGGAAGCGAAGATCGCCGACGGCAGCGACCATCACCTGGTGTGGGTGGACGTGCGCTGAGTCCTCGCCGGCTGCAGCCGGATCGACACGACCGCAGGCCTGGTCCGGCAACGGCACCAGGCCCCGCATTCAAGGCATGCACGCCTGAAACGGCGCTGCCTTCCCGCAAGGCGGGTCACTTGCCATCGAGCTTCTTCATGTCGAAGCCTTCGACATCGAACTCCGCCTGCAGCGCGCCTTCCTGGAAGATGTTCACTTCGACCCGCATCCGCTTGGCATGGGCCATGCGCCGGGTGATGTCCGCGAAGCCGGGAATGAACACGTAGGTGCTGCTGTTGTCGGCGGGTTCGTTGCCGGTATAGGTGCGGGGTGCCGCCTCGTCGAAGCGGATGCGCACCGGGCAGCTGTAGGAGCTGCACAGGATCTGGCCATTCTCGATCTGGAATATCACGTCGCTGCCGTAGCGCGGATGCTTGCGGACCTGCAGGATCGCGTGCTGCGCGCCCTGGTACGGGAAGCCGAACTGGAAGCTGTTGCTGCTGGTGACGAAGGCGTTGCGCTCGGCCTTGCCGGTCATGCCGTCTTCCCTGCTGACGTAGCGCCACTGCTTGCCGATGTTCTCCGCCGCGATTTTCCTGTTCATTTCGCCAACGAGGGCAAGCGCCTGCTTCGCCTCGTCCGTGCCGGGATGGGCCTGCAACACGCGTTCGGCGCGGCCCTTGCGCGCTTCCGCCGACAGCGTCGCGTCATTTGCGTCGGCCAGCATCTGCGCGGCGCTTTTGGACGGCTGGGGCGATGCGGCGGGTTTCGCCGCCGCGGACGTCGATGCGGAGGGCGAACCGCCTCCACCGCTCAAGGTACGCGCGCACGTCACGACGATGCCGACCGCGACCATTCCAAGCAGGATCACCAGGCACCCGGAATGCTTCCGGACCGGCTGCGCGGGTGGCGCCACGACGGGGCGTGGCGGCAGCATGGGTGGCGGCTGCGCGGGAGCAGCCATGGGTTTCAGCGGCATTCCGCAATGCGGGCAGGCCACCGCCTGGTCGCTGACCTGCTTTCCGCATTCCGGACAGTCGATGAGTGCCATGCTCTCCCCCTTGGTCGACGACACGGCCCCAAGGATAGCGGCTTCACATCCGCCTATCGCCCACCCGCCAGGTTCTGCCGCGGCGGGCGTATCGCATGACCTGCACCTGCACGCGGGTGCAGGTGACGGTGACGGATTGCGGTCAGCGCAATGCGATGCCGATGGCCGCGGCCGCCTCGCGCGCGATCGCGCGCGCCTGGTCCACGTCGGCGGCGCGCGCCAGGGTGACGCCGACGCGGCGCTGGCCCTGCACCGTCGGCTTGCCGAACAGGCGCAGTGCGGTGTCCGCCACGCGCAGCGCGGCATCGACGTCGGTGAAGAACGGCACGCCGTTGCCCTGCGCCAGCATCGCGCACGAGGCCGACGGGCCGTGGTGGCGGATCACCGGGATCGGCAGGCCGAGGATGGCGCGCGCGTGCAGCGCGAATTCGCTCAGTTCCTGCGACGCCAGCGTGACCAGCCCGGTGTCGTGCGGGCGCGGGCTGACCTCGCTGAACCACACCTCGTCGTCCTTCACGAATAGTTCCACGCCGAACACGCCCCAGCCGCCGAGGTCGTCGGTGATGGCGCGCGCCACCGCCTGCGCGCGTTCCAGCGCCGTGGCCGACATCGCCTGCGGCTGCCAGCTCTCGCGGTAGTCGCCGTCCTTCTGCAGGTGGCCGATCGGGTCGCAGAACGACGTGCCGCCGGCGTGGCGCACGGTCAGCAGGGTGATCTCGTAGTCGAAGTCGATGAAGCCCTCGACGATGCAGCGTCCGGCGCCGGCGCGGCCGCCGGTCTGCGCGTAATCCCAGGCCGGGCCGATGTCGGCCTCGCCGCGCACCGTGCTCTGGCCCTTGCCCGAGGACGACATCACCGGCTTGACCACGCACGGCAGGCCGATGGCCTGCACCGCGGCGCGGTATTCGGCCTCGGTATCGACGAAACGGTAGGGCGAGGTCGGCAGGCCCAGGGTTTCGGCGGCCAGCCGGCGGATGCCCTCGCGGTCCATGGTCAGCCGCGCGGCGCGCGCGGTCGGGATCACCCGCAGGCCCTGCCCGGCTTCCAGTTCCACCAGGGTCTCGGTGTGGATGGCCTCGATCTCGGGTACCACCAGGTGCGGCTGCTCCTGTGCGATCACCGCGCGCAGCGCGGCCGGATCGAGCATGTCGATGACGTGGCTGCGGTGCGCGACCTGCATGGCCGGCGCATCCGCGTAGCGGTCGACGGCGACGACCTCCACGCCGAAGCGCTGCAGTTCGATCGCCACTTCCTTGCCCAGTTCGCCCGAACCGAGCAGCAGCACGCGGGTGGCGGAAGGCGACAGCGGGGTACCAAGCGAGGTCATCGGGCGGATCCGGGCAGGGACAGGGGCGCACATTCTAGCCGCCGCCCTTGCTGCGGCCCCCTCTTGCGCATTGATATCAATCTGATATCTTTCATTCCAACCACCACGGAAGACGCGCCATGAAAGAGAAATCCCTCGATTCCCTGCCCGGCATCCCGACCCTGCTCGGCGCGCTGGTCCTGATGCTGGCCGGCGCCGCCGCCCTCGTCTTCGCGGTGGTGCTCGCCAAGTCCGGGGCCGCCGGCGCCGGCCTGCTGGTCGTCGGCGGCATCGCGCTGCTGGTCGTCGGCCTGTTCGTCAGCTGCGGCCTGTACATGGTCCAGCCCAACCAGGCCGCGGTGCTGAGCCTGTTCGGCAAGTACGTGGGCACGGTCAAGGACAACGGCCTGCGCTGGAACAACCCCTTCTTCACCAAGAAGAAGGTCAGCCAGCGCGTGCGCAACTTCGAGAGCGGCAAGCTCAAGGTCAACGAACTGGACGGCTCGCCCATCGAGATCGCCGCGGTGATCGTGTGGCAGGTGGTGGACGCCTCCGAGGCGGTCTACAACGTCGACGACTACGAGAGCTTCGTGCACATCCAGTCCGAATCGGCGCTGCGCGCGATGGCCACCAGCTATCCCTACGACCAGCACGAGGAAGGGCAGCTGTCGCTGCGCAGCCACGCCAGCGAGATCTCCCAGCACCTGAAGGACGAACTGGCCGAGCGCCTGGCCGATGCCGGCGTGCAGGTGCTGGACGCGCGCATCAGCCACCTCGCCTATGCGCCGGAAATCGCCCAGGCGATGCTGCAGCGGCAGCAGGCCAACGCGGTGATCGCCGCCCGCCAGCGCATCGTCGCCGGTGCGGTGGGCATGGTCGAGATGGCGCTGGGCGAGCTGCAGAAGAGCGGCCTGGTCGCGCTGGACGAGGAGCGCAAGGCGCAGATGGTCGGCAACCTGCTCACCGTGCTGTGCTCGGACCGCGGCACCCAGCCGGTGGTCAACACCGGCTCGCTGTACTGAGGACGGTTCCATGGATGCCGTGATCGCCCCATTGGTCATCGCCCTCACCGGCCTGCCGGCCCTGGGCATCGCCGCCTGGAGCAGCCGCGACGGCAGCCGGCATTCGCGCGGCCTGGGGCTGCGCTGGGCGCTGATCGCGCTGAGCCTGTTCGTCGGCGCCATCGGCCTGTACCTGGCCGCCGGCAACCGCATGGCCACCCATGGCGTGGTGATCGCGCTGGTGGTGGCCGTCAACGCGCTGGGCGTCGCGCTGGTCCTGCACCTGCGTCGCGCACCGGCGGGAGCGCAACGGCCGTGAGCGAGAAGAAGGCCTACCCGCTGCGCATCAACGCCGACGTGCTGGCGGCGACGCAGCGCTGGGCCGATGACGAACTGCGCAGCCTCAACGCGCAGATCGAGTACGTGATCCGCGACGCCCTGCGCAAGGCCGGGCGGCTACCCAAACCGAAGAACGCGTCCAGCGAGGAAGAACCATGAGCAAGCAGTGGAAGTATCTCGTCGTCAAGGTGAAGACCGGCATGCTGGGCGACTTCAAGGCCGAGGCGATGCAGGAGGAACTGGACCGGCAGGGCCGGCTCGGCTGGGAACTGGTCAACGTGGTGCACGCCACGCCCTCCATTTCCTCGCCCACCCTGGTCTTCAAGAAGGAAGCCTGAGATGAAGCGCCTGCAGGCATGGATCGCCGGCGTGGCGATCATGGCCTCGGCCGCGGCTTCCGCCGCCGACGCCCCCGCCGTACTGGCCGCGCGCCTGCTCGACCAGCTCGATGCCGGCCAGTACGCCGCCGCCGAAGCGACGTTCTCGCCGGAGATGAAGGCCGCGGTTCCCGCCGACAAGCTCAAGGCCGTGTGGGAATCGCTGCCCGCGCAGATGGGCGCGGCCGGCAGGCGCGGTGTGGCCACGACCAGCGAGGCCGACGGCTATCGCATCGTCGTGGTTCCGCTGGAATACACGCGCGGCAACCTGCTGGCGCGCGTGGTGCTGGACAAGGACGACCGCATCGCCGGCTTCATGGTGCAGCCGGCGCCACCACCGCCCCCGCCGCCGATCACGGATGCTCCCTACACCGAGCGGGACATCACCCTGCCCGCGCCGGCCGCGGGCAAGCCCGGGCTGCCGGGCACGCTGACCCTGCCCAAGGGCAGGGGACCGTTCCCGGCGGTCGTGCTGGTGCATGGCTCGGGCCCGCAGGACCGCGACGAGACCATCGGCGCCAACCGTCCGTTCCTCGACATCGCGCGCGGCCTCGCCGCGCACGGCATCGCGTCGCTGCGCTACGACAAGCGCACGCAGGCGCGGCCGCAGGATTTCCGCGGCACGTTCGGCATCGACGACGAAACCACCGACGATGCCGTCGCCGCCGTCGCCGCGC
The DNA here is from genome assembly GCA_023399815.1 of Pseudomonadota bacterium. Taxonomy (GTDB): domain Bacteria; phylum Pseudomonadota; class Gammaproteobacteria; order Xanthomonadales; family Xanthomonadaceae; genus Stenotrophomonas. Next base: position 5,928 of record JAEWOJ010000026.1, on the reverse strand, counting down.
TGGCCGGCAATGCCGGCATCGACCGCAGGCGCATCCATGTCCTCGGCCACAGCCAGGGCGGCCTGCTCGCCGGCCGCATCGCCGGGAACAGCCACGGCGACGTGGCGGGCCTGATCCTGCTGGCCGCGCCCGCGCGCCCGATCCTCGACCTGCTCGGCGAACAGAACCGCTACCTGGCTTCTCTCGACGGCAGCGTCAGCGCCGAGGAGCAGGCGTACCTGGAGGCGCTCGACGCCGCCATCGCCCAGGTCCGCCACGATCCGGAGGCGAAACTGCTGGAGCTGCCCGGCCGCTACTGGCAGCAGCTGGAACGGGTCGATCCGGTCGCCGATGCGCGCGCCAGCGGACTGCCGGTCCTGCTGCTGCAGGGCGGCCGCGACTTCCAGGTGGTCGATGCCGACTGGCAGCGCTGGCAGCAGGGACTGCTGGGGCCGCGCTACGACTTCCACTTCTACCCGTCGCTCAACCACCTCGGCATCGCCGGCGAAGGCACGGGCACGCTGGACGAATACAGGACGCCCGGCCACGTCGATGCCACGCTGATCGACGACATCGCCCGCTGGGTGGAGGCGCGGCAATGAATCCGCACGCCGCCACGCCTTCGTGGAAGATCGACCTGAAGGTCGCGGGCGTGCTCGGACTGGCCGCGGCGCTGGCCACGGCCGCCCTGTTCCCCTATCTGCTGCAGCTCATGCCGGAGACGCTGGAGCGCATTCCGCTGCCCCTGCCCGTGCTGGTGGTCGCGCAGACGCTGCAGGCGTTCGTGCTGCTCGGCGCGTTGTCGCTGCTGGGCCTGCGCATGGGCCACCGGCTTGGCCTGGGCGCACCGCTGCTGCGCCGCTGGTGCGGCGGCGCGGGCGACGTCCCGCATCGCCCCGCACCGCTGCAGGCCATCCTGCTGGGCGGCGCCTCGGGGGCGGCGGTGCTGCTGTGCATGCAGTGGATCGATCCCTGGCTGCCCGCGATGCTCAACCCGCCGCAGGCGACCGCTGCCGGCATGTCGGCGCTCAACGGCCTGCTGGCGTCGTTCTACGGCGGCATCGCCGAAGAGCTGCAGATGCGGCTGTTCCTGATGACGCTGATGCTGTGGGTCGTCGCCCGCCTGCGCCGCCGCGTGCCGGGCAATGCGGGCTTCCACGTCGCCATCGTGCTGGCCGCCGTGCTGTTCGGCATCGGCCACCTGCCCGCCGCCGCGCACATCTGGGGGCTGGACGCCCTGGTCGTGCTGCGCACCGTCTTCCTCAATGCGCTGGTCGGCAGCGTCTGCGGCTGGCTGTACTGGCGGCGCGGGCTGGAGATGGCGATGCTGGCCCATTTCAGCGCCGACCTGGTGCTGCACGTACTGGCGCCGCTGCTGGCCACCGGCACGCCCTGACCGTCCCACAGGAACCCGACCGATGCCACTTGCACCGCAAGCCCCGAAGGACTATCCCGTCGCCCCGCCGGGCCGCGCGCCACTGCTGATCCTGTGGGGAATACTGGCGGCGGCGATCCTGCTGCCGCTGGCCTTCCTGCTCGGCGACCAGGGCGTGGCCCGGCTGGCAGATACCCGCGCCTGGCTCGGCCCCGCGCTGGTGGTGCTGGCCGGCGGGGTGGTGAACCTGGCATACAGGCGGCGGCGGATCACGCTCGACGCCTCGGGCCTGACCCTGCGCTCCACGTTCTATACCAAGGCCATCGCCATCGGCGAACTGCGCCTGGAACGGGCACGCATCGTCGATCTGGCCGAGCACCGGGAATTGAAACCGGCGATCAAGACCAACGGTTTCAGCCTGCCAGGCTTCAAGGCCGGCCATTTCCGCATGCGCGATGGTGGCAAGGCGTTCTGCCTGATCACCGACAGCAACCGCGTGTTGGCGCTGCCGCTGCGCGATGGCTCGTTGGCCTTGATTTCTCCCGAGCAGCCGCGCGCCCTGCTCGACGAACTGAAGCGGCTGGCCGGCGAGCCCGCGCCGTAAGTAGGTCGGGGCTACGCCCCCAACGCGTCATGTCGAATACCGGCATGCCGGGACAATAGCCCCCACCCGCCCTATCGATGCACGCTGCCGAGGCGAGTCACTGACAGAATGGCGCACGCCCCCGGCGGCGCAATCGACAACCCCGCGGCAATCCCCCAAGCTGCGTGCATGCGCCCTGCCCCACGCCTGTTGATCAACACGCCCGACATCGAACTCTGGCCGGGCGGCCTGCTGCGCGCGCGCAGCAACCATGACGCGCGCCTGCTCGCCCGTGCGCGCACCGTGCTGCGCCGCAAGCGCGACGGCCGCTACCTGGCGGCGCTGCTGCCGGAAGGGTTGATGCCGATGGTCGAACGCCTCGCGCGCGAGCCCGGCATCGAAGCCGCGCTGCAACGCCTCGACGATCCATCGCTCCGGCGCGGCCCGCCACCGGAGGCTCCACTGCCGCTGGACCGCCTCAACGAGCGCCTGCAGCGCCTCGGGCTGGACGAAGGCTATGCCGACAGCAGCGGCCTGCCGCTGGTCGCCGAGCCCGCGTGCCTGCACTTCGCCGGCCTGGACCGCTACCGCCGCGCGCTCTGGCTGACCCGCATCGCCGCGCGCGCCTGGCAACGCCTGCGCGACGCCGCCGCGGCCGATGGCATCGCCCTGGATGCGATCTCCGGCTACCGCAGCCACGACTACCAGCTGGGCATCTTCGAACGCAAACTCGCGCGCGGTCTGGACGTGGCGGAGATCCTCACCGTCAACGCGGCGCCCGGCTACAGCGAACACCATGGCGGCAACGCGCTGGACATCGGCACGCCCGGCGAACCGCCCGCGGAGGAATCGTTCGAGCGCACCCCGGCCTTCGCCTGGCTGCAGGCGCATGCCGGCGATTTCGGCTTCCGCATGAGCTACCCGCGCGACAACCCGCACGGCATCGTCTACGAGCCGTGGCACTGGTGCCACGCGGTCGGCGCCTGACCGCTGCGGGGCATCCACGGATCACGCGGCGGATACCTCCACGCGCGGCATTCCCATCACGAACGAGCATGACAAGGACGAGACCATGAGCGATCCCAATCCCTATGCGCCACCCGCTACTCCCGTCTCCGGGCACGACCTCCGGCCTGCCGAGCGGCAGATACCCGAAACCATCGCCGCACCGATCCGCCATGGCTGGATCGCCGCCTGCCTGTCGTGCGCCATGACCCTGCTGGCCACGCTCCTGTCATTGCGCCAGAGCGGCGACCAGACCGTCTTCAGCGCCTTCAATCTCATCGACGTCGGCCTCATCGCCCTGTTGGCATTCGGCATCCGCAAGCGCAGCCGGACCGCGGCCACCGTCATGCTGGCCTATTTCGTGCTGTCCAAGATCCTGATCATGCGGCAGACCGGCCAGCCCACCGGCATCGTGTTCGGACTGGTGTTCGCGATCTTCTACTTCCGTGCGATGACGGCGACCTTCCGCTACCACCGCTTCGTGAAGGAGTGGATGCGCAACCCGCCCGTGTCCCGGCCGTCCCTCAGCGAAAACCCGCTGTTCGCGCCCTCCGGGAGCAGCCGCGAGCCCTGACGCGCCGCCAGCGCGGCCTGCGACCCCGCCGCGTCAATCCTGCGAACGATTGGTCTTCGCGCCGCCGGCATCATCGAAATCGGCGATCCGCCACAGGTACATGCTGGCCCAGGTGCGGTACGGGCCCCAGCGCTCGCCACGCGCCAGCAGCTCGCGCGGCGTCGGCATCGCCTCGCCGCCATCGACCCGCTGCGCGCCCTTGCGGATGCCCAGGTCGTCGATCGGCAGGATGTCGGGCCGGCCGAGCCGGAACATCAGCATCATCTCCACCGTCCAGCGGCCGATGCCGCGGATCGGCACCAATGCCTCTACGATGGCGTCGTGGTGCATCCACGCCATCTGCCGGGTCGAAGGGATTTCCCCGGCCTGCTCGCGGCGCGCCAGGTCGCGCAGCGCCAGCGCCTTGTTGCCGGACACGCCGCAGGCGCGCAGGCCGGCATCGTCGATGCGGCCGAGCGTGTCGGCGTGCAGCCTCGCGCTGCCGATCGCTGCCTCCACCCGTCCAACAATCGTCGAGGCGGCCTTGCCGCTGAGCTGCTGGAACAGGATGGCGCGCGCCAACGCATCGACCGGATCGAACGGCGCGCGCCAGCCGGCCGGCATCTCCAGCGGACCGAGACGGCGGATCCAGCCGGCCAGGCGCCGGTCGCGCCGCTGCAGGTGCGCCAGCGCCTGCTCCACGTCGAACCCACGCGCGTGCCGGGGCATCGCCGCCTACCGCTTCAACGCACTGAGCGCCAGCAGCACCCAGCCCGCCATCAGCGCCATGCCGCCGGCCGGCGCCAGGCTCGTCGGCCACAGCCCCAGCGCGCCGCCGGCCACGCTGCCGGAGAACAGCAGCACGCCCAGCAGCAGGACATAGAGCGCGGTGCGGCCGACGGCGTTCAACGACGCGGGGCCGAGCACCGCCAGCACCGCGCCATGGCCGAAGGCGTACAGCGCGGCGGTTTCCATGTGGGACTGCGCCACCGGCTCGCTCACGCCGTGCGCGGCGTAGGCCGACAGGCCCACCGCGACGGCGGCGAGCAACGCCCCGCAGAACGCCACGAACGATGGCTTGCGTACCCTCCGTTCCAGACCCAGCATCACCTGCCCCCTTCGTCGATCACGGTGTCGCGGCCCCGGAACCGCCGGGCGCGCGACCACCGGCATCGCATGTCGATGGTCCAAAGAACGCCACTCCGGAAAGGCCGCGGCGGCAAAAAGAAAACGCGCCGCAGTAGGCGGCGCGTTTTCGGTACATCACTTCATCTTTCGCGGCAGGCCGGTTACTTGACCGACCAGTACACGTCGTAGCTGCCGTCGGTGGTGAAGGCCTTGTCCACGCCGCCCTTCCACGATTCGTACGGACGGTCGATCACTTCGTAACCGGTGGTCGTCGCCCAGGCCCGCAGCGCGTTGCGGGCGACGTCCAGGCCCGCCATGTGGCCGGTGTAGGAAGCGAACGCGGAACGGTGCGCGTCCACGTGCTGGTAGGCGACCGGGTTGCCGGACGGGACCTTCACGTCGAGCCTGGCGTCGGCGGCTGCACCGGCCTTGCGCACCGGCTGGGCCACGTCGAACGCGTACTTCTCGGCGCCGAAGTCGGTGGTCACGATGCGCACCGGACCGGCGGCTTCCAGGCCGTTGGCTTCCATCGCGCGCTTGATCCACTCCTGGTTGTCCTGGATCGACTTGCGGATGCTCTCGTTGCTGCGGTCGATGTTGCCGGCGTTGACCACCAGCAGGTCCTCGGCCGGCACGTCCACGACCTTCAGGTCGGTCAGCGGCGCTTCGGCGGCGCGGTAGTCGACGTTCGGCACCGAGGCCAGCATGTTGGCCATGCGCGACAGGCCCAGCTTCAGGTCGTCGCCGATGTGGCGGCTGACGTACAGACCGGCGTAGCGGCCGAACAGGTCGAAACCGTAGTCGACGCTGTAGTCCTGGGTGATCTTGACGTTGCGGCCGCCCTTGCCGGTCGGTTCCAGATTGAAGGTGGTGACCTTGTCATGCCCCTTGGTCTGGTCCTCGATGGCGATCACGACGCGCTTGTTCTCCTCGCTGTCGGTGATCTCCCAGCTGCCCTGGCCCAGCGCGCTGTCCGTGGAGCTGAACTCCATGCGGGCGCCCTTGCCGGCGTCCGGACCGCTGTACTTCAGCTCGATGCCCTTGTCACGCAGCACCAGCGGGTTCCAGTCCTTGAAGCGGCGCAGGCTGTTGACCGTGTCGTACACGATCGTCATCTTGCGGTTGGTTTCGATGCTTTCGGAAATATGGCGCTCGCCCGGCAGGCACACGCCGATGATGACGAACAGGCCAGCCACGATCCCCAAGGCGATCAGGAACTCGATAATACGGGTCATTCAGGAGTCTCCGGGGCCGATCCCACGGCCGGGTTGATTGAAGCGAAGCCCCCATCCTATCAGGCTTTTC
>JAEWOJ010000002.1 GCA_023399815.1 Pseudomonadota bacterium | reverse complement strand
CCAAGGGCGCCGGCTGCGACTGGGACAAGATCATCTTCAAGGGCCTGACCGTGCAGGGCATCTACGGCCGCAAGATGTACGAGACCTGGTACAAGATGACCCAGCTGGTGCTGTCCGGCTTCCCGCTCGGCAAGGTGCTCACCCACCAGCTGCCGGTGGACCGCTTCCAGGAAGGCTTCGACCTGATGGAACAGGGCAAGGCCGGCAAGGTCGTGCTGAGCTGGAACTGACCGCCGACCGGTAGTGCCGGCCGCTGGCCGGCAACCTCATGCACTTCCCGTGGAACCCTGCCGGCCAGCGGCCGGCACTACCAACCAATGGTCGGCACCCACCGCCCCCATCCTGCGAGGCCGCCTGTAGGAGCGACGCCAGTCGCGAGGGGCTTCCTCGGTAATGCCCCATCGCGACTGGCGTCGCGCCTACACACACGGAAAAGGCGCCTTGCGGCGCCTTTTCCGTGCAGCATCGGCGGCTATGTTCAGTGCGCGATCTTCACCGACAGCATGAGGCGGCTGTCGGCCAGCTTGCCGAAGTTGTCGCGGCCCTTGCCGTCGGTGCCGTAGTAGCCCAGCGAGACGTTGGCGATGCCGAAGCTGCGGCCGACGCCGACGCCCCAGTCGGTGTAGTCCTGCGCCACGTCGCTGTCGCGGAACACGCTGCGGCCGACGTTGGCGTTCAGGCTGAAGTCGCCCGGCAGGCCCCACTCGCCGCCCACGCCGTAGTACCAGCCGGTGGTGCTGCTGCCCCACACGTCGTTGGTGTAGCTGACGTTGACCTTCCAGTTCTGGGCAATGGTGGTGGTGGTGACCAGTTCGTTGTAGGCCATCTCGCTCGCACCCGGGTAGGTGTAGCGGTTGAGCAGGACATCGACGTTCACGTTGTCGTTGACGTCGAAGCCATAGCCGACGAAGTAGTCCACTTCGACGTCGGGGCTGCCTGCGCCGAAGTCCACGCCGGACGCGAAGCTGCCGGCATAGAGGCCGACCGACGAGGTCCAGGTGACGGTGCCCTGCACGGTCGCCTTCTCGTCGGTCTGCGAGGCACCGCGGAACAGGTAATCCGACACCGCGCCGATTTCCCAGCTGACGGGCGAGGCGGCTTCATCGGCGCAGGCGGCGAACGGGATGGACAGCAGGGCGGCACAGGCAACGGCCACAAGGCGCTTGCAGGGGATCATGGGGGGTCTCCGGAAGTGGGGGGCCGGCGCCACCGTGGCGCGGGTTTCACGAATTCTTAACCAGAATGACCCGCGGCGCCAGAGCCCCCGCGCCAAGGGCGCGACAAACCCGGGAAGCGGCCAGCCCGTCGCCGGCGCCTCCCTAGCCCGCGACCACCGGAAACACCCCATGGCGCCGGGCCACCAGCGCGACGGCCTGCCCCGTCGCATAGGCCGGCGCGTCCGGCGGCAGCTCGATCTCGACGTCCACGGCGGCGTCGCGCAGGCGCGCGCGCAGCCGCGCGCGGGCGCCGCTGCGCTGCACCGACAGCACGGTTCCCACCCAGTCGCCGGCATCGCCGACGCGCATGTCCTCCGGCCGCACGTAGACCTCCGCCAGCCCGGCCGCATCCGGCAGCGTCACCGGGCGCGGCCAGCGCGCGCCGGCCACCTCCAGCGCATTGCCGTCGACCCGCGCCGGCAGGCGGTTGGCTTCGCCGACGAAGCCATACACGAACGGCGACGCCGGCCGGTCGTAGACCTCGCCCGGGCTGCCGACCTGCTCGATGCGGCCGCGGTTGAGGATGGCCACGCGGTCGGCCAGTTCCAGCGCCTCCTCCTGGTCGTGGGTGACGAACACCGTGGTCAGTCCGGTACGGTCGTGCAGTTCGCGCAGCCAGCGGCGCAGGTCGCGGCGCACCTGCGCGTCGAGCGCGCCGAACGGCTCGTCCAGCAGCAGCACGCGCGGCTCGATGGCCAGCGCGCGCGCCAGGGCCACGCGCTGGCGCTGGCCGCCGGACAGCTGCGTCGGGTAGCGCCCGCCCAGGCCGTCGAGCTGCACCAGCGCCAGCAGTTCCTCGACGCGCGCGGCGATGCGCGCCTTCGGCCAGCGCTGCGCGCCGCGCCGCACTTCCAGACCGAAGGCGATGTTGGCGCGCACGTCCATGTGCCGGAACAGCGCGTAGTGCTGGAACACGAAGCCGGCGCGACGCGCCTGCACGCTCAGCGCGGTGGCGTCCTCGCCGTCGAACAGGATGCGGCCCTGCTCGGGCTGCTCCAGCCCGGCGAGCGCGCGCAGCAACGTGGTCTTGCCCGAACCCGACGGCCCGAGCAGGGCCAGCAGCTCGCCGCTGCGGATGTCCAGGCTCACGCCGTCGAGCGCGGGGAACGCGCCGAAGCGCTTGCCCAGTTGTTGGATGCGGATGTTCATGTCACCTCGGGCGGTGCGCGGCGGCCAGCGACTGGCCGTGGCGCCATTCCAGGAAGGTCTTCAGCACCAGCGTCAGCAGCGCGGTGCCGGCCAGCAGGCAGGCGCAGGCGAACGCGGCACTGTAGGCGTATTCGTTGTAGAGGATCTCCACGTGCAGCGGCAGCGTGTTGGTGCGCCCGCGGATGTGCCCGGACACCACCGACACCGCGCCGAACTCGCCCATCGCCCGCGCACTGCACAGCAGCACGCCGTACAGCAGGCCCCAGCGGATGTTGGGCAGGGTCACCTTCCAGAACATCTGCCAGGCGTTGGCGCCCAGGGTCAGCGCCGCCAGTTCCTCGTCGCTGCCCTGCTGCTCCATCAGCGGCATCAGCTCGCGGGCGATGAACGGGAAGGTGACGAAGGTGGTCGCCAACACGATGCCGGGAACCGCGAACACGATGCGCGGCAACCGCAGCAACGCCTCGCCGGCCACCGGCAGGTGCAGGCGCAGGCCGTCCTCGATCAGCGGCCACAGCCAGCCATCGCGGCCGAACAGCAGGATGAACACCAGCCCCGCCACCACCGGCGACACCGAGAACGGCAGGTCGATCAGGGTCACCAGCCAGCGCTTGCCGGGGAAGCGGTGCTTGCTCACCACCCACGCCGCGGCGACGCCGAACACCAGGTTCAGCGGAATCACGATGGCGGTGACCAGCAGGGTCAGGCGCACCGCCGACAGCGCGTCCGGATCGCTCACCGCATTCCAGAACGCCTGCGCGCCGCCGCGCAGCGCCTCGACGAACACCAGCAGCAGCGGCAACAGCAGGAACGACAGCAGGAAGCCCAGCGCGCCGAGGATCAGCAGCGCCCGCACCCAGCCCGGCTCGGTGGTGACGCTACGCGGCGCGCGCACCGCCGTTTCACGCGCGGCCTGCACCGGCAGCTCCGACACCAGTTCGTTCATCGCGCGCCCCTGCGCTGCAGCCGGGCCTGCAGGCTGTTGACCAGCAGCAGCAGCGCGAAGGACAGCAGCAGCATCGCCGCGGCGATGGCGGTGGCGCCGGCATAGTCGAATTCCTCCAGGCGGATGGTGATCAGCAGCGGCGCGATCTCGGTGGCGTTGGGCAGGTTGCCGGCGATGAAGATCACCGAGCCGTATTCGCCCACGCCGCGCGCGAACGCCAGCGCGAAGCCGGTCAGCATCGCCGGCCACAGTCCGGGCACGACGACGCGGGCAATGGCCTGCCAGCGGCTGGCGCCCAGCGTCGCCGCCGCTTCCTCCAGCTCGCGCTCGGCCTCGGCCAGCACCGGCTGCACGATGCGCACCACGAACGGCAGGCCGACGAACACCAGCGCAATGATGATCCCCAGCGGGGTGTAGGCGATCTTCAGGCCCAGCGGTTCGAGCCAGCGTCCCAGCCAGCCCTGGCCTCCGTACAGCGCGGTGAGCGCGATGCCGGCCACGGCGGTGGGCAGGGCGAACGGCAGGTCGATCATCGCGTCGAACACGCGCCTGCCGGGAAAGCGGTAGCGCACGAACACCCAGGCCACCCACGTCCCCATCAGCGTGTTGAACGCCGCCGCCGCGAAGGCGGTGCCGAAGCTCAGCCGCAATGCCGACAGCACGCGCGGCTCGCTCCATATCCGCCAGATGCCGTCCACGCCCAGGCCGGCCGCGCGCAGGAACACGCCGGCCAGCGGGATCAGCACGATCAGCCCCAGCCAGAACACGGTGATGCCCATGCCGATGCCGAAGCCGGGCAGGACCCGGCGTTGGCGCCGTGCACGCGGCAACGACTGCAGGCCTGCGTTCACCGCCTACTTGCCCGCCTGGATCTGGTCGAATACGCCGCCGTCGGCGAAGTGCTCGGCCTGCGCCTTCTCCCATGAGCCGAACGCCTCGCGGATGGTCACCAGCCGCACCTGCGGGAAACGCGCCACGTCGGCCGGATCGGCCAGTTCCGGATGGCGTGGGCGGTAGTAGTGGCGCGCGGCGATGCGCTGGCCTTCCGCCGAATACAGGTATTGCAGGTAGGCCTGCGCCACCTCGCGGGTGCCGTGGCGGTCGGCGTTGCGGTCGACCAGCGCCACCGACGGCTCGGCCAGGATCGACTGGCGCGGCACCACGATCTCGAACTTGTCCGGGCCCAGTTCCTCCTGCGCCAGGAAGGCCTCGTTCTCCCAGGCCAGCAGCACGTCGCCGATGCCGCGCTGGACGAAGGTGGTGGTGGCGCCGCGCGCGCCGGTATCGAGTACCGGCACGTTGCGGAACAGCGCGCGCATGTAGTTCAGCACCTTGTCGCGGTCGCCGTTGAAGATGCGGTCGGCATAGGCCCACGCGGCCAGGTAGTTCCAGCGCGCGCCGCCGGAGGTCTTCGGATTGGGCGTCACCACCGACACGCCGCTGCGCAGCAGGTCCGGCCAGTCGCGGATGCCCTTGGGGTTGCCCTTGCGCACCAGGAACACGATCGTCGAGGTATAGGGCGCGCTGTTGTCCGGCAGGCGCGATTCCCAGTCGGCCGGCAGCAGCTTGGCCTTCTGCGCGATCGCATCGACGTCGTAGGCCAGCGCCAGCGTCACCACGTCGGCCTGGATGCCGTCGATCACCGCGCGCGCCTGCTTGCCGGAACCGCCATGCGATGTCTCGACGGTGACGGTGTCGCCCCCGGTCTCCTTCCAGTGTCTGGCGAAGGCGGCATTGAAGTCGCGGTAGAACTCGCGGGTGGGGTCGTAGGACACGTTGAGCAGCTGCACGTCGCGGGCGAGCGCGCTGCCGGCCGACAGGGTCAGCAGGAAGGCCAGCGAGGCAAAGCGGGCGCGGGAACGGAAAGTCTTTTTCATCGGGAGCTCCGTCAGAAGGAAACCTGCAGGCGCGAGAACACGGCCTTTTCGTCGGGCGGGGCGACGCCGCCGGCGGCGGCATCGACGCGGCTGTGCAGGTAGTTGGTCGCCAGCTTGAGGTTGGCCGTCAGGTACCAGTTCGCGCCCAGCGTCCAGGCGCGCACGCGCGAAGCCGACGCGGCCGGATCGGCATAGAACGGGAACGCGGCGTCGTCGATGTCCAGCACGCCGTAGCGCGCGGTGAGTTCGAACGCCCCTCGCCCGCCATTGACGCCGAACGGCCGCGACGGCGCGACCCCGCGGTACCCCGCGTCCTCGCCCGTGAGCACATAGCTGGCCGTGGCCTGCCAGGCGCGGTGTTCCAGTTCCGCATGCTGGCCGTCGCGCGCCACCTCCTGCCGCGACACGATGTACTCGCCCTGCAGGCCGAACCCGTTGCGGTAGAACCAGCCCTGCGGCGACCAGCGCAGCGTGTCGCCATCGGCGGCCACCGCGCTGCGGTAGCTGAAGAACGTCGCCTGGCCCGGCGTGCGGTAGCGCGGCAGGAAATTGTTGCCGCTGCCCCGCTTCTCGCCGGCGCTGGCGCCGAGGCCGAAGCCCAGGCCCGCCCACGCGCTGTCGCTCCCCTTGAGCGGCTCGAAGAACACGCGCCCGGCATATTCGAATTCGTCATCCGGGTTGCTGGTCACCGCGTCGCGGCCATCGACGGTGCCGTTGAACACACCGAGCGCGTAGCTGAACCTGCCCTTCGCCAGCTCGCCCTGCAACTGCACACCGAGATCGCGGTTGGGGGCCAGTTCGCTGGCCAGCGCGCGCTCGACATCGACCAGCGCCGAAGACGACTGCAGCCGCTCCAGGCCCACCGGCGAGGTGAACTTGCCCACGCGCACCGTATACGCCGGGTCGAAGCGCAGGTCGGCATAGGCATCGACGATGCTCGCGCTGTCGCCGGCGAACTCGGGGGTGAGGCGATAGGCCACCAGCCTGCCCAGCGAGCCCTCGACGATCGGCCGCGCGGTGCGCAGCAGGAAGGTGTCGTTCTGGGTGGCGTTGCCGCCGAGGAATACCCGCGCATCGCCCTGCAGCAGGCCGCGCAGTCTCAGCTCGTAGGCGCCGTCGCCGGACTTGAACGCGGCACCCTTCTGGTCGACCGCGATCTTCGGCGCGGCCTTGGCGGCGGCCACGCGCTCCTCTTCCTGCAGTTCCAGGCGGCGCTCGAGGATGCGCAGGCGCTGGTCGAGGTCGGCCAGGCCGGCACCTTCGGCCGGCGCGCCGTCGGATACGCCGGCCAGGCGTTCCAGCCGCTCCAGGCGCTGCTGCAGCTGCTCCACGGTGAGCGCCTGCGCCTGCGCCGATGCCGCCGTCCCACACAGCGCCACGGCCAGGCTGAGGGACAACAGCGTTCTGGTCGGCACGGTGAACGGAAGGGCGGGCGCGGTCATCGACGGCTCCTTGGAGGAGAGGGGAATGGAGCATCGATGCTGCGGGCGCATACGCGGACGGAGAAATGACTTCGGCCGCGGCGCTTATAGCCATTCCCCATGACCTCACGGGTAGTGCCGGCCGCCGGCCGGCAACCTTGCGCATCCCGCATTCCTGCGGTTGCCGGCCAGCGGCCGGCACTACAATCCGGGTTCCGCATTCACCGCACGACTCCGCCATGACCACCACTACGAACACTTCCCCGCTCACCCGGCACTACGCCGAGGAACTGGACGCCATCCGTGCGCAGGGGCTGTTCAAGTCCGAACGCATCATCACCAGCCCGCAGTCGGCGCAGATCACCCTGGACGACGGCCGCACGGTGCTGAACTTCTGCGCCAACAACTACCTGGGCCTGGCCGACCACCCGGACCTGATCCAGGCCGCCAAGGACGCGCTGGACAGCCACGGCTTCGGCATGGCCTCGGTGCGCTTCATCTGCGGCACCCAGGACCTGCACAAGCAGCTGGAGGCGCAGATCGCGCGCTTCTTCGGCAAGGACGACACCATCCTCTACGCCGCCTGCTTCGACGCCAACGGCGGCCTGTTCGAGCCGCTGCTCGGCGAGAACGACGCGATCATCTCCGACGCGCTCAACCACGCCTCGATCATCGACGGCGTGCGCCTGTGCAAGGCCAGGCGCTTCCGCTACGCCAACTGCGACATGGCCGACCTGGAAGCGCAGTTGCAGGCAGCCGACGCCGCCGGCTGCAGGACCAAGCTGATCACCACCGACGGCGTGTTCTCGATGGACGGCTTCATCGCCCCGCTGGACGAGATCACCGCGCTGGCGAAGAAGTACGGCGCCCTGGTGCACATCGACGAATGCCATGCCACCGGCTTCCTCGGCGCCACCGGCCGCGGCTCGGCCGAGGTCAAGGGCGTGCTGGACAGGATCGACATCATCACCGGCACCCTCGGCAAGGCCATGGGCGGCGCCCTGGGCGGCTTCACCTGCGCCAGCGCCGAGGTCGTCGAGCTGCTGCGCCAGCGCTCGCGCCCCTACCTGTTCTCCAACTCGCTGCCGCCGCACGTGGTGGCCGCCGGCATCAAGGCCTTCGACATGCTCGACAAGGCAGGCGACCTGCGCCGGAAGCTGGCCGAGAACACCGCCTACTTCCGCGAGAAGATGACCGCCGCCGGTTTCGACGTGAAGCCGGGCGTGCACCCGATCAGCCCGGTGATGCTGTACGACGCGCCGCTGGCGCAGAAGTTCGCGCAGCGCCTGTTGGAAGAAGGCATCTACGCCATCGGCTTCTTCTTCCCCGTCGTGCCCAAGGGCCAGGCTCGCATCCGCACGCAGATGAGCGCCGCGCACAGCCGCGAACACCTCGACCGCGCGATCGACGCCTTCACCCGCATCGGCCAGGAACTGGGCGTCATCAAGGGCTGATCCGGTCCCCTGCGCAGAACGGAACAGGCGCCCGAGGGCGCCTGTTCCGCATCGGGGTTCCCGCATTACGGAGCCTGCCCCGCCTGAAGCGCTACCGGCAGGGACCCGCGGACATGGCCCGGCGTTACCGCTTCGCCGCCGGCGCCGCCGCTTCCGGCTTGGCCGGCGCGGCATTGCCGCGCGCCACGCGGATGCCGTTGGCCTTCATCCAGGCATCGAACTGGTCGGCGCTCATGTTCCTGCCTTCCTGCTGCATCAGGAAGCGGTAGTTGCCCAGCGCGTCCTTCTCCGCCATCGGCGCTTCCACCGTCACCGTGACCGGCTTTTCCGCGGCGGCGGCCGCCGGCTTGCCGGACGATGCACAACCGGCCAGGACCGCGACGGCCGTCGCCCCCACTGAAAACACCGACAGTCGGATGAAAACGGACATGGTGGCAGGACCTCGCGGGGAACAGGCCTACAGCCTAATCATGCACTTGAAGAAATCAAGCTACAGGCATGAATTACATGAAGAATTTCATGAATTTTTGTGCAATCCAGCTGAATGGGCAGCCAGTGCCTCCAGCTCGTCCGCCTCCAGCAGGCGCCACTGTCCCTTGGCCAGCTCGCCCAGTTGCACCGGGCCGATCGCCACCCGCACCAGCCGCAGCACCTCGAACCCCAGTACCTGCAGCAGTCGCCGGATGTGCCGGTTGCGCCCCTCGTCCAGCACGACCTCCAGCCATGCGGTGCGCTCGCTCCGGCGCAGGATGGCGACGGAATGCGCCGCCAGGTGTTCGCCCGCGTCCTCGATCCCGTCGTGCATGCGCGCCAGCTGCGCCGCGTCGGGCACCCCGTCGATCTGCACGCGATAGGTCTTGAGCGGCCCGGTCGCCGGATCGGTCAGCCGCGCCGCCCATTCGGGATCGTTGCTGAAGAACAACAGCCCCTCGCTGGCCTTGTCCAAGCGGCCGACGGGCGCCAGCCACGGCATGTCCGCACCATCGAAACAGCGGTAGACAGTCTCCCGGCCCTGTTCGTCGCGGACGGTGGTGACCAGGCCGCGCGGCTTGTTCAGCGCCACGTAGAGGCGCCGTACCGCCGCCACCGGTTCGCCATCCATCGTGACGCGCTGGCGCGAAAGGACGACGGGAAACTCCGGATCCAGGACCACGCGGCCATCCACGCCGACCCGGCCAGCCAGCACGCGGCGCGCGGCTTCAGTACGCGAACACACACCCGCCTTGGACAGCACCCGCGCCAGGCCGTGGCGCGGCGCCGCGTCCGGCGCGGCGGCCTTCTTCGCCCGGGACCCGGGGGAAGAAACGAAATGCCCGCCCTGTCTGCCAGGGCGGGCATGCGGGGAAGACCTGCGCGGCATCTTCCGGAGTCTGGCGTCGGTGCGCGGGCCGCTTACTTGACCTCGGCCGCCGGCTTGGCTTCCGCCGCGCCTTCGGCGGCCGGCGCCGCCGCCTTGACCACGCGCACGCCGCGCGCCTTCATCCAGGCGTCGAACTCGTCGGCGGTCATGCGCTTGCCGCCCTGGCTCATGTCGAAGCGCCAGGGCGTGTTGTCGTACTGGGTCTGCGGCTTGTACGCCGCCGGGTCGTTGGCGTTGATCGCCGGGCGCGCCGGCATCGCGCTGGCGACGTTGTTGCAGCTTTCCACGCGCAGGCGCATCAGCACGCGGTCGAGCGACTGGTCGTCGCCGAAGTTCGAGGTCAGCACGCCCGACGGCATGCCCAGCTGCCCCGGGCGGGCATACAGCTCCGCCGCGACCGGCTCGATCACCGTCGCCGGCAGCGGCGGCGGCACCACGGCGCTGGCCGAGCAATCGATGGCTGCATGGGCGGCGGGAACAAGGAGCAGGGCCATGGCGCCGGCCAGTGCGATACGCAGCATCGGTATTTCCATTCGGGCGGAGAACGCCGCGAGTGTAGGCATGCCCCACAGGGCTTTCAACCATTCGATGCGCGCTTTGCGAAGGCCATCGACAAGAGGACCGTCCAGCGCCCTGCCGCAGGCAACGGAGCGCCCGATATCGCATCCACCTGTATTGCCGAGGGAATGCGGAAAACCACCGTGAACGCCTTCCGGCACGGCACCGATGGCTGGCGGCGGATCGCCGCCATGGCGATCGCCGCAAAAGACAAGGCCCGGCTTTCGCCGGGCCTTGCTCGAATCAACCGATACGTCCGCTTAGTTCTGGACGTTCAGCTCGGTGCGACGGTTCTTGGCACGACCTTCCGGGTTGTCCGAACCATCCGGGTTGGTGTTCGGAGCAATCGGACGGCTCTCGCCGTAGCCGATCGGGCCCACCAGGCGCGAAGCATCCACGCCGTTGCCGGTCAGGTAGTCGTACACGGTCTTGGCGCGACGCTCGGACAGCTTCTGGTTGTAGGCGTCGGTACCCTTCGAGTCGGTGTGACCGGCGACTTCAACGCGCAGCTGCGGGTAACGCTTCAGGATCTCGCTGGCCTCGCTCAGGATCGCAACGGCGTCCGGACGCAGGGTGGCCTTGTCGAAGTCGAAGTTCACGCCCTTCAGGTCGATCGACACCGGCACCGGGCAGCCGTCCGGACCGACGATCTGACCAGCCTGCGAGTTCGGGCAGCGGTCGTCGCAGTTGTTGACGCCGTCACCGTCGTCGTCCAGGTCGGCGCAGCTCGGTGCGACCGGAGCCGGCGGCGGCGGAGCGACGGCAGCGACCGGAGCCGGCCCCAGCGGGATCACGACGCCGACCGAAGCCAGCACGTCGCCGAACCAGTCGTTGTCCTTGCCGGCCAGACGCGGATTCACGCCCTGGTCGTCGAAATCGGCGCGGTAGGCGATTTCGGCGCGCACGGCGACGCGCTTGTCGAAGCTGGTCTGCAGACCGGCGCCGACCTTGGCGGCGAAGTTGCCGTCCTTGCGCTCAGCCGGCGAGTTCGGCGAGTTGATGACGTACTCTTCCTCGGCCTTCTGGTAGCCCAGGCCGAACAGCAGGTACGGGTTCCAGCCACGGCCTTCCTGGATGAAGTGGCGGCGCAGGTCCAGCGACGCGCCGTACTGCGACCAGTTCAGATTCTGGTTGGATTCGAAGTTCGGGTTCTGATAGTTCAGCTCGCCATCCAGCGACCAGTTCGGGCTGATGAACTTGCCCAGGCCCAGGGTCACGAACGGAGCATCATTGGTGCCACGGTCCTTGTCCTGGAGGTTGAAGCCGGCCGAACCGGTCAGGTACCAGCGGTCGTCGAACTCCTGCGCCGACGCGGCCTGGGCAAACGCCAGACCACCCAGCAGCGCGGCGGTAAGGATCTTCTTGTTCATGAATACAACTCCTTGTTTCGGGGGTATGAAACCGGTAGAGGCATGGTCCAGCACAGCGATTTCGTTCGTCGCGTCCGAAAGATGGCCGTTCCGCACGCCAACGCGGTGCACATTATGCGCTGGGCCGTGAAGACGACGTTAACAGCTGCATAACAAATTGGGGCGGTTCCGAAGCTTCGCGAATCCGGCAAATCGCACCCTATACAGCTTCATCAAACGACGCAAGCGCCAAGCGCGGCGGGCTCTCCGGGCAATTCCGCCGCAATGCAACACAGTCTCCCATCCACCGCGCCATTCCTCCCCTCCCCGGTCGATTCCGGCTGAACGGCGCCTGCGTATGATGCCCTTTGCGCCCCCATCGAACGGAACCTTTCCCATGAAAGCTGTCGGCCTGAGCCGCTACCTGCCAATCGAAGATTCCCGGGCACTGGAGGATTTCCAGGCCGCCGCCCCCGAAGCCCCGCAAGGCCAGGACCTGCTGGTGAGCGTGCGGGCGGTTTCGGTCAATCCGGTGGACACCAAGCTGCGCCGCTCCGGCAAGGGCGAGGAAACGCCTCCCCGCATCCTCGGCTTCGACGCGGCCGGCGTCGTGGTCGCAGTCGGTCCCGGGGTCACCGCGTTCGAGGTGGGCGACGAGGTCTACTACGCCGGCGACGTCACCCGCCCCGGCTGCGATGCGCAGCTGCAGCTGGTGGACGAACGCCTGGTCGGCCGCAAGCCGACCACGCTGGACTTCGCCGAAGCGGCGGCGCTGCCACTGACCACGCTCACCGCCTGGGAACTATTGTTCCAACGCATGCCCTTCCAGTTGGATGGCCGCCGCAACGCCGGCAGGACCCTACTGGTCATCGGCGCGGCGGGCGGCGTGGGCTCCATGGCGATCCAGCTTGGCCGACATGCCGGCTTCACCGTGGTGGCGACCGCCTCGCGCGAGGAGAGCCAGGCGTGGTGCCGCCAGATGGGCGCGGACCATGTGATCGACCATCGCCAGGCGCTGGCCCCGCAGTTGCAGGCCCTGGGCATCGCCGAGGTGGACGCGGCGCTGAACCTGGCCGATACCGACCGCTACTGGCAGCCCCTGGGCGAACTGCTGGCCCCGCAGGGGCATGTGGGCCTGATCGTGGAGCCGGCGGGCGAGCTGCGCATCGGCGACCCGTACAAGGCCAAGTGCATCGGCATCCACTGGGAGTTCATGTTCGCGCGGGCGCGCTTCCGTACCGCCGACATGATCGAGCAGCACCGCATCCTCACCCGCGCCGCCAGCCTGGTCGACGCCGGCGAGCTGCGCACGACGCTGACCCGGCGTCTGGGACCCATCAACGCCGCGAACCTGCGCGAGGCGCACCGCCTGCTGGAATCGGGCCGCACCGTCGGCAAGCTGGCGCTGGAAGGCTGGAACTGAGGGGCGGGAGCGGGCAAGCGCGATGCGGAAAAGGCGGGAGCCGCGTTTCCGCCCGCACTCCCACTCGATCCTCCCCAACTCTTGTTCATTCGCCCCGATCCCACCTGGCTCCTCCCTTCCGATGCCCTCTGCCACCCTTGCCCCACGCCTGCTGCAGTTGCTGCTGGGCCTGTTCCTGTTCGGCGTCGCCTCCTCGCTGATGATCCGCGCCGGCATCGGCATCGCGCCGTGGGACGTGCTGGCGCAGGGCATTGCGATGCGCAGCGGCTGGGCGTTCGGCCTGGTCACCAACCTGGTGGGCATCGCCGTGCTGCTGATGTGGTGGCCGCTGCGGCAGCGGCCCGGAGCCGGGACGGTGCTGAACGTCCTGCTGATCGGCCCCAGCGCCCAGCTCGGGCTGGCCGTCGTCCCCGCGGCGCAGGGGTTGCCGTGGCAGCTGCTGCTGTTCGCCTGCGGCCTGGCGCTGCTGGCCGTCGCCACCGGCCTCTATATCGGAGCGCGCCTCGGCCCCGGTCCGCGCGACGGGTTGATGACCGGGCTGCACGCGCGCACCGGCTGGACGATCTGGAAAGTGCGCACCTTGATCGAGGCGGCGGCGCTGGCCGTCGGGTGGTGGCTGGGCGGCGACGTGGGCCCGGGCACCCTGGCCTTCGCCTTGCTGATCGGCCCGCTGTGCGGCATCACCCTGCCCCTGTTCGACCGCCGGCCTGCCCCCGTGATGCCAGTCACTCCCTCGCCTGCGGACTGAGCCGCCACTTGCCGCGGGCAGGGTTTCACGGCACGCTGGCGCGATCCATACGCAAGCGTATCCATCATGACGCCAGCCACCGACGCCGCCTTTCCCCACCTGTTCGCCCCGCTGGACCTGGGCTTCACCCGCCTGCGCAACCGCGTCCTGATGGGCTCCATGCACACGGGGCTGGAAGACCATGCCCGCGACTTCCCGAAGCTGGCGGCCTATTTCGCCGAACGCGCCGAGGGCGGCGCCGCGCTGCTGGTGACCGGCGGCTTCTCGCCGAACGTGGTGGGCTGGCTGACACCGTTCGGGAGCAAGCTGTCCTGGCCATGGGAAGTGGCCCGGCATCGGCAGGTGACCGCCGCCGTGCACACGCACGGGGCGAAGATCTGCCTGCAGCTGCTGCATGCCGGCCGCTACGGCTACCACCCGTTGCAGGTGGCGCCGTCGAAACTGAAGGCGCCGATCAACCCGTTCACGCCGCGGGCGCTGTCGGCGCGCGGCGTCGAGCGCCACATCGCCGGCTATGCGCGGGCGGCGCGACTGGCGCGCGAGGCCGGCTACGACGGCGTCGAGGTGATGGGGTCGGAAGGCTATCTGATCAACGAGTTCATCGCCCCGCGCACCAACAGGCGCGACGACGCCTGGGGCGGCGACGCGGCCCGGCGCATGCGCTTCGCGGTGGAGATCGTGCGCAGCATCCGCGAGGCCTGCGGCCCGGATTTCATCATCATCTACCGGCTGTCGCTGCTCGACCTGGTCGAAAACGGCAGCAACTGGGAAGAGATCGTGCAGCAGGCGCGCGCGATCGAGGCGGCCGGCGCCACGCTCATCAACTCCGGCATCGGCTGGCACGAGGCGCGCATCCCGACCATCGCCACCTCGGTGCCGCGCGCGGCGTTCGCCGGCGTCACCGCCAAACTGAAGCCGCATGTCGGCATTCCGCTGATCGCCACCAACCGCATCAACATGCCCGACGTGGCCGAAGGCATCCTCGCCGGCGGCGGGGCGGACATGGTGTCGCTGGCGCGCCCGCTGCTGGCCGACCCGCACTGGCCGGCCAAGGCCCGGGCCGGCAGGCCGGAGGCGATCAACACCTGCATCGCCTGCAACCAGGCCTGCCTGGACCATGTGTTCCAGCAGAAGCGCGCCAGCTGCCTGGTCAACCCGCGCGCCGCGCACGAGACCGAGCTGAACTACCTCCCGGTCGCTGCGCCGAAGACTATTGCCGTGGTCGGCGCGGGCCCCGCCGGCCTGGCCTGCGCCACGGTGGCGGCCGAGCGCGGCCATCGCGTGACCCTGTTCGATGCCGCCGACGAGATCGGCGGCCAGTTCAACGTGGCCAAGCGCATCCCCGGCAAGGAGGAGTTCCACGAGACCCTGCGCTACTTCCGCCACAGGCTGGCCGAGACCGGGGTCGAGGTGCGGCTGGAGACCCGGGCCGACGCAGCCCTGCTGGCCGGCTTCGACGAGGTGGTGGTGGCGACCGGCATCACCCCGCGCAGGGTCGACTTCCCCGGCGCCGACCACCCGATGGTGGTGAGCTACCTGGACGTGCTGCTGGGCCGGGTGCGGGCCGCCGACAGGGTGGCGGTCATCGGCGCCGGTGGCATCGGTTTCGACGTCGGCGAGTTCCTGGTCCACGAGGGCGAATCGCCGGCGCTGGACCCGGCGCGCTGGATGGCCGAATGGGGCGTGGACCCCAGCTTCGAGGCGCGCGGCTCGCTGGCCACGCCGCGGCCCGAGCGGCCTGCCCGCCAGGTCTGGCTGCTGCAGCGCAGCCCCGGCAGGCCCGGCGCGCGGCTCGGCAAGACCACCGGCTGGATCCACCGCGCCACGCTCAAGGCCAAGGGCGTGAAGATGCTCGGCGGCGTGGACTACCTGGGCGTGGACGACCACGGCCTGCGCATCCGCGTGGACGGCGCCGAACAGGTGCTCGACGTCGGCACCGTGGTGGTCTGCGCCGGGCAGGAACCGCGCCGCGAACTGGCCGATGCGCTGCGCACCGCCGGGCGCAACGTGCACGTCGTCGGCGGCGCCGACCTCGCCGCCGAACTCGACGCCAAACGCGCCATCGACCAGGGCAGCCGCCTCGCCGCGACGCTCTGAAACGGGGCACGGTCCGCCGGGAACGTGATGCCGTTCGCAAATCCGACCCAGCAACAAAGCTGAATGTCAAGGAATCATATTCAGGAAGAGTTTGGGATCACCCCCCTACCTTGCGCCGACTTTCCGCTCACCCCCCAGTCCCGGTGAGCACGGCGCGCCCCTCCCGATCGTGATCGAGGGTCGCCCACGGGGCGGCCCCGATGCCATGGCCGCCTCCCCATGACGCCAAGCCGCAGACGTCCGGTTCCATCTCCATCGAGGAGGAACGGCAGGCTGCGGCCCAAACGGAGCAAGGAGACTCATGAAACTGGCCTGGATTCTCTGGCTGTCGCAGTTGTTGCCGCAGCCGGCCGCCGATTCGCTGTGCCTGAGCACCACCGTCTACCTGGAAGCGCGCGACCAGACCGTGCGCGGCCAGCAGGCCGTGGCCGAAGTCGCGCTGCGCCGCCTCGACAGCGGCCTGTGGGGCGACTCGATGTGCCAGGTTGTGACCGCGCGCAAGCAGTTCGCCCCGACCCTGGTGGCGCCGGACACGCAGCTGCGCAATGCCGACGCCTGGGCCGAGGCCGTGGACGTGGCCTTCGCCGCCGAGCGCAACTGGGCGCTGCCGGCCGGCCAGCGCAAGGAGATCGTGCCGGGCGCCAGCCACTTCGCCGCGCACGCCATCGCCAGCCCGAGCTGGCGCAACGCCTACCAGGTGGCGACCATCGGCGGGCACACCTTCTACAAGGTGCAGTCGCTCAAGCCGCGTTCGTCCTGAACCCGGTTTCCATCGCCTGCCGGCCGCCACCTCCTGCGATGGACTTGTGGCGATAATGCGGGAGCCACTTCCCTCCCGAGGTATCCGATGAAGCTCTATACCAAGCCCGGCGCCTGCTCGCTTGCCGACCACATCGTCCTGGTCTGGTCCGGCCTGCCCTTCCAGGTGCAGATCGTGGACCACGCGACGATGAAGTCGCCGCAGTACCTGGCCATGAACCCGGCCGGCGCGGTGCCGGTGCTGGAAGACGACGGCTGGGTGCTGACCCAGAACGTGGCCATCCTGCACTACATCTGCGACAAGGCGCCGGCCGCCGGCCTGGATGGCGGCAGCGACCCACGCACCCGCGCCGAGGTCAACCGCTGGCTGTCCTTCGTCAACGCCGACGTGCACCCGGTCTATTACCCGATCTTCGGCTCGACCAAGTACCTGGAGGACGAAGCGGTCATCGCCCGTACCCAGCAGCACTCGCGCGACAAGCTCAAGGGCCTATACCAGCGCATCAACGACCGGCTGGCGCAGGTCGACTGGCTCGGCGGCACGCCGCGTGCCTCCATCGCCGACGCCTATACATTCGTGACCCTGCGCTGGGCGCGCGCCCTGAAGATCGACCTCGCCGGCATGGACGCACTGGACCGCTTCGAGCAGCGCATGCTGGCCGACCCGGCGGTGCAGGCCGCGATGAAGGACGAAGGCCTGGAGTAAGCGCATCGCCGCATGAAGCATGAAGCGACGGGCCGCCGGTTGCATGACCGGCGGCCCGTCGCGTTCGGTGACGTGGAAACGGCGCTTCCGTCAGCGCGGCGACAGCGTCACCAGCAGCCGAGGCCTGTCGCGGTACAGCGCCGGATACTGCCGCTTCAGCGCCTCGACCTTCGGCAGGTCGTTGATGCGGATGTACGGCGCGTCCGGGTGCAGGGCAAGGTAGTTCTGGTGATAGGCCTCCGCCGCGTAGAAGCGCTTGCCGCCATCGACCCGCGTCACCAGCGGCGACGCGAACGCGCCGCTGCGCTGCAACTGGTCGATGTAGGCCAGGGTCGCCGCGCGCTGCGGCGCGTCGTCCGCATAGACCGCTGAACGGTACTGGCTGCCGCGGTCGGGCCCCTGCCGGTCCAGCTGCGTCGGATCGTGCACGACCGAGAAGAACACCTGCATCAGCTGCGCATAGCTGACCTGCGCCGGATCGTAGGTCACCTGCACCGCTTCGGCGTGGCCGGTCCTGCCCGTGCCGACGCGCGTATAGCGGGCGTCGGCCGCGCTGCCGCCGATGTAGCCGGACACCGCGCCCTCCACGCCCTTCACGTGCTGGAACACGCCCTGCACGCCCCAGAAGCAGCCGCCGGCGAATACCACCTGCGCGCGAGTGAGACCGGGCTGCTTCAGATCGGCAGCGCCGGCGGGCGCGGGAACATGCACGGTCGCATCGGCGGCATGCACGGGGCGATCCAGCCTGAGCGCCGCGACCACCAGCAGGCCGGCGACCAGCGCGGCGACGCCGCCGGCAACGAGCTTGTCCATCGTGGGTTTCATCGCCGGCCTCCTCCGTTCAACCAAACGTGAAGGCATAGGCGCGCACGCCCGGATCGAGGAACTCGATCTCGAAGGTGCGCTCCTTCACCTCGCCGTCCTGGCGTATCAGCTGGTACAGGCGGTTGCCGTCGACCCGGCCGCTGCCGTCCGCCGCCACGTCGCCGCCCGCCATCGCGCCCGGCGCATGGCCATCGATGCGCACCGTGAAGCGCACCGGCCTGTCCGCCGCCTGCGGCGCCAGCACCAGGTGCAGGTCGCGCGCATGGAAGCGGAACGCGATGCGGCTACCGGCCTGCGGCGACCGCGCATCCTCGTCGCCGACGATCCAGCGCCCGCCCAGCGCCCACTGGTTGAGCCCCAGCACGGCGGGCACGCTGTAGTCGGCCGCGACATCCACGCGTTGTCCGCCCGGCGAGGCGAAGTTCTCCGCACGCGCATGGCCGACGTAGGTTTCCGGCGACTGGAGATTGCCCATGTCCGCCTCGCGCTCCACGCTGCTGCGCGCCGCGGCCATCGTCGTCGCCGGAGCCGCATCGCCGGGCAGCGTGTTGCCCGCTTCGCGCAGCAGCTGGCGGATGATCCGCTCGGACTGTGCGTAGTCGCCCTCGCCGAAGTGATGGGCACGGATGCGTCCCTGCGCATCGATGAAGTAGTGCGCGGGCCAATAGCGGTTGTTGAAGCCGCGCCAGATAGCGAAATCGTTGTCGGTCGCCACCGGCCAGGTGACGCCCAGATCCTCCACCGCGCGCTGCACGTTGCGCACGTCGCGCTCGAACGCGAACTCCGGCGCATGCACGCCGATCACCACCAGCCCGTGGTCGCGATAGCGCTCGGCCCATTCGCGCACATGCGGCAGCGCGCGCAGGCAGTTGATGCAGGAATACGTCCAGAAATCGACCAGCACCACCTTGCCGCGCAGGCCCTGCGCATCCAGCGGCGGGCTGTTGAGCCAGCCGGTGGCGCCGGCCAGCGACGGCAGCGATCCCTCGACCGGCAGCGCCGGCGCCGCGGCATCGTTCGCCGCCATCATCATCGCGCCGCCTGCCGCCGGCGCCTGCATGGGCAGCGCATCGAGCAGTTCCTGCTCCAGGCGTGCGGTACTCGCCGTCGACAGCCGTGTCAGCACGCCGGTGTCCCAGCCCATCGCGATCGCGACCACCGCCAGCAGCGCGGCGGCACCCAGTCCGCGCCGGATCCATTCGCCCGCGCCCAGGTGCCGCTTCAACGCGGCGAACACGCGGCCACCGATCCACACCGCCAACGCCAGCGATGTCGCCGCCCCCAGCGCATAGGCCAGCAGCAGGCCACTGGTGCCGATGCTCGCACCCTGCAGCGCCGCGCCGGTGAGCACCAGGCCCAGGATCGGCCCGGCGCACGGCGCCCACAGCAGCCCGGTGGCGATACCGATCAGCACCGAGCCGCCGACGCCGCCACGTCCTGCGTCCGCCGACGCACCGAGCCGTCCGCCTAGCCGCTGCAATGGCGACAGCAGGCGGTTGGCCAATGCCGGCCACAGCAGCGCCAGCGCGAAGAGCGCCATCACCCCCAGGGCGATCCAGCGCCCGGCCTGGTTGGCCTGCACCACCCAGCGGCTGCCGACCGCGGCCAGGCTGGCCACGACCGCGAACATCAGGGCCATGCCGGCCAGCAATGGCAGGCCGCTGCGCAGGAACGGCCGGTCCGAGCGCGCGAACACGAACGGCAGCACCGGCAGGATGCAGGGGCTGAAGAGGGTGAGCACACCGCCGAGGTAAGCCAGCAGGAACAGGAGCATGGGAAGAATCCTTTGCGGAAGCGGAAACGGCGGCGCTCAGGCCGCGATGAAGTCCATGGCCACGCCGTTCATGCAGTAGCGCAGTCCGGTCGGGCGCGGACCGTCGTCGAAGACGTGGCCGAGATGGCCGCCACAGCGCCGGCAATGCGCCTCCACCCGCAGCATGCCGAAGGCGGTGTCCCGGTCCTCGCCAACCGCACCGTGCAGCGGCGCCCAGAAGCTCGGCCAACCGGTGCCGCTGTCGAACTTGGTGGCCGAGGAGAACAGCGCCAGCGCGCAGCCGGCGCAGTGGAAGGTGCCGCGCCGGTGCTCGCCGTTGAGCGGGCTGCTGAAGGCGCGCTCGGTGCCCCGCCCGCGCAGCACCGCGTACTGTGCGGGCGTCAGTTGCCGGCGCCATTGCGCATCGCTGCGCACGATCTCGAAATCGCCCCGGCCGGCCGGAGCGGCCGGCGCGGCGCGACCGCAGGCGCCCAGCCCGAACAGGCTGGTCGCAGCCACCGTACCGCCGATCCCCAGCAGCTTGCGACGGGTAAGGGACATGGCCGGTCTCCAGGCAGGGACGATGCGGTCATGCTGCGCCCGCGGCGATCAACGAATCCTCACGCGGAGTTAAATTTTCCGTGACACATCGCCGCCGGTATCCGCCGACAATGGAGGCCACCTCCCAGCCGGCCAGCCGTGCCGATGAACAGCGCCAAGCATGTCCTGATCGTCGAGGACGATGTCCACATCGCCAACCTGCTGCGCATGCACCTGCGCGACGAAGGCTATGAGGTGACCCACGCGGCCACCGGCGACGACGGCCTGCGCCTGCTCGAAGCCGGCAGCTGGAACGCGCTCGTACTGGACCTGATGCTGCCCGGCGTGGACGGCCTGGAGATCTGCCGGCGCGCGCGTGCGATGACGCGCTACACGCCCATCATCATCACCAGCGCGCGCGCCAGCGAGGTGCACCGCATCCTCGGCCTGGAACTGGGCGCGGACGATTACCTGGCCAAGCCGTTCTCGATACTGGAGCTGGTGGCGCGGGTCAAGGCGCTGCTGCGCCGGGTCGAGGCGATGGCGCGGAACGCGCGCATCGACGCCGGCGGGATCGACGTCGCCGGCATCCGCATCGACCCGGTCGCGCGCACGGCACGGGTCGACGGCGATGCGCTGGAACTGACGCCGCGCGAGTTCGACCTGCTGTACTTCTTCGCCCGCCATCCGGACCAGGTGTATTCGCGGATGGACCTGCTCAACCAGGTCTGGGGCCATCGCCACGACGGCTACGAACACACCGTCAACACCCACATCAACCGCCTGCGCAACAAGATCGAGCGCGACCCGGCGACGCCGCGGCGCATCCTCACCGTGTGGGGACGCGGCTACAAGTTGGCCAGCGGCGACGGGAGCGCGGCATGAACCGGTTCACGCTCTCGCAACGGCTGTCGGCGGTGTTCTGCGCGCTGCTGCTGGTGTGCTGCGGCGCGCTGGCGTGGATGCAGATGCGCAGCACGCGCATGCACGAACAGGAAACCGTGCAGCGCCTTTCGCGCGGGCTGGCCGAGCACATCGCCCGCAGCGGCGAGCTGATGGATGCGCGCGGCATGCGCGATGGCGAGGTGCGCGCGCTGTTCGGCAAGCTGATGGCGGTCAACCCCAGCGTCGAGGTCTACCTGCTCGACGACCAGGGCCGCATCCTCGGCCACGACGCGCCGGACGGCCACCTCAGGCGCGACCGCGTCGACCTGGCGCCGGTGCGGGCGCTGCTGGCCGGCGCGCCGCTGCCCATCCTCGGCGACGACCCGCGCAGCAGCAACGGACGCAAGGTCTTCAATGCGGCGCCGCTGCGCGTGCAGGGCCGGCAGGCCGGCTACATCTACGTGGTGCTGGTCGGCGAGCAGCGCGAGGCGCTGGCCGCGGACGTCGCCGCCAGCGCCAGCCTGCGCACCACGCTGTGGTCGCTGGCGATCGTGGCGCTCGTCGGCCTGCTGGCCGGCGTCGTCGCCTTCCGCTGGGTCACCCGGCCGCTGCGCCGGCTGACCCGCGACATCCAGGCCTTCGACGTCGAAGCCGGCGCCCCGGCGCTGCCCGTGCCGTCCGCGCCGCCGCGGCCGGGCGAACGCGACGAACTCGCCATCCTGCAGCACAGCTTCGCCCACATGGCGCAGCGCATCGGCGAGCAATGGCGGCAGTTGCGCGAGCAGGACCTGCAGCGGCGCGAGCTGGTCGCCAACATTTCCCATGACCTGCGCACGCCGCTGTCGTCGCTGCACGGCTACCTGGAGACGCTGGCGTTGAAGGACGCCTCGCTCGGCGCCGAGGAGCGCCGGCGCTACCTGTCCATCGCCCTGTCGCAAAGCAACAAGGTCGGCCTCCTGGCGCAGGCGTTGTTCGAGCTTGCCCGGCTGGAGCATGGCGGCGTGGTGCCGGAGCCGCAGGCGTTCTCGTTGCCGGACCTGGTGCAGGACGTGTTCCAGAAGTTCGAGCTGGCCGCGCGGGCGCGGCGGCAGTCGCTGGACGCGGACATCCCGGCGGGACTGCCGGCGGTGTGGGCCGACCTAGGCCTGATCGAGCGGGTACTGACCAACCTGCTCGACAACGCCATCCGCCATACGCCCGAAGGTGGCCGCATCACGGTCACGCTGCGGGCCGCCGGGAGCGACGTCGCGGTCCGCGTTGCCGACACCGGCCCGGGCATCGCCCCGGAACGGCGCGCGCAGCTGTTCAGCGCGCCGTCCGCACTGGGCAGCCGGCGCCCGGACAGCGGCGGCCTGGGCCTGTTGATCGTGCATCGCATCCTGCAGCTGCATCACCGCCGGATCGAGCTGGTCGAAAGCGGCACGGGCGCGGTGTTCGCGTTCCCGCTGGCGGCCGCAGGCAAGCGCCCGGGGGCCCATCGGGACGACGGCTGAGCGCCGTCGCGGCGGCGGCCGCGTCAGCCGATCTCGGCGATCACGTTGCCGTGGCCGTCGCGCAGCTGCGTCGGCGTCACCTCGACCTGCAGCGTTCCGCCAGGCAACGGATAGACGCCGCGCTCGGCGCGGATGTTCTCCAGCATCGCCCTGAGGCTGCCATCGGACAGCACGCAGCGTGCGCTGTCGTCGTCCAGTTGCAGATCGTCCGCGATCCCCGGCTCGAACCGCCACTGCCGCTCCCTGCCGAGCACCACCAGCGGCCTGTCGAGCGGCAGGCGCAGCGGCAGCAGTTCCAGCACGCTCCCGACCTGCCCCGCCCCCAGCACCAGGGTCGTGGTCGCGCCGGCGACGGACCAGTCCAGCGTGTCCACGAACAGCATGCCGGTGCTGGAGCCCTCGGTCCGGCTGCCCGCCTCCACCTGCGCCGACAAGGCGGGATCCAGCAGCAGCGATTCGCGCGCGAGGGCGGTGATCCACGACGGCATCGCCGGCGCGAGCGCCCCGAGCACGCCCAGCGTCGACCAGCGCCTGACCGCGGCCATCTCGTCGTCGGTCAGGCCCACCATCTGCAGGAAGTGCAGGCGCCCGTTGGGCGTATCGATCGCCGGCAGCCGCGGGTCGGCAGCGAAGGCCAGGTGGCGCAGCCGCGTGCCGGTATCCAGCGCGATCGGGCCGTTGGCATCGAGATGGTGCCCGGCCTCGAACACGTTGCCGCTGCTGAATACATAGCGCGCCATGTTCTGCAGCAGGTTCAGCGGCCACGTCGGCGGCGCGCCATCCCTGCCTTCGCCGGCCTCGGCCGCGAGGCGGAAGGTCAGCTCGAAGCCGAAGCCGCTCTCCTGCGGGTCGTCGCTCTGCTTGTCGTACAGCTCGGAGAAGCCGTAGGTGACGTAGTGCCAGTGCGGGTGCGGCGCCTCGCTCCAGTAGACGCTGATGCCATCCAGCGGGTCGTCGCCGCCCAGCGTGTGCGACATCGGCGTGCCGTAGTGCCTCGGCTCCTGGCCCGGATACAACGCGCGCAGCGCCGCATTGATGGCATCCCAGCCGGCGGTGCCGGTTTCGCCGTCGTCCTGTCGATCCATGCCTGGCGCTCCCTCGGGTACGAACCGCGCATGATAGTGCCGTCCGCCGGGCGGCAGGCGGCGATGCCCGCCGCTACCGTCGCAGCGCCCCGCGCTCCGGCGCGGGCATCAGGCCAGCACCAGCGCCCGGGTCTCGTCCAGCCAGCGGTTGGCGAAGGCCGGGCTCTTGGCCTTTCCCAGCGCGGCCGCCACTTCCGGCCACAGCTGTTCCAGCCCCGCCGCGCTGCGGCTGCGCTCGATCTTGAGCTGGATCAGGTAGCCCTTCAGGCCCAGGTGCCTGCGCACCGATTCGGCCATCCAGTCGCGCAGCTGCTGGCAGCGCAGCGGGTCGTCGCCCAGCTGCATGGTCACCGGCACCTCCGGCGCGCGCTCGACGCTGCCGCCGACCACCTCGATCAGCTCCAGCGCCAGCAACTGTTCCAGCACGTCGTCCGGCGCGCGCAGCCCCTGCGCCATCTGCTGCAGCTCGTGGCTGTCGCGCTGTCCGTCCACCAGCAGCAGCACCGACCGCAGCGCCGGCGCCAGGCGCAGGCCGCGGTCCTCGATCTCGCGACGGCCAGCCGCCGTCTTGGCATGGATCAACGCCATTCCCCCTCCCGCAATGTGCATCGCAACCACGATGCGCGCAGACCGCGTCCGAGGCCCCCGCCCCATCCGCGCCTGCCAGTCGCGCACCGTCCCCTGCGATCGCCGCACCCGCGGCCCGCGCTATGTCCCCAGCGCGCGGCGGATTTCCTCCAGCGCGCCCGGATCGTCGAGTGTCGACAGGTCGCCCGGGTCGCGCCGCTCCGCCAAGGCCTGCAGCGAACGCCGCAGCAGCTTACCTGAACGCGTCTTGGGAAGCGCATTGACGATATGCACGTGGGCCGGGCGCGCCACCGCCCCCAGCGAGCCGGTCACCCGCTGCATCATCTCCGCCACCAATCCGTCCACCTCGTCGCCGGCCGCCGCCTGCCGCAGGGTCACGAACACCAGCGGCACCTGTCCCTTCAGCTCGTCGCGCACGCCGATCACCGCCGCCTCGGCCACGCGCGGGTGGCTGGAGATGGCCTCCTCGATCTCGCGCGTGCCCAGCCGGTGCCCGGCCACGTTGATCACGTCGTCGGTGCGGCCGAGGATGAAGGTGTAGCCGTCCTCGTCGCGGATGGCCCAGTCCAGCGAGCTGTACAGCAGCTCCTCGAAATGGCCGAAGTAGCTTTTCAGGAAGCGCTCGTCGTCGTTCCACACCGTGCTCATGCAGCCCGGCGGCAGCGGCGGCTGGATCACCAGCACGCCCTTCTGCCCCGGCGCCACCTCGGCCCCGGTCCGCTCGTCGATGACCTTCATCCGGTACCCCAGGTTGGGGAACCCAGGCGAGCCGAACTTCACCGGCTTCATTTCCAGCCCCGGCAGCAGGGTCAGCGCGGGCCAGCCGGTCTCGGTCTGCCAGTAGTTGTCGATCACCGGCTTGCGCAGCGCGCCGCTGATCCACTGCGCGGTGGGTTCGTCCAGCGGCTCGCCGGCGAGGAACAGGTACTTCAGCGCGGACAGGTCGTGGCGGTGGATGAAATCCACGTCGTGCTTCTTCAGCACGCGGATGGCTGTGGGCGAGGAGAACATCGTGCGCACGCCGTACTGCTCGCACAGCGCCCACCAGATGCCGGGGTCGGGCTGGGTCGGCAGCCCTTCGTACAGCAGCGAGGTGCAGCCGCCGATCAGCGGCCCGTACACGTTGTAGGAATGGCCCACCGCCCAGCCGACGTCGGAGGTGGAGAACATCACCTGTCCCGGCGCGCAGTCGAACACGGTGCGCATCGACTGCGCCATCGCCACCGCGTAGCCGCCGACGTCGCGCTGCACGCCCTTGGGCTTGCCGGTGGTGCCGGAGGTGTAGAGCAGGTAGCTGGGCTCGTTGGATTCCAGCCATTCCACCGGCACCTGCGCATCGCCCACCTGCGCGCGCAGCGCGGCGTAGTCCTCGTCGCGACCCGGCACCTTCGGTTCGGCCGCGTCCAGCCCGCGCGAGACGATCAGCACCTTCGGCGGCGGATAGGCGGCTTCGGCGCAGGCCGCATCGACCATCGGCTTGTACGCGATCACCTTGCCGCCGCGCATGCCGGCGTCGGCGGCGATCAGCAGCTTCGGCCGGGCATCGTCGATGCGCAGCGCCAGGTTGTGCGCGGCGAACCCGCCGAACACCACCGAGTGCACCGCGCCGATGCGCGCGCAGGCCAGCATCGCGAACACCGCCTCGGCCATGTTCGGCATGTAGATCACCACGCGGTCGCCGCGGCCGACGTCCAGTGCCTTGAGCACCGCGGCGAAAGCGTTCACTTCGCGGTGCAGTTCGCGATAGGTGATTTCGCGGGTGGTATCGGTCTCGGCGGAGACGACCACCAGGGCCAGCTGATCGGGGCGCGCCTGCAGGTGGCGATCGACGGCGTTGTAGCAGAGGTTGGTCTGCCCACCGACGAACCAGCGCCGGAACGGCGGGTTGGAGTAGTCGAGGATCTGTTGCGGCGGGCGATGCCAGTGGATCGCCCTGGCCTCCTCGGCCCAGAACGCCTCGGGCTCCTCGATGGAACGGCGATGGATCTGCTCGTATTGCACGACGTCCTCCGGCACCTGTCTCGTCCGCTTCGAGCATAGTCCCGGCAGGGCGAACCGCTCCCTGCGACGATGGTCGTACGACCAAAGCCGCAGGCGCTAGAACGGACAGAGCGAGACGAACGCCATCGGCGCGCCCGTCAACGGATGCGCGAACGCCAGGCGGCATGCATGCAGGTGCACGCGCGCGGCGGGCGCGGCGTCATACAGCACGTCGCCGACGATCGGATGGCCGAGGCTGGCCATGTGCAACCGCAGCTGGTGGCTGCGCCCGGTCACCGGTTCCAGTTCCACGCGCGTGCGCCGCGCGGCCACGTCCCGCCCCAGCACCCGCCACCGCGTCAGTGCCGGCTTGCCGTACTCGGCGTCCACCCTTTGCTTCGGCCGGTTCGGCCAGTCGCAGATCAGCGGCAGCGCGATCTCGCCACTGTCCCCGGCCACCAGGCCCTGCACCACCGCTTCATAGCGCTTGCCGACGCGCCGCTGCGCGAACTGCGCCGACAGCGCCGCCTGCATCGCCTTTCCGCGCGCGTACAGCATCAGCCCGGAGGTCACCTGGTCGAGCCGATGCACGGTCAACGCATCCGGATACAGGCCCTGCAACCGCGTGACCAGGCAGTCCTGGTTCTCCGCCGAACGCCCGGGCACGGACAGCAGGCCGGCCGGCTTTTCCGCGACCAGCAAGGCATCGTCGATGTGGTGCAGATCGATGTCGGAATACATGCGGTAAAGGACCTGGATATGGAACCGGGAGCGCACCCTGCGAGGTAGTGCCGGCCGCTGGCCGGCAACTGCAATGGCAATGATCCCCGAGGCTGCCCGCCCCCCGCCCGCCCCAACC
>JAEWOJ010000114.1 GCA_023399815.1 Pseudomonadota bacterium | reverse complement strand
GCATCCTGTTCCAGCTGGCCGATTTCTTCGACCGCCAGGGCATCACCATCGAGAACCTGCAGAGCACCCGTTACCAGGCCATGCAGACCGGCGCGGAGATGTTCTCGGCGCAGATCACCATCGGCGTGCCGGCCAACATGCACATCGCCGCCCTGCGCGACGATTTCCTCGAGTTCTGCGACCACCTCAACCTGGACGCGATCATGGATCCGATGAAGTTCTGACTTGATTGTTCGCGCGCCCGTCACGGGCACGCACCGTTTCATGCAGCTGCGCGAAGTACCCCAGGCTCCGGAAAGGATCTGATGAACATCGGCGACACCCTGGACCGCACCACCCTCGACCTGCCGCTGGCGCTGTCCGGCGGCGACACCACCACCCTCGCCGCGCAGGCCGGCCACTGGCTGGTGCTGTACTTCTACCCGAAGGACAGCACCCCCGGCTGCACCACCGAGGGCATCGACTTCAACGCCCTGCTGCCGAAGTTCAAGCGCGCCGGCGCCAGGGTGTTCGGCGTCTCGCGCGACTCGGTGAAGTCGCACGACAACTTCTGCGCCAAGCAGGGCTTCGGGTTCCCCCTGATCAGCGACGCCGACGAAGCGCTGTGCAGCGCCTTCGACGTGATCCGGATGAAGAACATGTACGGCAAGCAGGTGCGCGGCATCGAGCGCAGCACCTTCCTGATCGCGCCCGACGGCACGCTGGTGCGGGAATGGCGCAAGGTCAAGGTCGCCGGCCATGCCGACGCCGTGCTCGACGCGCTGAAGGCCGCCCAGTCCAAGTGAGCCCCGTTGCCTACCCTGCCCGCCGCGCCCCTGCCCCGCAGGTCGTGGCGGTTTTTCCCTGCCCGTGACCAGGAAACGACGATGACCCGAGGCAAGCGCATCTACGTGCTGGATACCAACGTGCTGATGCACGATCCGACCGCGCTGTTCAAGTTCGAGGAACACGACGTCTACCTGCCGATGCAGGTGATCGAGGAGCTGGACAACGGCAAGAAGGGTACCTCCGAGGCCAGCCGCAACGCCCGCCAGGTCAGCCGCTTCCTCAACGAGCTGATCGAGGCTTCCGGCATCGGCGGCATCGCCAAGGGCGTCCCGCTGGTGCTGCCACAGGGACTGCAGCTGCGCGGCGCGCGCAGCGCCGGCCACCTGTATTTCCAGACCAGCCATTTCGAGGCCGGCAAGAGCTTCGGCGCGGTGATCCCGGACAACGCGATCCTCGGCGCGATCCTCGCGCTGAAGGAGCAAACCCCGGACGTGCCGGTGGTGTTCGTCTCCAAGGACATCAACCTGCGGATCAAGGCGGCCATTGCCGGCATCGACTCGGAGGACTACGAGAACGACCGCGCGCTGGACGATTTCAGCCTGCTCTACACCGGCGCCACGGCCCTGCCCGAGGATTTCTGGAAGAAGCACGCCGGCGACCTGCGCAGCTGGAGCGACAAGGGCCGCACCAGCTACGAGGTCCGCGCCACCGACGACGAGACGTGGTTCCCCAACCAGTACGTCTACCTGCCCGGCGAGGACGAGGTCGAGCTCAAGGTCGCCCGGGTGGAGGCCGACGGACGCGTCACCCTCACCCTGGTGGACGACTTCCGCCACGGCGCGCATGCGGTGTGGGGCATCACCGCGCGCAACCGCGAGCAGAACTTCGCGCTCAACGCGCTGATGGATCCGGAAATCGACTTCGTCACCCTGCTCGGCACCGCCGGCACCGGCAAGACCCTGCTGGCGCTGGCCGCCGGCCTGGCGCAGACCATGGACCAGCAGCGCTACCGCGAGATCATCATGACCCGCGCCACGGTCAGCGTCGGCGAGGACATCGGCTTCCTGCCCGGCACGGAAGAGGAAAAGATGACGCCGTGGATGGGCGCGCTGACCGACAACCTGGAAGTGCTCACCCACAACCAGGAAGGCGGCGCCTGGGGCCGCGCGGCCACCAACGACCTGCTCGCCAGCCGCATCAAGATCCGCTCGCTGAACTTCATGCGCGGCCGCACCTTCCTGTCGCGCTACCTGATCCTGGACGAGGCGCAGAACCTCACCCCGAAGCAGATGAAGACGCTGATCACCCGCGCTGGTCCCGGCACCAAGATCGTCTGCCTGGGCAACGTCGAGCAGATCGACACGCCCTACCTGACCGAGACCACCTCGGGCCTGACCTACGCCGTGGACCGCTTCAAGAACTGGCCGCACAGCGCGCACATCACCCTGCGCCGCGGCGAGCGCTCGCGGCTGGCCGACTACGCTTCCGAAGTGCTGTGACCTCCTTCCATCCGCGCGAACCCCATCCCATGACCCACACCGACATCGATTGCAGCAAGTGCAACTCCCCCATGCAGCCCGGCTACCTGCTGGAAGAAGGCCACGGCAACGAGCGCTCGATCACCGCCTGGGTCGAAGGGCAGCCGCAGAAATCGTTCTGGATGGGCCTCAAGCCACCGCAGGAGAAGCTGGAGACCTGCACCTGGCGCTGCGTCCGCTGCGGTTATCTTGAGACCTACGCCCACGCCCCCGCCTGACTTCCTTCCACGCCCGGAGTCGCCGTGAAAGCCGTCCGCATCCTGCCCCTGCTCACCACCTGCCTGCTGGCGCTGGCCGCGTGCACGCCGGCCAACACCAAGCCCGGCGCCAGTGTGCCGACCGCGGCCAAGGCCGGGCAGTCGTGGGTGGTCACGCGCCCGCTGGTCGCCGCACAGGTGCTCGACACCTGCTCGCGCGACAGCCCGGCCAGGTACGCCGATGGCGTCGGCGGCTACTGGGCGCCCGGCCGCGCGCAGATCGATGCACTGGAAAGCCGGCTGCAGCAGCTGCAGCCCACCATCGCCGCGCCGGCGCAGTCCGGCCGCCAGTACGTGGGCTTCATCGCGCAGGGCCGGCAGCTGATCTACATCAACGCCTTCACCCTGCCCGACCACGCCAGGACCAACCCGGCGCGCGAAGCGGTGCGGGTCTGCGACGGCGGCGCGGGTTTCTGGGGCGCGGTGTACGACCCGCAGACCGGCACCTTCTCCGACATCGCGACCAACGGCGGCTTCTGACCGGCCGGCGCCGGCCTCTGCTGCATGGGCATACAGCTTCCCCGCTGGGTCTGGATTGGCGCGATCGCGCTGTCCTGCGTGGCCGGCATGGTCAACGTGGTTGGCTTCCTCGGTTTCGAGCACCAGGCCGTCAGCCACCTCACCGGCACCACCAGCCAGCTCGGCATGGCGCTGGCGCAGCGCGACTGGCGCAGCGTCACTCACCTGTGGGGCATGCTGATTGCGTTCTCGCTGGGCGCGATGCTTTCCGGCCTGATCGTGCAGGACGGGGCGCTCCGGCTGGGCCGGCGCTACGGCGTGGTGCTGACCCTCGAATCGCTGCTGCTGCTGGCGGCGATCCCGCTGTTCAAACAGCAGCAGATCTGGGGAGCGCTGGCCGCGGCCATGGCCTGCGGCCTGCAGAACGCCATGGTCACCACCTTCAGCGGCGCGGTGGTGCGCACCACCCACCTCAGCGGCATGTTCACCGACCTGGGCATCGGCCTGGGCCACCTGCTGCGCGGCCTGCCATTGCAGGTGCGGCGGCTGACGCTCAGCGGCCTGATCATCAGCGGCTTCCTCGCCGGCGGCGTCATCGGCGCCGCGCTGTTCCAGCGTTTCGGCTACGACGCCCTGCTGGCGCCGGCGCTGCTCACCGGCTGCACCGGTGCCACCTACATCGTCTACCGGCTGTCGCGGCGCCTGTACAGCGCGCCCTGACGGCAGGCCGGCGAAACACTGCACAATCCCGCCATGACGCCTTCCACGCCCGTTTCCGCCCTCACCATCGCCGGTTCCGATTCCGGTGGCGGCGCCGGCATCCAGGCCGACCTCAAGGCCTTCGCCGCCCATCGCGTGCACGGCCTGTCGGCCATCGCCGCGCTGACCGCGCAGAACACCCGCGGCGTCACCGCCGTGCACGTGCCGCCGTTGGAATTCCTGCAGGCGCAGCTCGATGCCTGCTTCGACGACTTCGACATCCACGCGGTCAAGCTCGGCATGCTCGCCAACGCCGAGGTGATCCACCTGGTCGCCGACGTCCTGGAGAAGCACCGCCCGCCGCAGGTGGTGCTGGACCCGGTGATGGTCGCCACCAGCGGCGCCAGGCTGCTGGAAGACAGCGCCCTGCGCGCGCTGCGCGAACGCCTGCTGCCGCTGGCCACGCTGCTCACGCCGAACACGCCCGAAGCCGAACTGCTGCTCGAGCGCCGCATCGCCAACGCCGCGCAGGCCGAAGAGGCCGCCACCGCGCTGCTCGGGCTGGGCGCCGCTGCCGTGCTGCTCAAGGGCGGGCACCTGGCCGAAGGCCCGCGCGTGATCGACCGTTACTTCGACGGCGTCACCGGCGAGGAATTCAGCCACGTCCGCCTGCCGGTGGACGCGCACGGCACCGGCTGCACGCTGGCCTCGGCGATCGCCGCGCAGCTGTGCCGCGGACTGTCCATGCCCAACGCCTGCGAGGCAGCGATCGACTACGTGGCGCGCGGCCTGCGCACGGGCTACCAGCCCGGCCGCAGCGAGGTCATGGTGCTGGATCATTTCGGCGCGGCCGGCCCGGCATGAGCGCCGTCACCCCGCTCCCCGTCGCCACGGCGGATGGACACCGTTTCGAGCTGCTGGCGCACCTGCCGCACCAGCCCGAGGCGGCCCTGCTGTGGCTGCCGGCGCTCGGCGTGGCCGCCCGCCATTACCTGCCGCTGGCCGACGCCCTGGCCGCGCGCGGCATCGCCGTGTTCCTCCACGAATGGCGCGGCATCGGCAGCAGCAGCCTGCGCGCCGGCCGCAATACCGATTGGGGCTATCGCGAGCTGCTGCAACACGACCTCCCCGCCGCCGAAGCCGCCGTCCGCGCCACGGCGCCGGGCATCCCGCTGCGCCTGGGCGGACACAGCCTGGGCGGACAGCTGGCGTGCTGTCATGCGGGCCTGCATCCGGACGCCTTCACCGCGCTCTGGCTGGTCGCCAGCGGCACGCCCTGGTGGCGCGGCTTTCCCGCGCCCCGGCGTTGGCTGCTGCCGTCGGCCTACCGTTTCCTGCCATGGCTCGCGCAGCGGCGCGGAGTGCTGCCCGGGCGCCGGCTCGGCTTCGGCGGCAACGAAGCGCGCGGCCTGATCGGCGACTGGGCCCGCGTCGGGCTCAGCGGCCGTTATGCCGCGACGGGACTTCCGGCCGACCTGGAAGCGGCGCTGCATTCCCTTGCGCTGCCGGTGGACGCGCTGTTGTTCGATGCCGACTGGCTCGCCCCGGCCGGCTCCATGCACCACCTGCTGTCCAAGATGCCGGCCGCGCCGGCACGGCTGCGGATCATGTCCGGAAACGAACTTGGCACGCGCGCCGACCACTTCGGCTGGATGAAAGCGCCGGCGATCGTGGCCGCGACATTGGCATCGCCATCGTTATAGGAAAATTTCACAAAAGCGTTGACGCCTGCGCGTCATATCCGCATAATTCCGCTCCTGACGACGCGCCCGTAGCTCAGTTGGATAGAGTACCTGGCTACGAACCAGGCGGTCGGGAGTTCGAATCTCTCCGGGCGCACCAGTCGGAACATCGCATTGCGTTGTTCCCCGTCAGAAAATCAAGGTAAAACGCGCCCGTAGCTCAGTTGGATAGAGTACCTGGCTACGAACCAGGCGGTCGGGAGTTCGAATCTCTCCGGGCGCGCCATTACACCGAACAGCAGGCTTTGCCTGCTGTTTTTTTTCGTCTCGACGATGGCGTTTCCGCCATGACCGCTCTCGGCGGCATGCACGACGGGACACCAGACCGACTCCACTTCTCACGCGCCGCATCCGAGAATCGCCGGGAGCGATTGCCGACGACACGCGCCTGCCAATGGACAAGTCGCCGCCATGGAGGGACGCCGGCAACAAAAAAGCGCCGGCTTTCGCCGGCGCTTTCGTTCCACGCGATCGGTTGCCGATCAGGCTTCCGGCGGCATGGCGGCCTGCTCCGCATCGCCCACGGCGACCTCCTCCTCCACGTCGTCGGCCTCCTGCAGCGAGGCGTCCAGGCGTTCGACCGCCTGCAGCTTCTCGCCCTTGGACAGGCGGATCAGGGTCACGCCCTGGGTGTTGCGGCCCACGCGCGAGATTTCCGAGCCGCGGGTACGCACCAGGGTGCCGCCATCGGAGATCAGCAGCACCTCGTCGCCCGTGCCCAGCAGCACCGCACTGACCAGCTTGCCGTTGCGCTCGCTGGTCTGGATGCCGATCACGCCCTGCGTGCCGCGGCCCTTGCGCGGGTAGTCGGCCAGCGGGGTGCGCTTGCCGTAGCCGTTCTCGGTGGCGGTGAGGATGTACTGCACGCCGGCATCGTCGGCAGCGGCATCGACAAGCTCGCCACCCTCGGCCGACACGTCCTCGACGACGCTGTCGTCCTCGTTCTCGTCCTCGGCGCCGCCGGCGCTTTCGGCCACGATCAGGCTGACCACTTCCTCGCCGCTGGCGAGCCTGATGCCGCGCACGCCGGTGGCGGTACGGCCCATCGAGCGTACGCGGTCCTCGCCGAAGCGCACGGTCTTGCCGTTGGAAGCGAACAGCAGCACGTCGCGCTCGCCGTCGGTCAGGCCGACGCCGACCAGCGCATCGCCCTCGTCGAGGTTGATGGCGATCTTGCCGCGCGCCAGGCGGAAGGCGAACTCGCTCAACGGGGTCTTCTTGACCGTGCCGTTGCGGGTGGCGAAGAACACGAAGTGGTTGTCGTCGTATTCGCGCACCGGCAGCACCGCCTGCACGCGCTCGCCGTTCTCCAGCGCGATCCAGTTGATGATCGGGCGGCCGCGCGCGTTGGAACCGGCTTCCGGCAACTGGTACACCGGCAGCCAGAACACCTTGCCGGAGCTGGTGAAGGTCAGCAGCGTGTCATGGGTGTTGACCAGCCACAGCTGCTCGATCGAATCCTCGTCCTTGGTCGCCGCCGCGCTGCGGCCGCGGCCGCCGCGCTTCTGCGCGCGGTAGGCCGATACCGGCTGGCGCTTGACGTAGCCGGCGCGCGACAGCGTCACCACCACGTCCTCCGGCGCGATCAGGTCGAGGATGTCCAGGTCTTCCTCGCTGTGGCGGATCTCGGTGCGGCGCTGGTCGCCGTACTCGGCGCGCACGCTTTCCAGTTCCTCGCGGATCACCTGCAGCAGGCGATCGGGGTTTTCCAGGATGTGGATCAGCCCGGCGATCACTTCCAGCAGCTGCCTGTATTCCTCGGTGAGCTTGTCCTGCTCCAGGCCGGTGAGGCGGTGCAGGCGCATTTCCAGGATCTGCGTGGCCTGCACGTCGGACAGCTGGTAGTTGCCGTCGACAAGGCCAATGCCCTTGGGCAGGTCTTCCGGGCGCGAGGCCTCGGCGCCGGCCGCGCCCAGCAGCGCGCCGACCAAGCCCGGCGTCCACACCTTGGCGAGCATGCGCTCCTTGGCCTCGGCGGGGTTGGACGAGGTCTTGATCAGCTCGATCATCTCGTCGATGTTGGCCAGCGCGACGGTCAGGCCTTCCAGCACGTGGGCGCGGGCGCGCGCCTTGCGCAGTTCGAAGATGGTGCGGCGGGTGACGACCTCGCGGCGGTGGCGCAGGAACGCCTCCAGCATCTGCTTGAGGTTCAGCAGCTTCGGGCGGCCGTCGACCAGCGCCACCATGTTGATGCCGAACACCGACTCCATCTGGGTCTGCTGGTACAGGTTGTTCAGCACGACATCGGCCGACTCGCCGCGCTTGACCTCGATGTAGATGCGCATGCCGTCCTTGTCGGACTCGTCGCGCAGCTCGCTGATGCCCTCGAGCTTCTTCTCCTTGACCAGTTCGGCGATCTTCTCGATCAGCCGCGCCTTGTTCACCTGGTAGGGAATCTCGGTGACGATGATCGACTCGCGGCCGTTGTCGGCCACCTCGATGTCGGCCTTGGCGCGGATGCGCACGCGGCCGCGGCCGGTGCGGTAGCCGGCGACGATGCCGGCGGTGCCGTTGATGATGCCGGCGGTCGGGAAGTCCGGGCCGGGGATGTATTCCATCAGGCCGTCGACGTCGATCTCAGGATTGTCGATCAGCGCGATGCAGGCGTTGATGGATTCGGTGAGGTTGTGCGGCGGGATGTTGGTGGCCATGCCCACCGCGATGCCGGCCGAACCGTTGACCAGCAGGTTCGGGAACCGGGTCGGCATGACCGTCGGCTCCAGTTCCTTCTCGTCGTAGTTGGGCTGGAAATCGACGGTTTCCTTGTCGATGTCGGCGATCAGCTCATGCGTCAGGCGCGACATGCGCGCTTCGGTGTAACGCATCGCCGCGGCCGAATCGCCGTCGATCGAGCCGAAGTTGCCCTGCCCGTCCACCAGCATGTAGCGCAGCGAGAACGGCTGCGCCATGCGTACCAGCGTGTCGTATACCGACTGGTCGCCGTGCGGGTGGTATTTACCGATCACGTCACCGACGATGCGCGCGGACTTGTAGTACGGCTTGTTGCTGTGCGCGCCCAGCTCGTTCATCGCGTAGAGGACGCGGCGATGGACCGGCTTGAGGCCGTCGCGGGCGTCGGGGAGCGCGCGCCCCACGATCACGCTCATGGCGTAATCGAGGTAGCTCTTGCGCATCTCGTCTTCCAGGTTGACCTGGATGATTTCCTTGGCGGTTTCTGCCATTCGGATTCCGTAGTCTGGTAGCGGTCCGGAGCGGCGCCGGCGGCCCTTCAGGGCGGTCGCGGCACAGGCCCGATTCAAGAGGCCGAGTCTACCACACGGCGCCGTCCGCCGCCTCCGGCGGCAGCACTTTTAACGGATAAAATCAGGGACTTAGCGCCCCATCGTCACAGTTTCGAGGCGACCCGCCCGGACGAAGACGGAGGACCGCCGTCCGCATCGGCGCGGACGGCAGGCAACCACTCCGATTCAGCCGCCGAACGCGGCCTGCATCGCGGCCGTGTCCGGGTTCAGGATCACGCCCTTCTCGGTCACGATGGCGTCGATCAACCCGCCCGGCGTCACGTCGAACACCGGGTTCCAGGCCTGGATGCCCTCGGCCACGGTACGCACGCCGCCGACGCCGAACAGCTCGCCCGGGTCGCGCTGCTCGATCTCGATTTCATCGCCGTGCGCCGTGCCCATGTCCACGGTCGAGGACGGCGCGACGACCATGAACCTGACGCCATGGTGGCGCGCGGCGATCGCCAGCTGGTAGGTGCCGATCTTGTTGGCGGTATCGCC
>JAEWOJ010000082.1 GCA_023399815.1 Pseudomonadota bacterium | reverse complement strand
GGGTGGGGGTGGGCAGTGGTGGGTGCCGACCGTTGGTCGGCACTGTCGACCAGCCTGCATCAAACCCATCCGCACCGCCCGACCAACGGTCGGGCGCTACCGGCAGCCATCCGGTAGTGCCGGCCGCTGGCCGGCAGCGTCGGAATCATCGCCAGTGCGGTTGCCGGCCAGCGGCCGGCGCTACCCCCGATTGCGCGGGGTGGGGGTGGGCGGTGGTAGGTGCCGACCGTTGGTCGGCACTGCCGGCCAGC
Source organism: Pseudomonadota bacterium (assembly GCA_023399815.1). Classification (GTDB taxonomy): domain Bacteria; phylum Pseudomonadota; class Gammaproteobacteria; order Xanthomonadales; family Xanthomonadaceae; genus Stenotrophomonas. The sequence goes on along the minus strand of JAEWOJ010000082.1, from coordinate 6,176 downwards.
CTGCATCAAACCCGTCCGCGCCGCCCGACCAACGGTCGGTCGCTACCGTAGCCATCCGGTAATGCCGGCTGGATCAGGCGAAGCTGTCGGTGGCGCGCACCAGCGCATCCACGTTCTCGGCCTCGAACGCGGAGTGGCCCGAGGCCGGGGTGATGTGCAACTGCGCCTTCGGCCACGCCTTGTGCAGCTCCCAGGCGTTGGCCAGCGGGCACACCACGTCGTAGCGGCCGTGCACGATCACGCCGGGGATGTCGGCGATGCGGGGTGCGTCGCGCAGCAGTTGGTCCTCGACCTCGAAGAAACCGCCGTTGACGAAGTAATGATTCTCGATGCGGGCGAAGGCCAGCGCGAACTGCGGGTCTTCGTGGCTGTTGATGAAGTCGTCGTCCACGTGCAGGAAGCTGGTAGCGCCTTCCCACACGCTCCACGCCCTGGCCGCGGCCAGGCGGGTGGCCTCGTCGTCGCTGGTCAGGCGGCGGTGGAACGCCGAGATCAGGTCATGCCGCTCCACCGGCGGGATCGCGTCGACGTAGTGTTCCCAGGCATCCGGAAACAGGCGGTTGGCGCCTTCCTGGTAGAACCATTCCAACTCCCAGCGGCGCAGCATGAAGATGCCGCGCAGGACCAGCTCGGTGACGCGCTGCGGGTGGGTCTCGGCATAGGCCAGCGCCAGGGTCGAGCCCCAGCTGCCGCCGAACACCTGCCACCTGTCCACGCCCAGCGCCTCGCGCAGCTTCTCGATGTCGGCCACCAGGTCCCAGGTGGTGTTGTCCACCAGGTCGGCATGCGGCGTGGAGCGGCCCGAGCCGCGCTGGTCGAACAGGATGATCCGGTACCTGGCCGGGTCGTGGAACTGGCGCATCTTCGCGGTGCAGCCGCCACCCGGGCCGCCATGCAGCATCACCACCGGCTTGCCGTCGGGATTGCCGCACTGTTCGTAGTACAGCGTATGGCGCTCGTCGACCTTGAGCGTGCCGGTGTCGTAGGGCGTGATGGCGGGGTAAAGCGTGCGCATGCGCGGACTCGCTGCTAGAAGAACGGCCTATTGTAGATGCCGGCCCAGCCCGCCATGGGGTTTCCCGGCAACGCCCGCGCCCGGCCTCAGCCGCATACGCGGTTGCGGCCCTCGCGCTTGGCGCGGTACAGCTGGCGGTCGGCGGCGGCCAGCAGGGTGCGCGGGGTATCCTGGCCTGGGCAGCGCTCGGCCACGCCGATGCTGGCGGTGACCACCAGCGCGCTGCCCACCTCCGGCACCCGCAGCCGGGCCAGGGCCACGCGCACCGCCTGCAACCGTTCCATCGCCTGCGCCAGGGTCATGCCGCGCAGCACGGCCAGGAATTCCTCGCCGCCATGGCGCGACACGAACAGGTCGCCGTCCAGGTGCTGCCGCAGCAGGTCGGCCGCGCCGCGCAGCACGAGGTCGCCACCCTCGTGGCCGTGGCGGTCGTTGATCTGCTTGAAATGATCGAGGTCGACCAGGGCCACGCTCAGCGGCTCGCCGGAACGCTCGGCCTGCTCCAGCGTGCGGCGCAGGTGGATCTCGGCGGCGCGGCGGTTGGGCAGGCCGGTCAGCACGTCGTGCGTGGCCTGGTGCTCGAGCTGCCGCAACAGCTGGTCGCGCTCGATCCCGGCCAGTTCCAGCGCGCGGTTCTTCTCGCTCAGCTCCTCGGTGCGCACCGAAATCACCCGGTTGAGCCGCCGCTGGCTGCGGCGGTAGCTGGCGGTGCGCAGCCAGACCCCCAGCGCCACGATCGCCGCCAGCGCCAGCCCGGCCAGCACTTGCGAGGAGGTGCGCTTCCACAGCGGCGGCACCACGTCCAGCTCCATCACCGCCTTGCCCACCTCGGCCTGCCGCGACCAGTCCAGCGGCAGCGCCATGGCCTGCACTTCCAGCCGGTGATGGCCCGGCGGCAGGTTGGTATAGACCGCCTCGGTGCCCGCCCCGGCTTCCACCCAGTCGCCATCGAAGCCATGCAGGCGGTAGCGGTAGCGGATCTTGTCCGGCGCGCGGAAGCTCAAGGCCGTGTAGTCGACCGCGAGGCGGCTGGCGCCCGGCTCCAGCCGGAGGCCGTCGGCCGAGGCCAGCTGCACGCCGTCCACCGACACGCGCTCGAACACCACCGGCGGCGCCTTGCCGTCGTAGCGGCCGGCGATCCGCGGATCGATCAGGCCCAGCCCGGCCGAGGTCGGGAAGGCCAGTGCGCCATTGCCGGCGCGCCAGCCGGCCGGCGTCGAGGCGCCGTTGCCCTGGTTGCCGGGCATGCCGTCGCTGTGGTCGATCACGTGCACGGCCAGCTGGTGCCGCGTGCTGGCATCGACCTGGTCCAGTTCGGCGCGGGCGATGCGGAACACGCCCATGTTGCTGGACAGCCACAGGTTGCCGGCTTCATCGTCGATGATGCGGAACAGCTTGTCGCGCGGCAGGCCGAGGCGGTGGTCGTAGACCCGGAAACGGCCGTCGTGCATGCGCAGCAGGCCGCGATCGGTGGCGATCCACAGGTCGCCGTCCGGATCGCGCAGGAAATCGAACACGTACTGCGCCGGCAGCTCGTCCCCGGCGTTCCACTGCCGCAGCACGCCGTCGCCGCCCAGCGCGGCCATGCCGCCGGTGGTGCCGATCCACAGCGTGCCGTCGCCGTCGCGGTACAGCGCCTGCACCACCGCCGACGGCTGCCCCTTGCTGTCCAGCCACAGCCGGAGCTGGCCATTCCGGTAATGGCTCAGGCCATGGGTGCCGCCGATCCACAGGCCGCCATCGGCATCGGCCAGCAGCGCGCGCACGATCGGCTCGCCGCGCGTCCCTACCCGGATCCGCTCCAGCACCTTGCCCTGCGCGTCGAGCCGGAACACGCCCTTGTCGTAGGTGCCGGCCCAGAGCGTGCCGTCGCGCCAGGCCAGCGACAGCACCGACGGGTCGCGGTCGGCGGCGCCGGTCAGGCGCACGGCCTGCATCTGCCGCTGGTGCCAGCGGTTCAGGCCATCGGAATGGCCTATCCACAGAGACTTGTCCTCGCTCTGCAGCACCACGCGGACGTAGTCGCTGCCCAGGCCGTCCTCGCGGGTGAAGCCGACCGCGGCGACCTCCGCCACGCGGTGCAGGCCATCGGTGCTGCCGCTCCAGATCAGCCCTTCGCGGTCGGCGAGCAGCGCCGGGCTGACCGTGCCGGGCACCGGCAGGCGCTCGTCGCCGCCGCCGGCATGGCGCACCAGGCCGCCGCTGGAGAGATTCATCCAGATCGCCCCGGTCCGGTCGCGCAGCACCGCATCGACCCGCGCGCCGGCCTGCAGGTGCTCGACCCGCCCGTCGGCATGGCGCCAGTGCACGCCGTCGTCGCCGGCGACCAGCCAGCCCCTGGCGCCATCGCGGGCCAGGCCGCGCACCGCCGCTGCGCCGGTCCAGTCGCGGCCCCAGGGCGAAAGCCGCCCCTCGTGCAGGCGGTAGGCGCCGGTCTCGGTGCCGACCAGCAGCGCGCCATCGTCGTCCTGCGCCAGCGTGGTGACGCGCGCATCCGGCAGGCCGGCGGCGGCGCCGTCGTCATGGATCGCGCCCTGCGCATCCATCCGCAGCAGGCGATTGGCCGACGCCATCCACAGGCTGCCGTCGCGGGCGCGCAGCAGCGCCGTCACCGGCAGGCGCCGCGCCGCCGGTTCGCCCAGCGGTTGCCAGCGCCCGTGCCGGTAGCGGAACACGCCATCGGCGACGGTGCCGAACAGCACCCCGCCATCGTCCTCGGCGAGGATGCAGAACACCCCGGACAACTCCATGCCCGGGGTGTTCTGGCGGTCGAAAACGGTGAAATGGCGGCCGTTGAAGCGGACCACGCCCTCCCAGGTGCCGGCCCACAGGAAGCCGTCGCGGTCCTGCGCCAGCGCGTGCACCAGGTTGTGCGGCAGGCCATCGGCCATGGTCCAGCTGCCGACCATGTAGTGGCGGCCGTCCTGCGCCGGCGCCAGTGGCGGGAACAGCAGGCCGGCCAGCAGCAGGAGCGCGCACAGCCAGCGCAGTCCCGTCGCGGCGGTACGGACGCGGGGAACCCTTCCTTCCAGAAAATCCATGCCCCCGACCAGCAAACCGTCCCCCTTCGCGGCTGGCGCGACGGGCCACCCAGGTCCGCCGCGCCGCATCAATCTACCATCGCGAAGGCATCCGCATCCGCATCCGCCGGCCGGGGCCGGCGGGCGCGGCGTTCAGCTTGCTGCTTCGTCCGGGCGCACCCGGAACCAGGCCGCGTACAGCGCCGGCAGGAACACCAGGGTCAGCACCGTGCCGACGATCAGCCCGCCCATGATCGAGATCGCCATCGAGCCGTAGAACGCGCTGCGCGACAGCGGGATCATCGCCAGCACCGCCGCCAGCGCGGTCAGCACGATCGGGCGGAAGCGGCGCACGGTGGCGTCGATGATGGCGTGCCAGCGGTCGTGGCCGGCGTCGATGTCCTGCTGGATCTGGTCGACCAGGATCACCGAGTTGCGCATGATCATGCCGGCCAGCGCGATCGTGCCGAGCATCGCCACGAAGCCGAACGGCACGCGGAAGATCAGCAGGAACAGGGTGGCGCCGATGATGCCCAGCGGCGCGGTGACCAGCACCATCGCCGCGCGCGAGAAGCTGCGCAGCTGCAGCATCAGCAGCGTGGCGACCACGACCAGGAACAGCGGCATGCCGGCCTTGATCGAGTTCTGCCCGCGCGCCGAATCCTCCACCGTGCCGCCGACTTCCAGCAGGTAGCCGTCCGGCAGCGCGTCGCGGATGCCGTCCAGCGTCGGCAGGATCTGCTCGACCACGCCCACTGGCAGCATGCTGTCGCCGATGTCGGCGCGCACGGTGACGGTCGGCAGGCGGTCGCGGTGCCAGATGATGCCGTCCTCGAACACGTGCTCGAGCCGGGCCACCTGCGACAGCGGCACCGCGGTGCCGCTGGGCGTGGGGATGGCCAGGCTGGCGAGCAGGTCGAGCTGGGCGCGCTCGTCGGCCGGGCCGCGCAGCAGCATGCCGATCTGGCGGTTGCCCTCGCGGTAGGTGCTGACCTGCGTGCCCGACAGCGAGCTGCCCAGGAACTGCGCGATCTGCGCGCTGCTCACGCCCAGCGCGCGGGCGCGGTCCTGGTCCACCACCAGCCGCACCACCTTGCTCGGCTCGGACCAGTTGAGGTTGACGTTGGCCACGTGCGGGTTCTGCCGCACCTTCCCGGCGACCTGGCGGGCGATGGCCTGCACCCGGTCGATGTGCTCGCCGGAGACGCGGAACTGCACCGGGTAGCCCACCGGCGGGCCGTTCTCCAGCCGGGTCACGCGCAGCTGCACGTCGGAGAACTGCGGCACCACGTCCTTCAGCAGCCAGTCGCGCACCGCCTCGCGCGCGTGGATGTCCTCGGCCAGCACCACGAACTGGGCGAAGTTGGTCGCCGGCAGCTGCTGGTCCAGCGGCAGGTAGAAGCGCGGCGAGCCGGTGCCGACGTAGCCGACGTAGTTGGCGATGCCCCCGCGCTGCTTGAGCAGGGCTTCCAGCTTGTGTGCCTGCGCCTGGGTGGCGGTCAGCGAGGCGCCTTCGGCCAGTTCGATGTCCACCATCAGCTCGGGCCGGGTCGAGTCCGGGAAGAACTGCTGCGGCACGAAGCGGAACATCACCAGCGAGAACACGAACAGGCCGATGGTGGCGAAGATCACCCACCAGCGGCGGCGCAGGCAGGCGTCGAGGAAGCGGCGGAAGCGCTGGTAGAACGCGCTCTTGTACGGGTCGTGGTCGTGCGCCAGCTGCTTGGGCGCGACCAGGTTCGCCATCGCCGGGTGGCGGTCGGCCCAGCGCAGGCGCAGCGCATGCCAGCGCCCGGCGAGGCTGCCCGGCCTCGGCGGCTGCGGGTCGTGCAGGTCCGGCAGCATCTTGTCGCCCAGGTAGGGGATGAACAGCACCGCGGCGATCCACGACACCACCAGCGCGATGGTCACCACCTGGAACAGCGAGCGCGTGTACTCGCCGGTACTCGATGCGGCGGTGGCGATCGGCAGGAAGCCGGCGGCGGTGATCAGGGTGCCGGTCAGCATCGGGAACGCGGTCGACTCCCAGGCGAAGCTGGCCGCGCGCAGGCGGTCGTAGCCCTGCTCCATCTTGGTGGCCATCATCTCCACCGCGATGATCGCGTCGTCCACCAGCAGGCCCAGCGCCAGCACCAGCGCGC
>JAEWOJ010000070.1 GCA_023399815.1 Pseudomonadota bacterium | reverse complement strand
ACGATTCGCAGGAAGGCATCCGCAACCCGGTCGGCATGACCGGCGTGCGCCTGGAGGTGCACGCGCACCTGGTGGTGTGCGCGCAGTCGGCCGCGGCCAACATCAGCAAGTGCGTGCAGCGCTGCGGCCTGCAGGTGGACGACCTGGTGCTGTCCTCGCTGGCTTCCAGCGTGGCGGTGCTGACCGCCGACGAGCGCGAACTGGGCGTGGTGATGGTGGACATCGGCGCCGGCACCACCGACATCGCGGTGTTCGTGCAGGGCGCGATCTGCCACACCGCCTCGCTGCCGATCGCCGGCGACCACGTCACCAACGACATCGCGCACATGCTGCGCACGCCGACCCCGGAAGCCGAGCAGATCAAGGTGCGCTACGCCTGCGCGCTGGCGCAGCTGGCCACCGCCGAGGAGAGCATCCAGGTGCCGTCGGTCGGCGACCGCCCACCGCGGCGCATGCCGCGCGCCTCGCTGGCGCAGGCGGTGCAGGGCCGCTACGAGGAGATCTTCGAGATGGTGCAGGCCGAGCTGCGCCGCTCCGGTTTCGAGGAGATGGTGCGCGCCGGCATGGTGCTCACCGGCGGCGCCTCGAAGATGGAAGGCGTGGTCGAACTGGCCGAGGAAATGCTGCAGATGCCGGTGCGCGTGGGCATCCCGCAGCACGTCACCGGCCTGGGCGAGGTGGTCGGCAACCCGGTGCACGCCACCGGCGTCGGCCTGCTGCTGATGGGCAGCCAGATCGAACACCCGCGGCGTCCGTCGCTGCCCACCGGGCGCGCCGGCACGCTGTTCAACAAATTGAAGAACTGGTTCCGCGGCGAGTTCTGACGCGGGACAGGCGGTAGCGCCGGCCGCGGCCGGCGGATTGAAGCAGAGAGCGGTACCCCCGGAGTGGCGCGAGCCACGAAGGACTCCAACGACAACTGCCGCAACGGCGGCGCGGTACGGCAAGGGCAGGACGCCTGCGCGGCCACGCCAATGGAAGCGGTTATAACGAGGACATGGACATGGCACATTTCGAACTGATCGAGAAGATGGCACCCAATGCGGTGATCAAGGTGGTGGGCGTGGGCGGCGGCGGCGGCAACGCCGTGGCGCACATGGTCAACTCCAGCGTGGACGGCGTCGAATTCATCACCGCCAACACCGATTCGCAGGCCATCAAGAACTGCGGCGCCAAGCTGCAGTTGCAGCTCGGCACCAACGTCACCAAGGGCCTGGGCGCGGGCGCCAACCCGGAAGTCGGCCGCCAGGCCGCGCTGGAAGACCGCGAGCGCATCATGGACGCCCTGCAGGGCGCGGACATGGTGTTCATCACCGCCGGCATGGGCGGCGGCACCGGCACCGGCGCCGCGCCGGTGGTGGCGCAGCTGGCCAAGGAAATGGGCATCCTGACCGTGGCCGTGGTCACCAAGCCGTTCCCGTTCGAGGGCCGCCGCCGCATGCAGGTGGCGCTCAAGGGCATCGAGGAACTGAGCCAGCACGTCGATTCGCTGATCACCATCCCGAACGAGAAGCTGATCACCGTGCTCGGCCGCAACGCCACCATGGTGCAGGCGTTCCGCGCCGCCAACGACGTGCTGCAGGGTGCGGTACAGGGCATCGCCGACCTGATCGTGCGCCCGGGCCTGATCAACGTCGACTTCGCCGACGTGCGCACCGTGATGTCGGAAATGGGCCTGGCGATGATGGGCACCGGCACTGCCCGCGGCGACGACCGCGCCCAGGCCGCCGCCGAGGCCGCGATCCAGAACCCGCTGCTGGACGACGTGAACCTGGCCGGTGCCAACGGCATCCTGGTCAACATCACCGCCGGCCCGGACTTCACCATGAGCGAGTTCGACGAGATCGGCCGCACCATCGATGGCTTCGCTTCGGAAGACGCCACCGTCGTGGTCGGTACCGTGCTCGCCCCGGACATGCAGGACGAAGTGCGCGTGACCGTGGTCGCCACTGGCTTGAACCGCGCCGCCGCCAAGAGCGCGCAGCGCCCGGGCGAGCGTGCGCCGATCAAGCTGGTGCGCAATGCCACCACCGGCCAGGCCGAGTTCGGCGGCGACTACGAGAGCCCGGCCGACGCCGTGGCCAAGGCGGTGGGCAGCTCGCTGGGCATGGGCCTGCGTCGCCCGAGTTCGGACACTGTGGCCGCTTCGGCACCGGCCGCCGCGCCGGCCGCCGCGGAACTGCCGAGCGACTACCTGGACATTCCGGCTTTCCTGCGCCGCCAGGCCGACTGATCCGGCCAGCCCGGACGGTCGCCGTTTCGTCGTCCGGCGCTCCCGCAGGAGAGCGCCGATGGCGGACGTCGCGCCGGGCAGGTCGTGACGTTGTAACGCCGGGGTTGTCCTTCCCGGCGGCAGCATCCATGTCCTTTGCCGGCGGGCCAGGATCGGCCCGCCGGCATCTCCGCCCCCGCGGCAGGGAGCGCGGGCGAGGCTGCACGCGCCAGGGGCGGATGTTGATGCGTGTTATTCTTGATTGGCTATGGCCGCGCTCCATGCGGTCCTCCAGACCCCCTATCCCGATGATCCAGCAGCGCACCCTCAAGAACACGATCCGCGCCACCGGCGTCGGCCTGCACAGCGGCGACAAGGTCTACATGACCCTGCGCCCGGCTCCGGTCGACCATGGCATCGTGTTCCGTCGCGTGGACCTGGACCCGGTGGTGGAAGTGCCTGCGCGCGCCGACCTGGTCACCGAGGTGACCCTGTGCACCGGCCTGACCTGCGAAGGCGCCAAGATCCAGACCGTCGAGCACCTGATGTCGGCCATGGCCGGCCTGGGCGTGGACAACGCCATCGTCGAGCTGTCCTCGGCCGAACTGCCGATCATGGACGGCTCCTCGGGTCCGTTCGTGTTCCTGCTGCAGTCGGCGGGCATCGCCGAGCAGCCCGCGCCCAAGCGCTTCCTGCGCATCCTCAAGACGGTGGAAGTACGCGACGGCGACAAGGTCGCCCGCTTCGAGCCGCACGAAGGCTACCGGCTCGGCTTCACCATCCAGTTCGACCACCCGATGATCCCGGCCAAGCAGTCGCGCGTGGAGATCGACTTCTCCACCGCCGCCTACATCAAGGAAATCTCCCGCGCGCGCACCTTCGGCTTCATGCGCGATCTGGAGTACATGCGCGAGCGCAACCTTGGGCTGGGCGGCTCGATGGACAACGCCATCGTGCTGGACGAGTTCCGCGTGCTCAACGACGACGGCCTGCGCTACGCCGATGAGTTCGTGCGCCACAAGATCCTCGACGCGATCGGCGACCTGTACCTGGCCGGCGGCCCGGTGCTCGGCGCCTACGAAGGCTACAAATCCGGCCACGCGCTCAACAACAAGCTGGTCCGCGCGCTGCTGGCCGACGCCAGTGCCTGGGAGTGGGCCAGCTTCGATTCGCCGGCCGCTGCCGATCCGGTCGTGTATGACGCGGCCGCCTACGCCTGAATGGGTGTCGCCCGGCGGAGCGTGCAGGTTTTGTGAATCCAGACGCGATTCCAGCCTGAATTTAACCAATAATTAACAAAACACTAACTCCTGCACTGCAAGTCGCGGCTAGGATTCCTGCCGGCTTGGTGCTGGGAGTCCTTCGGGGGCCCGGACGCGGCGGAGGAACTCCCTCTGCATTCAGGAACGGGTGCCCTTCACATCCGCCAGACAAGCCAGGGCGTCGCGCAGGCCTTTGTGCGTGGCGGCCGTTACTGCGTGAGTGCTGCGCTGGTCGTTGCGCACCGGGGAGGGTGCAGGCGCGGTTGCAGTCTTGACGGTCACCCGGGTGGCCTTCAGCCCGATGGATCGGGCCGCGTCGAGCAGTTGGTCCTCGGCAAGCCGCACCTTGGCATGCCAGACCGGCGATTCGACGAGAAAAACGAGGTGTTCGCCGTCCACATTGGCCAGCCGGCAACGGTTCGCCAGCGCGGGTGGCAGATGGGGGCGCAACTGCCGGTCCAGCGCATCGAGCCACAGGGCTCGCCGCAACGGGTTTCCCGCTTTGTCCGCCATCGCCGCATCCAGCGCCTGCTTGGGCGCGCTGCGGGAACGAACACTGGATTTCGGCTCAGACATAAGAATTCTTCGATGGCATTCAAAAAGATCGTAATCAAAACACGGGGGCAGCAGGCAAGAACGCCGTTGGCGCGCCTGCAGATGTTCTTCGAGGATAGGCCAAAGGCATTGCTCGGCACCGTGATGGGACTGGGCTGCCTGGTGGGCGCGGGGTTCACCCTCGGCGCCGGTGCGGCGGGCGACTCGGCGCTGCGCGCCAAGGTCGAGCGCCAGGAGCAGGAACTGGCCAGGGTACAGGCCGACGCGCAGACCCAGGTCAACGCGCTGGCGGCGCGGCTGGGCGAACTGCAGGCGCAGGCCACGCGCCTGAACGCGCTGGGCGAGCGCCTGACCCAGATGGGCAAGCTCGAGGACGGCGAGTTCGATTTCAACGAAACCCCGGGTATGGGTGACGGCGATGCCGGCCCGACCCAGGACATCCCGCTGAGCGCGGTCAACAGCGACTTACAGATGCTGGAGCAGCGCTTCGCTGCTTCGGGCCGGCAGTTGTCGGTGCTCGAATCGCTGCTGTTCGACCACCAGCTGGAGCAGAACGCGGTGCCTTCGCGCATGCCGATCCGCAACAGCTACGTGACCTCGGGCTTCGGCACCCGCGCCGATCCGTTCGGCCGCGGCGCCGCCACCCACAAGGGCATGGATTTCCACGCCCGCGTCGGCGACCCGGTGATGGCGGTGGCCGAGGGCGTGGTCGCCTTCGCCGGGGTGAAGGGTGGCTACGGCAACGTCGTGGACATCGACCACGGCAACGGCTACGTCACCCGCTATGCGCACAACTCGCGCCTGAGCGTGCGCGAGGGCGACCTGGTCCGCGTCGGCCAGGAAGTGGCCAAGGCCGGTTCCACCGGCCGTTCCACCGGTGCCCACGTGCATTTCGAGGTGTGGCAGGATGGCCGCGTGGTCAATCCGCGCAAGTTCCTCGGCGAGGGCGGCAACACGCCGGTCGGCCGTGTCGGGCGCGGCTGACGGCCTCCGACGGGCGCTTGAATCGCCAGGCGCCCGCCCCAAGCTACAATAGGCGTTGCCATCGACAGGGCGCATTGCGCCCTGTTTCGTTTGTGCCCGGCTGGTCCCGCTTGGGGTGGGGTCCGCGCACGGCATTCCATTCAAACCGGTTCCTTCAATGATCAACAGCCTGCTTACCCGCGTTTTTGGCAGCCGCAACGAGCGCCAGCTCCGCCAGCTCAACCGTATCGTCGCCAAGATCAATGCCTTGGAGCCGGAAATCCAGAAGCTTTCCGACGACCAGCTGAAGGCCAAGACCCCTGAATTCCGCGAGCGCATCGCTGCCGGCGAAGCGCTGGACAAGGTGCTGCCGGAAGCCTTCGCGGTCTGCCGCGAGGCCTCGCAGCGCGTGCTGGGCATGCGCCACTACGACGTGCAGTTGATCGGCGGCATGGTGCTGCACCTGGGCAAGATCGCCGAAATGCGCACCGGCGAAGGCAAGACCCTGGTCGCGACCCTGCCGGTCTACCTCAACGCCCTGGAAGGCAAGGGCGTGCACGTGGTCACCGTCAACGACTACCTGGCCCGCCGCGACGCCGCGCAGATGGGCAGGCTGTACAACTGGCTGGGCCTGAGCGTGGGCGTGGTCTACCCGGGCATGCCGCACGGCGACAAGCGCGAGGCCTATGCCGCCGACATCACCTACGGCACCAACAACGAGTTCGGCTTCGACTACCTGCGCGACAACATGGCGCTGACCCGCGCCGACCGCTACCAGCGCGGCCTGCACTACGCCATCGTCGACGAAGTGGACTCGATCCTGATCGACGAAGCGCGCACCCCGCTGATCATCTCCGGCCCGGCCGACGATTCGCCGGAGCTGTACATCCGCGTCAACCGCGTGGTGCCGCAGCTGGTCAAGCAGGAGACCGAGGAAGGCGAAGGCGACTTCTGGGTCGACGAGAAGGGCAAGCAGGTGCACCTGTCCGAAGCGGGCATGGAGCACGCCGAGGACCTGCTGCGCCAGGCCGGCATCATCGATGCCGACAACGACGGCGGCCTGTACGCCGCGCAGAACCTGACCGTGGTCCACCACCTCAATGCCGCGCTGCGCGCGCATGCGATCTACCAGCGCGACGTGGACTACATCGTGCGCGACGGCGAAGTGGTGATCGTCGACGAATTCACCGGCCGTACCCTGGCCGGCCGCCGCTGGTCCGACGGCCTGCACCAGGCGGTGGAGGCGAAGGAAGGCGTGCCGGTGCAGCGCGAGAACCAGACGCTGGCCAGCATCACCTTCCAGAACCTGTTCCGCATGTACAAGAAGCTGTCCGGCATGACCGGTACGGCCGACACGGAAGCCTACGAGTTCCAGAGCATCTACGGCCTGGAAGTGGTGGTGATCCCGACCAACAAGCCCACCATCCGCAAGGACCACCCGGACCAGGTGTTCCTCAACCGCAAGGGCAAGTTCAACGCGGTGCTGGCCGACATCGAGGAATGCGCCAAGCGCGGCCAGCCGGTGCTGGTCGGCACCACCTCGATCGAAACCTCGGAAATGCTGTCCGAGCACCTGCGCAAGGCCGGCGTGCAGCACGAAGTGCTCAACGCCAAGCAGCACGACCGCGAAGCGACCATCGTCGCCAACGCCGGCCGCCCGGGCTCGGTGACCATCGCCACCAACATGGCCGGCCGCGGTACCGACATCGTGCTCGGCGGTTCGCTGGAAACCGAGCTGCACGAACTGGGCGAAGACGCGAGCGCCGAACAGAAGGCCTCGGTCAAGGCCGAGTGGCAGCAGCGCCACGAGGCGGTCAAGGCCGCCGGCGGCCTGCACATCGTCGGCACCGAACGCCACGAATCGCGCCGCATCGACAACCAGCTGCGCGGCCGTTCCGGCCGCCAGGGCGACCCGGGTTCCTCGCGCTTCTACCTGTCGCTGGAAGACAACCTGATGCGCATCTTCGCCTCCGACTGGGTGCAGAAGGCGATGCGCCTGATGGGCATGAAGGAAGACGACGTCATCGAGGACCGCCTGGTCAGCCGCCAGATCGAGAAGGCGCAGCGCAAGGTCGAGGCGCACAACTTCGACATCCGCAAGAACCTGCTGGACTTCGACGACGTCAACAACGACCAGCGCAAGGTGATCTACGCCCAGCGCGACGAGCTGCTGGACGCCGAGTCGGTCAAGGACAACATCGACGGCATCCGCGGCGACGTGATCTACGATCTGGTGATCCGCTTCGTGCCGCCGAACTCGGTGGACGAGCAGTGGGACCTGCAGGGCCTGCAGGCCACGCTGGAATCGGACCTGGGCGTGCAGATGGACCTGGTGGGCCTGTTCAAGCAGCACGAGGAACTGGACGCCGAGGGCATCGCCCAGGCCGTGGCCGACCACCTGGACCAGCACTTCGCGCAGAAGGAAACCGCGGTCGGCGCCGAGACCATGCGCGCGCTGGAGAAGCACGTGATGCTGACCGTGCTCGACCAGAGCTGGAAGGAGCACCTGGCGCGCATGGACTACCTGCGCCAGGGCATCTACCTGCGCGGCTATGCGCAGAAGCAGCCCAAGCAGGAATACAAGAAGGAAGCCTTCGAGCTGTTCTCGGAGATGCTGGAGAACGTCAAGCGCGAAGTGATCCACCTGCTGGCGCGCGTGCGCATCCGCAGCGAGGAGGAAGTGGCGGCGATGGAGGCGCTGGAGCGCCAGCAGGCCGAGGCGCGCCTGCAGATGTCGCAGTTCCAGCACCAGGACAACGGCGGCTACGGCGCCGACGAGGAAGCGGCGCAGGTGCAGGCCGCACTGGCCGAGCCCAAGGTCGGCCGCAACGATCCGTGCCCCTGCGGCAGCGGCAAGAAGTACAAGCATTGCCACGGTCAACTCAACTGAAAGTTGAGTTGACCGTGCGCAGCCCGCGCAGCGGGCTGCGCACCCCTGATCCGTTGCACGGATCAGGGGTTACGGTCTTTTCCTCCGATTCCCCGCGCCTTCGGCGCGCCCCCTTGGTAAGGGGGCTTTCCCCCAGACGCATCTGGTAGTGCCGGCCGCCGGCCGGCATCTGCACGAAGTCGGGGAATGTGAGGTTGCCGGCCAGCGGCCGGCATTGCCGCCGGATTCGC
>JAEWOJ010000069.1 GCA_023399815.1 Pseudomonadota bacterium | reverse complement strand
TTCGTAGGTGTACGCGATGCCCTCGACCACCGCAGCGGCGGCGTCGTTGACGTCTCGCAGGTGGTCGGCGATGTCATCGAGGAACTGGTCGATTCCCTGGCTGACCGAGGCGATCAGGAGCGCCTCGGTGCTGGCGAAGTAGCGGTACACCGTCTGACGCGTGACCGAGAGTCGTTCCGCGACTTCGGAGATCGAGGGCGCTCGCTCCGGGCGACTGCGGATCAGGTCTCGAGCGGCTTCGAGGATGCGCTGCCGTGCCTGGTCGTCATCGGTCGGCATGTCCCCTCCCCACCCGTGCCGCCTCATGCTCAGGATCCTATGACGAGGTCGCTCACCCGCCGTCAGGCCGATCGGATGCCGGCAGCACCGGAGCGCAGGAACGAGGTGGCTACTCGGGCAGGAGCGCTGCGAGCGTGTGGATCCTCTCGACGACGCCGGCGAAGTCGAAGTAGCCCATGCCGGCCTGCAACATCGCACCGCTGAAGGCGAGGAGGACAGCATCGATGACGTCGGGATCTGTCGCTGGTCCGAGGGCGGTCACGACCCTGTCGGCGAGCGCGACACCGATCGAGGTGCGGAGTCGTTGGACCTCGATGTCCGTGCTCAGCAACGCGGCGAGCGCGGCTTGTGCCAAGGCGGGTTCGTCGGCGAGGACGAGCGCTGGGGCTTCCAACGCTCGACTGATCCGGTCGGCGCGATGCACCGTGAGGTCGGGCTGAACCGCGGGCATGCCTTGGAGCAGGCTCCAGTAGATCTCGGCGACGAGGTGCGCTTTCGAGGTGAAGTACGAGTAGGCGGTCGTGTGTGTCACGCCGGCTCGCACCGCGACCTTGCGAAGGCTGAGCTGGTCGTAACCGTGGTCGCGCAGCTCGTCGAGGCCGCCATCGAGGAGGGTGACGATGGTGGCTCGCTGTCGCTCGCTGAGCTGCTGGCGCGGGTTCGTGAGTGGAGCGGTGGTCGAGGTCATGTCGGTGGTTCCGCCAGGTGCCCGGCGGCTCGGAGGTAGTCGACCGTATCCCGGAAGGTCGCTGCTGTCGGGCGGTAGGAGCAGCCCAGTGCCTCGAGGGTGGCGGTGTCGTCGGTCGGCACCCCTGCGGTCATGATGACAGCGGCCTCCTCGGACAACGGTGCGGGCGGCCCGCCGGCTGCGCGTTGCTCGTCGAACTGACGCCCCATCTCGATCATCTCCTCGACGGTCACGACATGGCGGGCGATGTAGACACCGGCGGCGTCGGCGAGTGTCGTGGTCCAGTCGTCCCAGCTCTGGTAGCGGCCACCAGCCATGAATCGGCGTGGGCCGTCGGCCGCCGCGACGGCGCTCGCCAGCATCTCGGCGAGGTCGCGGACGTCGACGACTCCGAGGCCGCCCGGTGGCACCACCATGAATCCGCCGAGCGCACCGATGATCGCCGCGAAACTGCCGTCGAGGTGTGGCGAGATGGGCCCGTAGACGCCACCGATCGTGAACGTCGCGATCGGCGCACCACCGTCCTGCCAGCCTCGAACGAGTTCCTCGGCCTCACGTTTGGACGCCCCGTAGCTCGACAACGGCTCGACGAGCGGGCTCGCCGTGGTGAGCACCGTGTCCGTGCTCGGGAGGTGCGCGGTGATCGACGAGGTGTAGACGATGGAGTCGACGCCGAGCTCGACTGCGGTGCCTATGACCGTGCGCACGCCGTCGACGTTGGAGGTGTCCACGGGACCGGAACCGCCGTCGACCCCGATGCTGCCCGCGGCGTGGATGACCCCGTCGCAGCCGCGCATCGCTTCGGCGACGACAGATGCATCGGTCATGTCCCCCTGGGCAACATCGGCATCACAGCCGAGCGCGCCGAGCACCGAGTCGAGCTTCTCCGGGGACCGAGCGAGGACGGTGACCTCGTGACCCCGACGGCGCAGCGCTGCGACGGTGTGGGAACCGATGAACCCCGATCCGCCCGTGACGAACACACGTGATGACATGTTGGTTGACAGTAGTCCCTTACACCTGTCAAGGTGCTTCGAACTACCGACCGGGGGGTCATCGTGAAGATGCTGAGTGGGGCAGATCCGGTCACCGGACACCTGGAGGACCTTCGGCGTGATCCGATCGCGCTGATGGACCGGGTGCGAGCCGAGTGCGGCGAAGTTGGCCGCTTCATGCTCGGAGGGCGCGACGTCGTGCTCATGTCGAGCCCGGAGGCGAACGAGTGGTTCTTCCGTGCCACCGAAGACGTCCTCGACCAGGCTGAGGCCTACCCGTTCATGACGCCGATCTTCGGCGAAGGCGTCGTGTTCGACGCTCCACCGGAACGTCGCCGCGAGATGCTCCACAACCAGGCCTTGCGCGACAAGTTCATGCGCGGCCACGCCTCGACGATCAGCAACGAGGTCGACCGGATGGTCGAGTCGTGGACCGACGCAGGCGGCGAGATCGACCTGCTCGACTGGTTCGCCGAGCTCACGATCTACACGTCATCGGCGTGTCTCATCGGCTCGCGCTTCCGCGAGGCGCTCGACGGTCGTTTCTCACGGCTGTATCACGACCTCGAACGCGGTACCGACGCGATCGCATACGTCGATCCCTATGCGGACATCGAGAGCTTCCGTCGTCGAGACGCCGCTCGGGTCGAGCTCGTCGCGCTGGTCCAGGACATCATGGACCAGCGACTCGTGGAGCCGCCGCCCGCCGACGACGACCGGGATCTGCTCGACGTCCTGATGTCAATCGAGAACGAGGGCGGCACGCTCCGCTTCTCCGCCGACGAGGTCACCGGCATGTTCATCTCGATGATGTTCGCCGGGCACCACACCACCTCCGGCACTGCAGCCTGGACGCTCATCGAGCTGCTGCGTCACCCGGAGACGATGGCTGCGGTGGTGGCCGAGGTCGACGGCCTCATGTCCGAAGGTGAGGCCGTCAGCTACCAGGCGCTCAGGGAGATGCCGCTCTTGGAGGCGTGCATCAAGGAGGCGCTCCGGCTGCATCCGCCGCTCATCATCTTGTTGCGCGTGGCCCAACAGCAACAGGAGATCGCCGGCACCGTGATCGAACCCGGCCAGATGGTCGGCGTGTCGGTCACCTCGTCGAACCGGCGACCCGAGGCCTTCCCGAACCCGGAGAAGTTCGTTCCTGCGCGATACATCGATCCTCACCATGAGGACGTCGAGAACCCGTGGAGCTGGGTGCCGTTCGGCGCAGGCCGTCATCGGTGCGTCGGCGCGGCGTTCGCGCTGATGCAGCTGAAGGCGATCTTCCTGACCGTGCTGAAGGACTGGGAGTTCGAGGCCGCCCAGCCGCTCGACTCCTACCAGAACGATCTCTCGAAGATGGTCGTCCAGCTCCAGCAGCCGTGCTCGGTGACGTTCCGACGCCGCTCGAACTGACGCCTGCTCCGACGGCCCGGACCGGGTCGAGTCCGATCACATCACCAGGGGGAACCAACCGATGACTGCATACCCACGCGACGAGCTCGAAGCGATGGTCGAGAAGTGGCTCGACGTGAACCGTCAGGCCGAGGCCTCGGGCGACTGGCGAGTCATGGCCGAGTGCTACGCACAGGACGCCACCTACGGGTGGAACTACGGGCCGAACGTCAACTTCATGGCCGTCGGCCGGGACCAGATCAGGGACTGGGCCATCGGCCTGGAGATGGACGGCCTCGACGGCTGGACCTACCCGTACGAGCAGATCCTCATCGACGAGAAGGTCGGACAGGTCATCGGTCTGTGGCGCCAGGTCGCGGACGCCCGCCGCGACGACGGCTCCACCTACGAGATCGCCGGGATCGGCGGGAGCTGGTTCCGCTACGCCGGCGACATGGAGTGGGCCTGGCAGCGGGACTGGTTCGATCTCGGAAATGCCGGCGCGCTCTTCCTCGAGATGATGAGCGCGGACGTGCTCTCCGACGGGATGACCGCTCGCATGCACCGAGCACTCGGCAAGCAGCCCGGCCACTACAGCCTGGCTGACACGCCGTCGCCACTGTGGCCCGACGAGCGTTGAGCACCGACCCGTCGATCCGGCGAGTGGGGTTCGTCGGCCTCGGCACGATCGGTCGCCCCCTCGCAGAGAACCTCGTGAGAGCGGAGCTCTCGCCGGTGGTCTTCGACATCGACGCCGCTGTGGTCGGCACACTCGCTGAGCAGGGCGCCGTTGCGGCCGAGTCGCTCGCCGAGCTCGCCGCTGCCGTCGACATCGTCGGTGTCTGCGTCCCGGCGGACGACCACGTGCGAGCCGTGCTCGACGGCCCCGATGGCCTCTTCGAGCACCTTCGCCCGGGCGCGGTCGTCGCCATCCACAGCACCGTGTCGCCCGACACCGTGCGTTGGGCGGCCGAAGCGGGCGCTCGCCACGACGTCGGCATCGTCGAAGCGTGCCTGACCGGCGGACCCGGCGCAGCGAGTGAAGGAACCACCACCTTCATCCTCGGCGGAGCGCAGCAGCACAAGGAAGCGATCGACCCGATCCTCGACGCGTGCGGAGAAGTGCGCGTCGATGCGGGCACCCTCGGGAGCGCCAACCAACTGAAGCTCTGCCTGAACCTCCAGACGTACGTGACCCATCTCGGCATCGCCGAAGCACTCAGCCTTGCGCGAGAACTCGACGTGCCCATCGAAGGGCTGAAACAGGCGATGGAGGCCAACGGACAGCTCGGCTTCCTCACCGCTGCGTTCTTCGGGCTCCACGAACTCCCGGCGGAACTCCTCGAGGACGAAGGAGTCCTCGCGCTCCGACTCCCTCAACAGAAGATCGTCGCCAAGGACATGGCTCTCATGCAGCAGGTCGCCGGCGACCGCGGAGTCGACGTCGGCGGACTCGACGTGGCCCGAGCGCGCTTCGAGCGCACCTACCTGCTCCCCCACCCCGACGTCGAAGGAACCACATGACCGAGTCCCGCTCCGATCGCTACACCCGAGGCGCAGCGAAGATGCGCGAGGTCTACGCCGGCGACGTCGTCGACCTCCCCGAGGGCACGATGGCGTTCAGTGACGTCATGTTGCCCACGCTCTTCGCCGAGGTCTGGGACCGAGACCTGCTCGACATCAGGTCTCGTCGTCTGCTGCTCATGGGGGTCATCGCAGCATTCGGGCAGACCGACACCTGGAAGATCCAGGCGCGAGCGTCGCTCCGCCGCCGAGAACTGACACCCGACGAACTGCGCGAGACCCTCGTCATGCTCGCACCGTACGCGGGCTACCCGAACGTCGCAGGGCTCGTCCTCGCCTGTGAGGACGTCATCAACACTTGGATCGCGGACGGCGAACCAGCCGGACCCGACGACTGACACGTCGCCACCAGACCAGAACGGAACAGACGTCGGGGACGGATCGTGCTCGACGAACACCAAGGGGGAACGATGGGCAAGTGGGGAAGAGCGATCGCAGTGGTCGCATTCGTGTGCATGGTCGGGGCGACCGCGTGCGGCGCGTCCGGTGACACCGACGCCAACTCCGACGACGACGCCACGACCGAGACCACACAGGCCGCGACCGACGAGGCCGCAGCAGGTTCGTTCGGCTCGCTCGACGGCGTCTGCGGCGACGGCGACCTGAAGGTCGACCCCGAGCAACAGGGCATCGACAACGGGATGCTCAACCTCGGCGCTGCGAACGACCGGACCGCCGAAGCCAGACCCGGGCTGAACAAGGAGCTCTGGGACTCATCGGTCGCCTTCGTCGAGTGGTGCAACGCACAGGGCGGCATCGGCGGACTCCAGATCAACCTCGTCGACCTCGCAGGAGGGCTCTTCAACGTCGAAGCCGCGATGACCACCGCGTGCGCCGACACGTTCGCGATGGTCGGCGGCGGGTTCGTGCAGGACCAGCTCGAGTTCAGCGGCAACGCGTCCAACGACTTCCACCAGTGCGGGATGATCGACATCCCTGCCTTCACCGTCTCCGAGGACAAGACCGGCTCGAACGGCATGGTCCAGCCGAACCCGTCGAGTGTCCGCTACGAGGTCAACACCCCGATCCAGGACTTCGAGCAGGTCTACCCCGACGACGCCACGTCCGCCGTCACCCTCTACGGCGACATCGACAGCCTCGTCACGAACAAGGACAAGCGGCTCCAGTCGATGGACGACGTCGGCATCGACGTCGTGGAGTCGATCTCGTACCCCGTCATCGGCGTCACCGACTGGACTCCGTACGCACAGAAGGTCCTCGAATCCGACGCACCGATGCTCACGTTCCTCGGAGAACCAGCGAACGGAGCCGCGCTCCTGGCGAAGCTGAAGGAACAGGGCTGGAAGGGCCGCGCGCTGTTCGAACAGAACATGTACGACCCACAGCTCTTCTCGGTCGGCAACACCGGCCCCGAGGGCTCGGTGATCCGTCTGATCTCCCATCCGATCGAGGAAGCCGCCGACTGGCCAGCGACCCAGCAGTACCTCGACCTGCTCGACGAGTACGTCCCGGACCACAAGATCAGCCCACTCGGGATCACCTCGATGAGCGCCTGGCTCCTCTTCGCCGTCGCAGCGCAGGAGTGCGGAGCGGCGAACGACGGAGTCCTCACCCGGGACTGCGTGCTCGAGCACGCCGCCGAGGTCGACGAATGGAACGGCGGCGGCCTCCACGCTCCCACCGACCCCGCCCCCACCGCCGATGCCAAGCCGACGTCGTGCGGCATGCTCGTCGAGGTCAAGGACGGCGAGTTCGTCAGAACGTTCCCAGAGGTTGGCAGCGAGGACGACGACATCGACGGCTTCCACTGCCCCGATGACGGACTCACCGAGCTCAGTGACGCCGGCGACAAGGGCAAGGTCGACCCCTCCAGGCCGATCTGAAGGATCGCTTCGCTACGGCGAGCCACACACTGTCACCCGTGGACTCGGGTGAGGAGCTCTCACCTGACCGTCGCGATGGGGCGCGGTCGAGTGAGCGTCCGGGGAGCTTCGCCTCCCCGGACGGCTCGTCGTGCTCCCGGTACGGAACTGCGGGGATCTCAGAGATCCTCGAGCATGGACAGGAAGTCCCCGAAGGCTCGATCGGTGCGCTCGGCATCCCCGGTGGCATCGAGGTCCATGAGGAGTCCGCGGATCACTGCGAGCTTCATGAGCGATGGAGGGACCGCGATGATTCGCACGGACCCCTTCGTCTTGAGCGTCGCCTTCTCGGCGACGATCCGGAGGTTGCCCGCCTCGTCGTACTCGAGGAACCCTCGTCCACCTTGTCGCTCGATGGCGATGAGTCCGGGACGGTCGGCGGACCCGTAGTCGAGGATGTCGCCGACGTGGATGCCGTAGGCCTCGCTGATGCGGAGCCCGCAGATCCGCATCAGCCACAGCGCCAGCTGGAACACGACGTGCAGCTCCGCTGCCACCGCACGGACGGCCGTCAACGGCACCGCTTCGCCCTTCACGCGGAGGGCGACGTCGTGCGGCCAGGTCGACCGGCGGCACCACGATGCCGTCCGACATCGCCCGATCGAAGGCGCCGTCGGCGACGAGTTTCGTCTCGATCATCCGCCAGACGGTGAAGATGTCCTTGGCCGTGCTGAAGGCGTACGCCACTTTGAGCCGTCCGACGCCGAGGGCCTTCTCGAGGTCACCCAGCGCGACGAACGTGACGTCGGATCGGTAGCCGTTCTCGGATCGGGCGAGCTTGCCGGCGTCGATGAGCCGACGGATCTGACGCTCCGACACTCCACTCATCTCGGCGGCCTCGGCGATCGTGAACGCAGCAGACCGGTTGCCGGTGAGCCTGAGCACGAATTGTTTGACGACGGCGCGCGTGTAGTCCTCGGGCCGCTGCACCGCCGCGAGGAAGTACGGGAGGATGTGCACTTTCAGCGTCGACCGAACGTCGTTCAGGCGGTCACCCTTGGCGACCCGGAACTCGACGTAGCGCTCATGGATGGCATCGAGGATGAGCTTCTCGAGCCAGTCCCGCCCTGTCACGTCGACCCGAAGGTCGATCGAAGCGTCAGGGGTCCGAGGCGCAGGCGGAACCGGCTCGTTCCGGTAGAGCGCGTTGATCGCGCTGGCTCGCCACTGCTCGGCGGCTTCCTTGGTCGAGAAGTAGGCGTACACGCGTTCCTTGGATCCGCGAGCGACGGGGAGGCTCACTTCGATCGTGCCGTCGATCTCCCGGATGGAACCGGTCAGTCGGCGCCCCATCAGAGTGCTGCTCCCGCTGCGGTGAGCACGGACAGGAGGGAGCGGAGATTCGCCACGTCTTCACGTTCACGCTCGAGCAGCTCGGTGAGGTGGGCGATCGTCTGCTGGGCGGGTTCGGTCTCGTCGGATCTGAGGACTCGCTCGGAGCGGGAATCGCTGAGATCGAGCAGTCCGGCGTAGACGAGGTCCGCCAGCGGGATCATCCAGGTGTTGTCCTTCTGGATGGCGTTGGGGAATCTCTGATCGGCCTGCGCTCGACGGATCGTGTCGACGCTGACGCCGCAGCGCTTCGCGGCCTCGGAACGCTTGAGATACTCCTGGGTGGTCATGGTGGTGCCCTTTCCGTCACCGCCCCGGTGGCGCTGACAGGACGACCCGTCCCTGGTCGTGTTGGGCACGCAAGCAACCCCCCGATGTCCGACGGATCCGCCGCGTGCCCTGGGCATGCACCACCTCGCGCCATGCCCTGCACAGGGTCGATCGCGACTCCCGCTGGACGACTGGCCGCACGGCCTGTGCACAGGGTGTGCAGTGCATGTGCACCACCGGGCCAGGGTGTGCAGGCAATGCCGGAGCTGCTCCAATAAATGCCGCTCAGAGGCCGTTTCGGCCGCTGCTTGAACGCGCAAGAACCCCGGTTTCCCGGGGTTCTCACAACGTTTATTGGGATTCGTTGGTGGCGGGGGCAGGATTTGAACCTGCGACCTTCGGGTTATGAGCGCGACGATCAGCTCGTCAGCCCGTACCACCGTGTACCGGATCGTGCCCTCTTGCTTGGGTTTCGAGTTCCATCGTACCGCCGACGTGCCAGCCCGTACACCCCTGTACCGCGCCGCACGGTAGAAGGAACAGTAGAAGCGCCCGGGTGTCGAGGCGGGTTCGTCGAGTGACGGATCGAGGCGTCAGCTTCGCGTTCCGGCCCTCATCGGCTCTGCCCCCGAAGCTGTCGACGACGCCGGCAAGCCGACCTTCGGGTTCGCTCCTCGAGACCGAGAGCGCGACCCCGCTCGACGCTTCGTTGTGGACCGAACACCCCTCCCCTCGCTGGCGCGGAGCCGCATCGGGACGACCCGACCAGCGGGAGACCGGATGCGTTGCCGATTCAAGCCGCATCCCCGGGATCGCCATGGCCGCGCTGATGATCGGGCTCGTTGGAACGCAGGGAGCTGAACGCGAGGAGCATCGCACCGCAGACGATGGCGACATCTGCGAGGTTGAAGGTGGGCCACCATCCGGTGTGCAGCATGTCGACCACGGTGCCGGCCTCGGCGCGGTCGATGACGTTGCCGATCGCCCCTCCCACGATGAGTCCTGCCGCCCACGGGTTGGGGAGCCAGCCCCGCCACGCGCCGATGGCGATGAGCGCGGCGACGGTCGTGGTGACGGCGAGGACGACTGCCAGCGGGAGGTTCGATCCGAGACCGAACGCTGCGCCGGGGTTGTAGGCCAGTTGCAGGTCGAGCGGACCGGGAAGCTCCACGGGAGCGTCGCGCAGCCAGGTGGAAGCCGCCACCTTCGAGGTGACGTCGACGACCAGCACGGCCAGCGCCGTAAAGGCGAGCACCGTCCGGTCGCGTCGACGGTCGGGGGAGCCGACGCGCTTGGGTGTCGGTGCGGAGGCCGACCCGCGTGGATTCGACGGCGGACCCGTCACTTTCGTGCCATTCGGGTGCCGTTGAGGATGACGACGAGTTCGGACAGTTCGTGGGCGAGCACGGCAGCGGGGAGTGCGATGACCCCGAACAGGGCGAGTGGTACGAGCGTGGCAAGGATCACGAGGGAGAGGGCAAGGTTCTGGGTGACGACCCGGCGGGTGCGGCGACCGATCTCGATGGCAGTGACGAGCTTCGAGAGGTCGTCGGCCATGAGGGCGACATCTGCGGTCTCGAGCGCGATGTCGCTACCGGCGGTACCCATGGCGACCCCGACCGACGCCGCAGCGAGGGGCGGCGCGTCGTTGACGCCGTCGCCGACCATCGCGACGTGTCCGTACTGCTCGACGAGGCGTTGGACGTGTGCCGCTTTGGCTTCCGGTGTCATGCCGGCGGCGACGTCGTCGATGCCCACCTGTGCGGCGATCGCGGCTGCGGTGCGAGGGTTGTCGCCCGTGAGCATCACGACGTGGTCGATGCCGAGGCCGCGGAGTCGGGTGATCGTGTCGGCGGATTGTTCGCGCACCGTGTCGGCCACCCCGAGCACTGCGACCGGTCCTTGGTCGTCGACGAGGACCACGGTGGTGTTCCCGGCCACTTCCATCTCCTCGATCATGTCGGCGATCGGGCCGAGGTCGTGGCCCTCGTCGGTGATGAAACGTGGGCTGCCGACCGTGTACTGCTTGCCCTTGATGCGTGCGTGCACACCGCCGCCGACGGCGGCACGGAAGTCCTCGGGCTCGGAAAAGTCGAGGCCCTTCGCTTCGGCGGCGTCGACGATCGCGGTGGCGATGGGGTGCTCGGAGCGGCGCTCTGCTGATGCGGCGATCGCCAGAGCGCGATCGGCGTCGAGGTCGCGGAGGGGGTGCAGTTCGGTGAGCTGCGGTTTGCCGCGGGTGAGGGTGCCGGTCTTGTCGAGGGCGACGGCGCGTAGCCGGCCGAGTTCCTCGAGGTAGATGCCGCCCTTGATGAGTATCCCGGAGCGGCTGGATCGGCCCATCGCGGCGACGTAGGTGACCGGAATCGAGATGACCAGGGCACAGGGGGCGGCGGCGACGAGGACCGTGGCGGCGCGCAGCGCCCAGTCGTTCCACGACCCGGTCACCGCGCCACCGGTGATCCACACCCCGGCAGCGAGCGCCAGGACCGCTGGGGAGTACACCTTCGAGAAGCGCTCCATGAACTGCTGGCCGCGGCCCTTGCGTTCCTGGGCTTCGCTGACGAGCTCGACGACCCGGGCGAGGGTGTTCGTCGCCGACGTTGCGGTCGCCTCGACGACGAGCGCGCCCTGCGCGTTCGAGGTGCCGGCGAAGACCAGTTCACCGGGCATCTTGTCGACCGGCACCGACTCACCGGTGACGGCGGCCTCGTCGACCGACGAGGTCCCTTCGAGGACCCTGCCATCAGTGGCGATGTTCTGGCCGGGGCGCACCAGGAACCGGTCACCGACGACCACCTCGTCGACATCGACCTCGCGTTCGGACCCGTCCGCTCCGAGCAGAGTGACGCGGCGCGGCGCGAGGTCCAACAGCTTGCGGACCGCGTCGCGTGTGCGGTCCTCGGTGAACTCCTCGAGCGATTCCGAGATCGAGTACAAGAACGCCAGCGCCGCGGCCTCGGACCACGCGCCGAGCACACCGGCGACGACCGCGGCGACGGTCATCAGCAACTCGATGCCGATCGCACGCTCCCGTACGAGCTCCTCGACGGCTTCGGCGGCGAAGAAGCGGGCACCGACGAGCGCCGCGGCGATGAACAGCGCGGTCGAGATCGCGTCGACAGCTCCGAGGGGTCCGGCCAGATAGCCCGCCGCGATCAGCAGACCGCTGAACCCGGACCAGCGCACCTCGCGGGAGCGCCACAGGTCGCCGAGCAGGCCGCCCCCCTCGCCCTCGGTCCGGGTCGGCGCGACAGGGGTCGGTGTCGCGCTCATCGCTTCGTCCGATAGTTCTCGCACAGCTCGACCCGCTCACCGATCTCGCCCAGCAACGCCTCGGCCTGACGCAACAGGTCGACAACCGCGGGGGTGGCGAGCCGGTAGTGGACCGAGCGGCCCTCCGGGCGATCCGAGATCAATCCGCACTCCTTCAGGCACGCGAGGTGCCCGGAGACGTTCGACTGCGAACAGCCGAGCACGTCGACCAGGTCCACGACCCGGCGCTCACCGCGGAGCAGCTCGGTGAGGATCGCGAGACGAGTCGGGTCGCCGAAGCTGCGGAACATGTGCGCTGCGATCGCAATGTCTGGTTGCACGGTGGTTCCCATCAGGACAACTCCCTTTTCATCGGCATGAACCGATGTTAGCGTTGATGGCCGATGGAGTCACGCACGGCTCCGCGAAACGATGGAGATCGATCATGCCGGTGATGTCGAGAGTCGAGCGGGCGTTCTGTCGCAGCGCACCGTGGCAGAGCTTCACCGGTCGGGTCGTGCTGCCGTGGCTACTGGGCGACACCGAGTTGGACGGCCAAGTGCTCGAGATCGGCTCCGGTCCCGGAGCGAACGGCCGGGCACTCCTCGAGCGATACCGGGCCGTTGAACTGACTGCAACGGACCTCGATCCGGTGATGGTCGCCGCAGCACGCCGACGTCTCGCCCCGCACGGCGCCCGCGTCACCGTGACCAAAGCCGACGCAACCGACTTGCCGTTCGACGACGATCACTTCGACACCGCGGTGAGCCTGCTGATGCTGCACCACGTCATCGACTGGCGCGACGCCCTGGTGGAGGTCGCCAGGGTCCTCCGCCCCGGCGGCACCCTGGTCGGCTATGACCTCACCGACCGCCGGACCGCGCGCATCGTGCACCTCGTAGACCGTTCTCCGCACCGACTGCTCGCATCCGGAGAACTCGCAGACGGGCTCGACGCCGCCGGGTTCACCGCCGTCCAGATCGACACCGCAGCCCTCGGCACCGTCACCAGATTCCGCGCTGAATGAACAACACCTGGTGTCGTGTGGATGGACCGTGTGGGGCATCGCGCGATCAGGCACGGCACAGCGTGCGTCGGGCCAGCCCGCGATGAGCACCGATCGCACGATCGCCTTCGTGGACCTCGCCGGGTTCACGGCTCTCACCGAGACCCACGGCGATCTCGCGGCCGTCGATCTGATCGACATGTTCACCGGCATCGCAACCACCGCCATCGAGGGCACCGGCACCGAGCTGGTCAAGACGATCGGCGACGCCGTCATGCTCGCCGCCGCCACCCCCGACAGTGCCATCATCGCGGTACAGCGACTGTTCGAAGCGGCCTACGACCTCGGCGGGTTCCCCGAACCCCGTGCAGGGCTCCACCACGGATCCGTCGTCGCTCGCGGCGACGACTTCTTCGGCGCCACCGTCAACCTCGCAGCCAGAGTCGCGAGCCGTGCCGGTTCCGGTCAAGCCCTCGTCACCAACTCCATGCTCAGCGCCGCCCACGACGCGGACATCGACACGGTCAGCCTCGGCCTGCACCAACTCCGCAACATCCTCGAGCCCGTCGAGCTGTGGGCACTCGAGCTGTGCCCCACCCACATCGACCTGTCCGTCGACCCCGTGTGCCGTATGCGTCTCGCATGCCAAGCCGCGATCGGCCGGGTCCGCCATCACGGTGTCGAGTACCGCTTCTGCTCTCTCCCCTGCACCGCCGCTTTCGCCGCCGACCCCGACCGCTACCTCGACAGGGGAGCCTCGTGACCACGAGCACCGCGCCCGAACCGCCGACTGACAGTGACAGAGGGAACACCACGGTGCCCACCCCCCAACAGGACCACACGCGAACCCCACCGCCCTCCCCCACGCTCGGCGCCGACACGCGACCCTGATCGTCGCCGCCGTCGCAGTCCTCGCCATGGACATCCGACCAAGGTCGCATCGAGCGAATGGCTCACCGGTCGCGGCGTCGTCGAACTCCCCGGCCCGCTCGACCTCCAGCTCGGCTACAACCCGGCATCGCATTCGACCTCGGTGACACGGTGCCCCAGTGGGTCGGCCGTCACAGCGTTGCGAACGGTGCGACTCCGTCGTCGTTGAACGAGAGGACTTCGAGGGGTCTGCCATCGGGCTCGCCCATCCCAGGGGCGTTGGTGGGCATGCCGGGGATGCCGATGCCGTCCACGGCGGGTCGCTCCGCCAGGAGCTTGTCGATCGCTTCGACGGGAACGTGGCCCTCGACGGCGTAGCCGTCGAGGAGCACCGTGTGGCAACTCGCCGCCTCGGACGGGACGCCGTTCTGCGAACGAATGGGTGTCAGGTCGTCACGGACTTCGGACTGGACGTCGAAGTCGTGCTTGCGGAGGTAATCCTCGTAGCTCTTGCAGCAGCCGCAGGTCGGGGTTCGGTAGACGACCACCGACGGACGAGCCGCCGAGATGGATGGCGAGGCGGACGAGCGCTCGACCGGTTCGGTCGATCCGCATCCGGCGAGAGATGCTGCTCCGAGAAGGACGACTGCGGCGCCCCCTACGCGAAAGGAGCCGCGGCGGCTTCTCGGTCGAGCGAGAATGCTAAATCCACGACGATCGGACACGGTCAGAACGCTACCCGGTGCTAGTGCCGAGCTGAGATCGGCGTTGGTGGTAAAGGACACGAAACTGGTCGATCCGCACTCGGGACGGCACCGGTCGAACGCCCGACGCGAGAACAGGTCGCCTGCCAGCGCTGATCTGTCCTGCGATGGCGGAGATCCCGGCACGGGATCATCACCCCCGATGCCGAGCGACACCGCCCCGGCCATGCTCAGGCTGTTCGCGTCTCGTAGGAACCCCCGCCTGCTCCCATTCTCCGAATGGGCATTCACGTCAGTCGAGCGACGCCGACGTCACTTCTTCTTCGGCGATCGGGTCGAGTTGAAGGTCGACCCGGCGCAGCAGCTGGGCGTTGAGGGCGACGACGATGGTCGACAAGCTCATCAGGATGGCGCCGACAGCAGGGGACAGGTCGAGTCCGGCCCACGCGAACACGCCGGCGGCGAGCGGGATGGCGACGATGTTGTAGCCCGCTGCCCACGCCAGGTTCTGGACCATCTTGCGGTAGCTCGCCCGCGACAGCCGGACCACCCCGGTCACCGAACGCGGATCGCTCGAAGCCAGCACCACCCCGGCCGATTCGATCGCGACGTCGGTACCGGCACCGATCGCGAGCCCGACATCGGCTCTGGCGAGCGCCGGAGCGTCATTGACGCCGTCACCCACCATCGCCACCGACAGACCCTGGGCCTGCAGCTCGCTGACGGCACGGTCCTTGTCCTCGGGCAGCACCTCGGCCATCACCCGGTCGAGGCCCAGCTCGGCGCCGACCGCGTCAGCGACCTGTTGGGCGTCCCCGGTGATCATCACGACCTGGATGCCCATCGCCTTCAACTCGTCGACGGCCTGGCGGGCCTCGGGACGGACCTCGTCCTCGAGCGCGAACGCCCCGATGATCCCGTCACCGTGGAACAGGTAGAGCGCGGCCGCTCCACGCGCGACCCACTCGTCCGTGCGTCGCTGGACCTCGCCCGGAACGGGTGCGCCCAACTCACGGAGCAACGCCGGTCCACCAACGGAGTACTGCTCGCCGTCGACCACGGCATCGACCCCTCGACCGGTTCGTGCCCGGAAGTCCGTCGCAGCAGGAACGTCGCCCCGGCGAGCGGCTTCGGCGGTGATGGCCCGGGCCAACGGATGCTCGCTGTCGCTCTCGACCGCACCGGCGATGGCGACCATCCGGTCCTCGTCGACCGTGTCGGCCGCCGCGACGCCGGTGACCACGTGGGCGCCCTTGGTGAGTGTGCCGGTCTTGTCGAACAGGACGGCGTCGATCGTGCGCATGCGCTCGAGCGCCAGGCGGTCCTTGACCAGGATGCCGGCCCGGGCCGACACCGCGGTCGAGATGGCGATAACTAGCGGAATCGCCAGTCCGAGCGCATGCGGGCAGGCGATCACCAGCACCGTCACGGTCTTCACCACAGCCGAATCCACGTCGCCGAGGGCCGCCCACGCAACGAACGTCGCGAGCGCTGCACCAGCCGCGACGTAGAAGAGCAGCGCAGCGAATCGATCCGCCAACACCTGTGCCCGGCTGCTGGACTCCTGGGCATCGGCGACCATCCGCTGGATGCCGGCCAGTGCGGTGTCATCACCGACCGCTACGACGCTGATCCTCAGCGACGAGTCGGTCGAGACGGTGCCGGCCACGACGCGGTCGCCCTCACGCTTCTCGACCGGTCGCGACTCCCCGGTGATCATCGACTCATCCAGCTCGGCCTCGCCATCGAGGATCTCGCCGTCGACCGGGACACGACCGCCGGCACGAACGAGCACGACGTCGCCCACGGCCAGCGTGTCGATCGGCACGGTCTCGGTGACGCCCTCGCCCCGGACGACCTCGGCCTCGTCCGGGATCAACTCGGCCAGCGCAGCGAGCGCGTTCTGCGCCTGGCCGATCGCCTTCATCTCCTGCCAGTGACCCAGCAACATGATCGTCACCAGCGCGGCGAGCTCCCACCAGAAGTCCAGGTCGAACCAGCCGAGACTCGTGGCCATCGACGCCGCGTACGCAACGGTGATCGCCATCGAGATCAGCAACATCATCCCGGGCTGACGGTCGCGGATCTCGCGCACTCCGCCCTGGAGGAAGGGCCAGCCGGCCCACAGGAACACGATCGAGCCAAGCACCGGGCCGACCCATTCGATGCCTGGGAAGTCGAGCGTGTAGCCGAACCAGTCCATGACCATGTGGCTCGTCACCACGAGGGGGACGGTCAGGATCAGCGAGATCCAGAAGCGGCGCCGGAACATCTCCGGGTCGTGGCCTGCGTGCTTGTTGTGCCCCGCGTGGTCATCGTGCCCGGAATGCTGGTGGTGACCGGTGTGCTGCGCTGTGTGTGGTTCATGCGGCGTCGACGACATGGTGACCCCCTTCGGACCGTATCTCTGGAGTGCGGCCAGCTGCGCCGGCGGAGGCGGACAGCGGAGCGAAACGTCGCAGCCGGAGGCTGTTGGTGATGACGAAGACGGAGGAGAACGCCATGGCGGCGCCGGCGATCATCGGGTTCAGGTACCCGGCGGCAGCGAGTGGAAGGGCGGCGACGTTGTAGGCGAACGCCCAGAACAGGTTGCCCTTGATCGTGGCGAGCGTCCGTCGGGCGAGGCGGATCGCGTCGGGCGCTGCCCGGAGGTCTCCGCGGACGAGGGTGAGGTCGCTGGCCTCGATGGCGGCGTCGGTGCCCGTGCCCATCGACAGTCCGAGGTCGGCCTGGGCGAGGGCGGCAGCGTCGTTGACGCCGTCGCCGACCATCGCGACGACCTTGCCGTCGGCCTGGAGACGCTGGACGACGTCGACCTTGTCGGAGGGCAGCACCTCGGCGATGACCTCGGTGATGCCGACCTGGGCGGCGACGCTGCGGGCGGCGGCGGTGTTGTCGCCGGTGAGGAGGATCGGGGTGAGTCCGAGGTCGCGCAACTGCTGGATCGCTTCGGCCGAGGTCGCCTTCACGGTGTCTGCGACCACGAACAGCGCCCGGACCTGGCCGTCCCACGCAGCGAGGACCGCGGTCCGGGCCTGCGCTTCAGCCTCGGCCTTCTCGGCGAGCAGTGTCTCGCTGGGGGTGAGGCCCCAGTCGGCGAGCAACGCCGGGCGACCAGCGATCACACCGTGCCCCTCGACGACACCCTCGACGCCGAGGCCTTCGCGGTTGGCGAACGACTCGACGGGCGGCAGTTCGCCGACCTCGTCGGCGGCGCCGTTGGCGATCGCCTGGGCGATGGGGTGCTCTGAGGCGTGCTCTAGTGCGCCCACGATCCGCAGCGCGTCCTCCCTGGTCGTGCCGGGCTCGACGACGACGTCGACGAGAGTCATCTTGCCGGTGGTGACCGTGCCGGTCTTGTCGAGCACGACGGTGTCGACCTTGCGGGTCGATTCGAGCACCTCGGGGCCCTTGATCAGGATGCCGAGCTGGGCGCCGCGGCCTGTGCCCACCATCAGTGCGACGGGGGTGGCGAGTCCGAGGGCGCACGGGCAGGCGATGATCAGCACGGCGACGGCGGCGGTGAACGCCGCCGTGGTTCCGCCGCCGGCGCCGATCCAGAAGCCGAGCGTTGCGAGCGCCAGAACGATGACGATCGGCACGAACACTGCGGAGACACGGTCGGCGAGTCGTTGCACCTCGGCCTTACCGGTCTGGGCCTGGGTCACGAGGCGGGCCATCTGGGCGAGTTGGGTGTCGGCTCCGACGCGGGTCGCTCGGATCACCAGCCGCCCGCCGGCGTTCACCGTGGCGCCGGTGACGTGGTCACCGGGCACGACTTCGATCGGCACGCTCTCGCCGGTCAGCAGCGACGCATCGACTGCGGAGGAGCCTTCGTCGACGATGCCGTCGGTGGCGATCTTCTCGCCGGGCCGGGCGACGAACCGGTCGCCGACCTGGAGCTGGTCGATCCCGATGCGTTCCTCGCGGCCGTCGCGGAGCACCACGACGTCCTTGGCGCCGAGGTCGAGCAACGCCCGCAGCGCAGCACCGGTGCGGCGCTTGGACTTCGCTTCGAAGTAGCGCCCGGCGAGGATGAACGTGGTGACCGCTGCCGCGACCTCGAGGTAGATCTCATCTGCGCCGGAGCCGCGTTGGATGGTGAGCTCGAAGGGCATCGTCATGCCGACCACGCCGGCGTCGCCGATGAACAGGCTGTAGATCGACCATCCGAACGCGGCGAGTGTGCCGATCGAGATGAGCGTGTCCATCGTCGCTGTGCCGTGACGCAGGTTCAGCCACGCGGCCCGGTGGAACGGCAACGCACCCCACACGACGACTGGCGCAGCGAGCGTGAGGGATAGCCACTGCCAGTTGTCGAACTGCAGCGCCGGGATCATCGCCATCGCGACGACCGGGATGGTCAGCGCGAGCGAGACGAGCAAGCGGGTGCGCAGCGCAGCGGTCGGATCGATCGTTGCAGCACCCTCGTTGTCATCACCTTCGCCACCCGGCGCCTGGGGCAGCTGGGCGGTGTAACCAGCCGCCTCGACCTCCGCGACGAGCTCGGCAGGGTCGACGTCCACGTCGCCGTCGATCGTGACCGCCGCACGTTCGGTGGCGTAGTTCACGGTGGCGGTGACGCCGTCGACCTTGTTGAGCCGCTTCTCGATGCGGTTGGCGCACGACGCGCAGGTCATGCCGCTGATGGTCAGGTCGAGCGTGCGAACCGCGGAGTCGGGAGTGCCCTCGTCGGTGCGGTGGGTGGTAGCGGTCATCGTCCTGCTCCGTTGCTGTGGTGGCCGTCGCTGTCGTCGTGCGACGCGGACGTCGGGGTGGTCGTGCTGCTGTCGGGCGCTGCTGCTGCGGGTGCGTCCGTGCTGGCGGTTGCCGTGAACTCGGCGGTTCTGACCACGCCGTCGTGAAGGAAGTCCAGGTAGAGCCGGTAGGTCCCCGCCGAGGGGACGCTGGCGGCGAACTCGATGGTCGGCCCCGCCGTCGTCGTGCCGTCGCCGGGTTCACCCTCCGGGTGGACGTGCAGATAGGCGACATCGCCTGAGCGGAGCGCGACGAGGTGGCCGTAGGCGCCCAGGTACGGCTCCAGATTCGTGACGGGTCGACCATCCTTCGCGACCGACGGGGTCAGCGCCGACGACGATCCGGGCACCAGGTCACCTGTGAGGGTGACGGTGTAGCCGTCGATCTCGGCGGTCCTCGACGGCGCAGGCAGTGGCGTGGCGCGCTGCTCGCCCGGGACCTGGAGGTCCAGGCCGAGCGTGAGCCCGTCGCCGGACGCTGTTGGGGTGAAGTCGGCGAGGATCCGGTAGGTGCCCGGGACGGACAGGTCAGTGGTTGTGCTCCAGACGCCCTCCGCGTCACGGGTGGGATGCAGATGCTGGTAACCCGACAGGTCGCGGCGCACCACGATGAGGTGCAGCTCCTTGTCGTGCTCCTTGGTGTACTCGTTCACCGGGAGGCCGTCGGGGCCTTCGATCGTGAATCGGTAGTCGGCGGTGTCGGTGGCCTCGAGCGCCGTCTCTGTCGGGACGAGGGTATAGCCGGCCTGCGAGGTCTCAAGGCCCCCGAGCGTGGTGGCGGTGTGGTCCATGGCGACCATCTCGTCGCCTCCTGCCGTGTCATGGGCCCCGTCGATCGACGGGGTGTGGGTAGTGGGCTGATTCTGGGTGTCGACCGGGCCGACGGCCGCCCCGACGCCAAGGGCAGCGAAGAACACCGCTGCCGACAGGGCGCCGAAGGCGGCGAGCTTCGTCGGGACGTTCATGGCCTGACCTCGTACCCGGCCTCGTCGATCGCCGCGTTCACGTCCGCCTCTTCGAGGGGGGCGTCGCTGGTGATCTGCACCGTGCCCGCAGCCAGGTCGACGTCGACCCCGGTCACGCCGTCGACCTTGCGGACCTCGTTCGTCACCGAGGTGACGCAGTGTCCGCAGCTCATGCCGTCGACGTTGATTTTCCTGGTGGTGGACATCGGTGACTCCTTCGTGGTCGATACCCCTATGGGGTATGTCTGACGATACCCCTATGGGGTATACTCGTCAACAATCGATCCACGAGATGTCGTGCTGGAGGTACCGATGACCGAACGCGGATACACCGCAACCAAGGAACAGCTGCAGGCCCGGCTGTCACGCATCGAAGGCCAGGTCCGTGGCGTGAAGGGCATGGTCGACGACGACCGCTACTGCATCGACGTCCTCACCCAGATCAGCGCGATCCGCTCCGCGCTCGACAAGGTCGCCCTCGGGCTCCTGGACGGGCACACCCGGCACTGCCTCGCTGACGGACACGGCGGACCCACCGATCCTGACGAACAGGCCGACGAACTGATGAGCGCCGTCGGACGCCTCCTCACGCGATGAGCCGCCCGGCAATCTGCGCGGTCCGTCGAGAGCACGCCCGACGTCGGACGGACAACTGCGGCGACGGACCGTCGTCACGGACGAGTCGTAGGGTGACCGCCATGACACGACGGGCAACGGCGGTCGCAGCGATGTTGCTGCTCGGATTCGGCGTGCTCGGAATGCACGTGATGCTGGCCGCACCCTCGATGTCGCCCGACCAATCCGTCGGTCAGGAATGTCACCATGACCAGGACTGCTCACCGTCACCGATGTCGCACCTCGGAGCGATGTGCGCAGCGATCCTCGCCGTCATCGCCGTTGCCCTCGTGGGATTCCGACGGCGAGGACGATCAGTCCTTCGGCGCCTCGTCGCTCCGAGACGGATGCGACCGGGACCGACGGCGGCACCCGCTGCGCCGAACCTCGCGTCGTTGTGCATCCTCCGCTGCTGAGCGGCCTCTGTGGGACCGGGCCCGTTCCCGGACGCCACCACTAGAGACCGAACAATGAGGAGACCACATGACATCCCGACAGATCCGTCGCGCATTCAGCGTAGCGATCCTGGCCGTCGCGCTCGTCACGACCGCGGCGGCGTGCAGCAACGACGACGGCACCACCGGCAACTCAGGAGCCACCACGACCCGGGGGCAGACGGCTACGGCTGAACTTCCCGACGACGTGAACGACGCCGACGTCGCCTTCGTACAAGGCATGGTCCCGCACCACGAACAAGCCATCCAGATGTCCGAACTGGTGATTGCCAACGGTGACGATCCGACCGTGATCGCCCTCGCGGAGCAGATCAACGCCGCCCAAGGACCCGAGATCGACCAGATGAACACCTGGCTCGACGACTGGGACATCGACCCGGCCGGATCCGACGGCATGGACGGCATGGACGGAGCCAACGGCATGATGTCCGACGACGAGATGGACATGATGTCCGAGGCCATGGGCGCCGATCTCGACCGAATGTTCCTCGAGACGATGATCCGACACCACCAAGGGGCGATCCGGATGGCGGAGGTCGAACTCGAGGAGGGCTCGAACGCCGACGTCCTCGCGCTCGCCCAAGGGATCATCGACGGCCAACAGGCCGAGATCGACCAGATGCAGTCGATGCTCGAAGACACCTGACCCATTCGTGCGGGGCGGTCAACGGCGACCGCCCCGCACTCCGTGCTCGCCCGGCGGCCTGCACGGGGAACCAATCTCAGCGCGGTCGCTGCTTGATGCCAGCGTGCAGCAGTGCCACGACCTCGTCGATGCGAGCAGCACGTAGGTCCGGTCGACGCGTTGCGCCGTCGATCCAGCGCAGGTAAGCGCGGCGATAGAACTGGGCGAGCCCGTCGAAGAACTCCCCGGCAGCCGGATCCGCGTCGAGCGCTGTGGCCACGTCCCCAGCGAGGTCGTCGCGCTGAGGCCCTTCGGGCTCGAGCACGACGTCGACCTCATCGCCCGGCGCGATGCCGCAGTCCCGCCGCCAGGCCGGCCCGAGCAGGATCGCCGATCGCTCGTCGAGTGTCTCGATGACGGCGCGCACCGCCATGCCGTTGACGGTGCCAGCGACAGGGTGGGCGGGCTTGTGGCCCCATGCGTCGTCGGGATCGAAGGGGAGCGGGACCAGGACCCGACGCCTCGGGTCGCGCACGACGGTTGTGGTGAATCGCTGCGTCCGGTCATCCATCGGTCTGATTCTCGCGCTCGTCGGTCGATCGAACCGCACGGCTTCGGCTGGTCGTCAGGGCGTTCACCGGCCGAGCGACTGACGTTCCCTCCGATGACACTGATCGCAGCGGAGGCGGCTGTTCCGCCCGCGGCGCGGGTGCCTGATCACCTCAGTGGCGGACCCCAATTCGCACTGGCGTCGATCGATCCGTCGCTCGACAGGACGTGGCAGATGTCGTCCGGCCGGCAGTCGGCCGGGTTCAAGGTGGCGCTGCGATCGACGAGGCGGATGAGTTCCTGTTCGAGCGCAGCGAGCTGGACCCGCCGTTCGCGAACTTCGGCGATCTTGTCGGCCAGAAGCGCTGTGACGTGGCCGCACGGCGTGGTGCCATCGTCGCGGAGTTCGATCACACTGCCGATCTCGGCGAGGGTGAGCCCGGCCGCTTGCGCGGTCCGGATGAAGCGCAGTTGGTTGAGAGCAGCATCATCGTAGGTGCGGTAGCCGTTGGCTGAACGCGGCGGGGCGGCCAGCAGACCGCGTTTCTCGTAGTAGCGGACGGTTTCGGTAGGGATCGCCGCAGCTGCCGCCAGATCTCCGATGCGCATACGACGACAGTACTCCTTGACCTTGGAGTACGGATCAGGGTTTATGTTGCCATCAATCGACACGGTCGTCGCGAACATCGAGAGGACCACGTGACCAAGACAGAAGCCCTGCCGACACACCGCGGAGGTACGAGCCGCAGGCACGATCCGCTGTTTCCCGTTGCTGCAGGTGCTGCCGCGTTCGGTGTGTGCTGCGGTCTGCCGCTGCTCGGCTCCTTGGGAGCTGCGGGTGTGATCGCCGGGCTCGAAGTCGGGAGTTGGATCACCGTTGCGCCCGCCTCGTTCATCGCAGTGATCGGGGTGCTTCGGTGGCACCGCCAGCGGGTGTGCCACCCAGGTCCCGGGATAGCGAGCGCAGGTCTGGTATCCACAGTCGCCGTTGGCGCCACAGCGCCCCATCAGCAGGCTGGGCAGTGAGCTCATGCTGCAGCATCCCAACCGGCCCTTCGAGGCCGTGTCCGTCGTGTGGCGAGGTCGGCCCGATCGTCGGCTCGGCACCGGTTCGCCCGCACCATCACGACCCAGCCGATGGCGCCTGGCAACACTGCCCCACAGCGGGGTGTCGGGTCGTGTACCACCTCGACCAGATCACGGTCGACGCCGACGCAGTCATCGCCCAGGTCGCTCACAAAGCGACTGATCGACCGACGCCGGTGTGTTTCTGTTTCGCGCACACCGCCGACGACCTCGTCGCCGACGCCGCCCGGAACGGCGGTGCCAGCACCATCAAGTCGGCGATCAAGCACGCCGTCGCCGACCGGCGCTGCGCCTGCGAGCACCTCAATCCGTCCACCAAGTGCTGCCTGGCCGACATCCACCGCTCGCTCACAGGCACCGGGCCGGCCACGACGACAGATCGAGTGAGCCCGACATGAGCAGGACGTTCGACCTTTACGACCTGATCGTGATCGGCGCCGGCATGGCCGGCAGCGCCGCCGCGGAGAAATGCGCGACCGCCGGGTGGCGCGTCGCGATCGTCGACGACCTCCCCTACGGCGGCACCTGCGCGCTACGGGGATGTGACCCGAAGAAGATCCTGCGCCGAGGCGCCGAGATCATCGACGCCGCACACCTCCTCACCGGCAAAGGCATCGACCCGGCCGGACTGGCCATCGATTGGACGGCGCTCAGCGCCCACATGCACGGCTTCACCGACCCCGTCCCCGCCAACATGGAAACCAGCCTCGGGCGCCACGGCGTCGACACCCTCCACGGCACCGCACGATTCACCGGCCCGGACCGGCTCGACATCGACGGCACCAACCACCAGTTCCGACACGCCCTGATCGCCACCGGCGCCCGACCCCGACCACTCGACTTCCCGGGCGCCGATCACCTCATCGACTCCACCGGCTTCTTGTACCTCGACGCGCTCCCCCCACGGATCCTCTTCGTCGGCGGTGGGTTCATCTCCTTCGAGTTCGCCCACATCGCCGCGCGCACGGGCACCCACACCGTCATCGTCGACCACGGCCCCCGCCCGCTGCGCGGCTTCGACCCCGACCTCGTCGAACTCCTCGTCACCCGCAGCCACACCATCGACATCGACGTGCGCCGCAACACCGAGATCGTCGCCGTGCACCGCAGCGGCGACGGCTACCACGTCACCCTCGACGATCATCGCAGACAGACCACGATCACCACCGATCTCGTCGTGCACGGCGCCGGCCGCCAACCCGAACTCGATCGCCTCGACCTCGACGCCGCCGACATCGCCCACGGCACGCACGGCGTCCACGTCGCCAGCCACCTCCAGAGCACCACCAACCCACGCATCTACGCCGCCGGCGACGCCGCCGACACCCCCGGTGCGCCGCTCACCCCCGTCGCAGTGTTCGAAGGCAGAGTCGCCGCATCCAACATGCTCAAAGCCGCCGCCACCACACCCAACTACAGCGGGATCGCGACCGCCGTGTTCACCATCCCTGAACTCACCCGAGTCGGCCTGCTCGAGACCGAGGCCCGAGACGCCGGCATCGACCTCGACGTCCGCTACACCGACACCAGCGGCTGGTACTCCAACTACCGCATCGGCGAGACCGCCGCCGCCGCCAAGATTCTCATCGACCGCGCCACTGACACGATCGTCGGCGCCCACATGCTCGGACCCGAGTACGGCGAGCTGATCAATATCTGCGCGCTCGCCATCAAGCTCGGCCTCACCACCCGACAGCTCAAGTCCATGAACGCCGCGTACCCCACCGTCGGCAGCGACCTCGGCTCCATGCTCTGACCTAATCCCTGCACCGCACCACCCCGCACTTCCCCGGAGAGACCCCGGTCGCCACGACGGCACCCGGCCATCGGACCCGATGGTCACTGCCCAACGTCGGGGCACCCACCCGATCACAGAACGACATGGCCTGCGCATCCCGTCGCCTGCTACCGACTCCGCTACCGAACCCCGATGATGAGGAGCGACAGGTGGCGTACGTGACCGAGAAGCGAGGCGTGTTCTACGCGGTGATCTACCAAGGCCGGAACCCGGTATCGGGCAGGGACCGCCGACGCTGGCACCGCTGCGACGACCGCGCTGGCGCCGAGCAACTCGCGAACGACCTCACTGAGCAACGCGCCCGACAACGCCACACCGGCTCGTCACTGACCGTCGCCGAGTACATCCTCGGCCAATGGCTCCCTGCCAAGGAGGCGACACTCGCACCCACGACACATGCCCGCTACGTCACCTCGGTCGAGCACTACCTGCTCCCACACCTCGGCGACACACCGCTTCGTCGGCTCCGGACCGAGCACCTCGAGGCGCTCTACCGACGCCTCCTCATCACCGGCAGCAGGCGAGGTGGGCCACTCGCAGCGAAGACCGTTACGAACCTCCACCAGATCATCAGATCCTCACTCAACGACGCAGTCGGACGGGGCCTCCTGGCGTCGAACCCGGCGCAGGGTTCACACGTCCCGGACCCCCGCAAGCGACCATCGACTCGACGCCGCGCCCGCTCGTGGACCGCCGCCGAACTGAGCGACTTCCTGACCGAGACCGCCGCCAACCGCTACTCGATGTTGTTCCGACTGGCCGCCGCGACCGGGATGCGGCGCGGCGAGGTCCTCGGCCTGCGCTGGGACGACGTCCACTTCGACACCCGACGCATCGAAGTGACCCAGGCCCTCACCTCGATCGGGTACCGCCTCGAGTTTTCACGACTCAAGACCCGCACCAGCCGGCGCAACATCACCATCGACGCCGACACGATGGACCTGCTCGCCCGATGGCGACAGGAGCAGACAACGGGGCTCGCAGAGGCTGGCGCCGCCAACGCTCACGGGCTCGTGTTCGTCCGCCCCGACGGCCAGCCCCTCCACCCACACAGCGTCTCGCAGGCGTTCGACCGTGCACAGCGCCCCCTCGACGTGTCACCGATCCGGTTCCACGATCTGCGCCACACCCACCCCAGCCTTCTGTTGCGTGACCGGGTCCCGATAAAGGTCGTCTCCGAACGCCTCGGCCATTCCAACCCCGCGTTCACGATGACGACCTACCAGCACGTGCTTCCCGGAATGCAGGACGACGCCGCCGCCACATTTGGACAACTCCTCTCCAACCATTCACGAGAAGTCGGCGAGGTCGCGGCCGCCGCATAGCCGGTAGGCGTCGGTAGACACCCGGTAGCGGGGCCCTGACGCGACAGGGCCCCCGATCACTCGGAGGCCTTGCCATCACTGCCATGTCGTTGGTGGCGGGGGCAGTCGGACCGATCCGGAAGTCGCCCTCGCGGAACGGGTACCAGGCAACGGTGCCAGAGGGTGCACACCCTCGCGCCACCCTGCCGCCACCCGAGCGATGCCCGCCGCTCCAACATTCGTTGCGTGGTTCATGAAGGCGAACCTACAAGCCCTCTCGGACAGTCAGGCCGGACTCCTGGACGGGCGTGGTCGTGGGGTGAGCTGCAGTCCCAACCGCTCACATGTGCGTAGTCGGCCATGAGGGCCTTTGCGGTCCGTGCGGCCCAACACTCGGATCGGCCTACCGATCGGGCCGAGAAGTCAGGAGCGAGCTGTACCGTTGAGGTCCACGGTCGTCGGCCGGCGGAGGACGTTGTGGCGAGTCAGGAAGAGGCGTCCGACAGCGCCGTCGAGTTGATCGCTGACGGCGACGGACTGGCAGTTGTCGGCGAGAAGTCGGCCGTTGAGCGATTCCTCCGCGGTGCTGGGCTTTGGTCTGGCTCGATCGAGATCGACCTTCGTCGCCTCAAGCCGCTCCTCGGAGTGGCCGCCGACGTCGCGCAATCGGCATCCCAGACCGCTGCCGACTCTGGCCGCTGGATCAAGCTGACCGAGGAGTCCGCCCGGATCGTGAAAGAACACGGGCTGATGGAGACCAAGACCCCCGGTGTGAGCCATGTCATTGTCGGGACACCCGGCGAGATCCGGAACTGGCTCCAGGCCGAGCGGGGTCTTGGCACAGCGCTCAGCAATCCGGCGGCTCTCTCTGGGGTGGCTGGCGTCATGGCTCAACTCGCAACTCACCAGGCCACCGCCGAAATCACCGAGTACCTGGCCAGGATCGACGTGAAGGTCGACGACGTCTTGCGCAAGCATGATGACGCCGTCGTGTCCCGCATGATCGGAGCGGGCATCGTCATCGAGGAAGCGGCGGCTTTGAGGGAGACATCCGGGCTGGTCAGCCACGTCACCTGGGAGAAGGTGGCGGGCACCTCTGAGTCGATCGCGTCTACCCAGGCCTATGCACTGCTTCAGCTCAAGTCGATCGCCGAGAAACTTGAAGGCACAACCAATGTCCGTAGACTCGCCGAGACCACTGGACAGGCAGAGACCGACGTCCGGGAGTGGCTCGCCGTCCTGGCTCGCTGCGCCCAGCTTCAGGGGTTGCTGGATGAGCTCGAGCTCGAGCTCGTCCTAGGCGTCCGTCCGGACGAGCTGGATCAGCACCGCCTCGGACTCCTGCTTGCCCGGCAGAGTCGGCTGGCCTACATCGCTCAACACACCGAACCCCTGCTCGATCGCATCGACGCAGCGTGCGGTTCGGCCAACGCGAGGTTGCTCTGGAACCGGACGAACGCTTTGGCCACCTTGGCA
The DNA here is from genome assembly GCA_023399815.1 of Pseudomonadota bacterium. Taxonomy (GTDB): domain Bacteria; phylum Pseudomonadota; class Gammaproteobacteria; order Xanthomonadales; family Xanthomonadaceae; genus Stenotrophomonas. Next base: position 315 of record JAEWOJ010000069.1, on the reverse strand, counting down.
TCTGGGAACGATGTTGCGGCGGAAGTTCACGACTTTCATGAGCTACTTGGGATCGACTCCGTCCCACGTGCATGGGAGCCGCAGCGTTTGGACCGGGTGCCTGACGTCGCGGCCCAAGCGATCCAGAAGACGAAGGACGCGACCCCGAAAGTCGTGGGAGCAGTGGGGCTGATTGCGAGCGCAGCGCTTCTCAAGAACAAGCTCGATGGGCCCGACTCGACAGCCGACTGAGCGCAAGGGCGAGTTCGGCTTCCCGCGGACCGCCGCATCTTCCGAAGGTGCCTCGACAATGGCTTGCTCGCCGCCCTCCAGCAG
>JAEWOJ010000061.1 GCA_023399815.1 Pseudomonadota bacterium | reverse complement strand
GTCCAGCGCGCGCAGCGCGGCGATGGCGGTGGCCGCGTTCGCCCGCTGCACCGGCGCCCACAGCGCCGGCTGCGGCAGTTCGATGCGGAAGGCCACGTCGCGCCAGCGCCAGGTGCCGGCATCGATTGCTTCCGCGAAGAAGTCGCTGCCGAAGCGGATCGCGTTGGCGCCCAGCACGTAGGCGCGGCGCAGCACGCTGGACGGCGGATCGATCTCGCCCAGGATCACCGGCTTCCAGCCGCGGATGATGCCGGCCTTCTCGGCGCCGATCGCCTCGCGCTCGCTGCCCAGCCAGTCGGCATGGTCGATGTCCACGGTGGTGATGACCGCCACGTCGGCATCGACGATGTTCACCGCGTCCAGGCGTCCGCCCAGCCCCACTTCCAGCACCGCCAGGTCCAGGCCGGCGCGCTGGAACGCCCACAGCGCGCACAGCGTGCCGTATTCGAAATAGGTCAGCGGCGTGTCGCCGCGTGCGTCCTCGACCGCGTCGAAGCCCGCCACCAGCGTGGCGTCGTCCATGTCGGCGCCGTCGATGCGCACGCGCTCGTTGTAGGCCAGCAGGTGCGGCGAGGTGTAGGCGCCCACCGTCCAGCCGGCGGCGCGGGCGATGGCTTCGATGAAGGCCACCGTCGAGCCCTTGCCGTTGGTGCCGCCGACCACGATGCAGCGCTGCGCCGGCCGTCCCAGGCCCATGCGCCCGGCCACCTCGCGCACGCGCTCCAGGCCCATCGCGATGGGCTGCGGATGCTGTCGGTCGATATGGGCGAGCCACTGCTCGAGCGTGGCGGGACGTGCGGAGGACATGCGGGATTCTCGGCTGGCGCGTGGCGCCGCGCGATGCGGGCGGCGCGAAGGGGGCGTACATGATACAGCCGGCCCGCGCAGGCCCCGGCCGCCGCGCCTAGGGTTCCGCGGCCGGAACCGGTTGCGGCTGCTGCGGGCCGCGGCGGGCGCGCAGGTCCGCCAGCGACTGGCGGCAGGCTTCCAGGTCGTTTCCGCACAGCACGCTGGTGACCACGAACCGGCGCCGGCCATCGCTGACCAGGCGGTTGCGCACCAGCATGGTGCCTTCGAGCTGGAACAGGCTCAGGCCCTCTTCGTCGTGCAGCCAGAAGTTGGCCTGACGACCGTAGCGGCGGAGCAGCGCCAGCGGGCCGATCGTGGCGATGGCCTCGGGAATCTGCAGGAAGCCGATCGGGTACGGGTCGGCGATGTAGCCGGGCAGCGCGCCGTCGGTGTCCGTCGCGGGCGGCGCCACCCGGCCGCTGCTGCGCTCGTCGAAGAACGGATCGCGTTGCCGCCGGCCCGCCTGCGCCGGCATCGCCTCGGGCAGCGGCTCGAACGCGAACGGCAGCCGGTAGCGCGGCTGTCCGCGGTATTCCGGGGCGATGGTCCAGCGGCGCGCCGCCGCCAGCGCGGTTTCATCCAGTGCCGGCACGCCGGAGGACCGATCGATACGGGCATCGGTCACCCGCCCGCAGCCATCGACCTGGATGATCACGTTGACCGTGTAGCCGAGCAGCCGCCAGAGTTCGGAAGGCGGGTAGAACGGCGCGCGGTTGTCCTGCGCGGAAGTGGGTGGGCAGGCGTCGCCCGCCTGCTGCGCCGCCGCCGGCAACGGCAGCAGCGCGAGCAGCATGGCAGGCAGCCAACGCCGCCTTGCCCGTGGCGCGGCCATCAAAGCGCCCGGTGCCGGGCCTCGCCGAAGAACGGGGTGTGGTGCGCGCAGTCGTTCAACCGCACCACTTCCAGGCGCTCCACGTCCGGGCCTTCGAGCAGGTTCAGCGTGGTCGGCGCCTGGCGGAAGCTCCACAGCTTGCCGAGCGGCAGGCCCAGCACCTTGCACAGGATCACCCGGTTGACCGCGTCGTGCGCGACCACCAGCAGGGTGTCGTCCGCCCCCAGCCCCTCGGCGGCGGTGGCCAGCCCGCGCCAGCTGCGGTCCAGCACCTGCCGCAGCGACTCGCCGCCGGGCATCAGCACCGTGTCAGGTTCCTCGCGCCAGGCGCGCAGGCGGGCCGGGTCCTTGTCGTTGATCTCGCTGGCGAGCAGGCCCTCCCATTCGCCGTGGGCGATTTCCTGCAGGTCCGCGTCGGTCAGCAGCATCGATTCGCGTGCGGCGCCCAGCGCGGCGCGCGCCGTGTTCTGCGCGCGCGACAGCGGCGAGGCCACGGCGCGGGTGATCTGCAGCGACTGCAGGCGTTCGCCCAGCGCCCTGGCCTGCGCCTCGCCCACCGGCGAGAGGGGAATGTCGATCTGGCCCTGGTAGCGGCCTTCGGCGTTCCACGGCGTTTCGCCGTGACGGGCAAGCAGGATGCGCATGCAGTGGGGAGTCCGTGGTGGGGCCCGCATCATAGCCCGCCGCCACCGCGGTGCAGGCCACGGTTGCCCGCGTTACGAATCCCCGGCGACGCTTGCCGGCTCGAGGCCGAACCGTCGTCGCCCCCGGCTGTCTGCCGGCCGACGGCAGGCGTTACCATACCGGCCCCGATCGACTGCACGGTGTGACTTCCACATGAGGGCCAGCACCTCCCACGCCCCCCCAGTGGCATGAGTCGCCCTTCGACCTCTCCGCAGCCCGCTTCCACGCCCTGGAACGAACGCCTGCAACCGTGGGCGGCCGCCTTCCTGAGCGTGCTGCTGCACCTGCTGGTGCTGCTGCTCCTGCTGCGCTCCACGCCGCCGGTGGTGACCCCGCCGCAGGGCTCGTCCGGCGGCGGCCGGGTCAAGGTGGATTTCATCGGCGAGGCGCCGCCCTCCCGGCAGACCACGCCCACGCCGCCCAGCCAGAAGCCGAAGGACGCATCCAGGCCATCGCCCAAGCCGGTGGCGCGCCGGCGGGTCGACGAGCGCAAGCCGGTGCTGGAGGCCAAATTCATCGAGCCTCCGGCCGAACCGGAACAGAAGCAGGCCCAGGCCGAGGCGCCGCCCACGCAGGCGCCTGCACAGGCAGCCGCTTCCAGCCCGCCGGACAACGTCCAGCGCCGTCCCCAGACCTGGACCGGCCGCCCACCGGGCTGGCTGGAGAAGGAAACCGCTCCCGACGACAACGGGCGCGACTCCGGACCCGCCAACCGCAACGGCTACCGCAGCGACATGGCGGCCGGCGAGCCGGCCATGGAGGTGGGCGGCTACCAGATCGTCTACGACCTGCTGGCCGAGACGCGGCTGCGCACCTGGATGGAACAGGGCATGAAGGAACTGTCCATTCCGCTGCCGGGCACCAGTTATCTGATGGTCTGCCCCGCGGAAGTCGCGCTCAGGCGCGGTTCCAGCAAGTGCCGCCTGCTCACGCCCGATGCGCCGGAACTGCAGTCCATCGGCGACGCGCGCCAGATCATCACGGTGATGTACGTGTACCGGCGCGGCGAGCTGCTGTGGCGTGGGCCGGGGCCGTACAGGTGAAACGAAAGAAGGCCCCTCTCCCGCTGGGGTGAGAAGGCCTGGCTTGCGCGCCACTGGCGCGCGTGCCTTGGAGCGCCCACGCGGCCGGCGTGGGCCGGGGCGCGGAGCGAGGGGTTGGGCTGAGGCTTCGCCCGAACCCTCCTCCGGCGCTTCGCGCCACCTGCATGCGGCACATCCATGTGCCGCCCCCTTCGGGCGGCTTCGCCGTGCAACCCGGCAATCCTGCCGGGTTGTCTCCCGGAGGGAGAAGGGAAAAGCAGATCACGATTGCATTGCACGAAAAAGCCCCGGGCGGTTTCCCGCCCGGGGCGTTCGATGCGAGGCAGGCGCGGCTTACTTGGACGCCGCTTCCAGTTCCTTCAGCAGCTGCGGCGCCGGCGCCACTTCCTGCATGATCCAGCGCATGTAGCGCTGGTCCACCGAGATCATGCGGGTCATCACCGGGTCGAACACCCAGTTGCTGGCCACCGCTTCCCAGATGCCGTCGAACGCCAGGCCGACCAGGCGGCCGTGCGCGTCGAGCACCGGCGAGCCGGAGTTGCCGCCGGTGATGTCCAGGTCGGACAGGAAGTCCACCGGCACGCTGCCGATGCGCTTGTCTTCCAGGCCGCCGTAGCGCTTGGCCTTGACCGCGTCGAGCAGCGCCTCCGGCGAGTCGAACGGATCGACGCCGATTTCCTTGGCGGCGACGCCTTCGATGGTGGTGAACGGCTGCTGCACCTTGCCGTCCAGGCCGGTGTAGCCCTTCACGTTGCCGAAGGTGATGCGCAGGGACAGGTTGGCGTCCGGGTAGACGAACTCGCCCTTGCTCTTCTTGTAGTCGGCGATGGCCTGCAGGAACAGCGGCCGGGCGACCAGTTCCTCGCCGCGCTTGACCTTGTTCTGGTGCTCGATCTCCAGCAGCGCCGGCATCACCGCCACCGCGTACTGGATGGCCGGGTCGGTGCTGGCCTCGAAGGCGGCCTTGTCGGCGTTGAACCACTTCATGCGCTCGGCCAGGTCGCCCAGGCGCGAGCCGTCCAGGCGCACCAGCGCCGCGTCCACGGCGGCGGCATCGCTGCCGCCCAGCCACGTGTCGAACGCCGGCACGCGCTGGCCAGCGGGCAGTGCGACATAGCGCTGCAGCCAGTACTGCTGGAACTGGCGGTCCATGGCCGGCACGTAACGGCGGTCCATCTGCTTCAGGCCGCCCTCGATGGCCGGCAGGTCGCGTTCCTGGTAGCCGTCCTCGCGCTGCGCGTCCGGCTTGGCCTTCTCGATCGCCAGGCGGTACAGGCGCACGGCGGTACCGAGCGTGCCGGTGCGGTTGAACATGCCCAGGGTGATGTCGCGCTGCTGGGTGCTGCGCGCCTGCGTGCCCAGCGCCTGCAGCTGCGCGTAGGCGTCGAGCGCCGGCTTGCCCTGCGCGCCCTGCCCGCGCAGCCATTCCAGCACCGCGGCCTCCGCCTTCTGCTTCTGCGCCAGCACGTCGTTGCGCTTGAAGCCGTCCAGCTGGCCGTCGTAGTTCTTGCTGGTGTTGTTCCAGCCGGCCATGCTGGCGGCGTACTTCACCGCGATGTCCTTGTTGTCCTTGCTGGCCGCTTCGACCAGCGCGATCTGGTCCTTGTAGGCCTTGGCGATGGTCGGGTACACCCAGCCGGCGGTGTTCTCGAACTCGCTGACCAGCGCATAGCGGTCGGTGCGGCCCGGGTAGCCGGCCACCATCACGAAATCGCCCTCGCCCAGCGGCTGGTCGGCCAGCTTCAGCCAGTGCCTGGGCTGGTACGGCACGTTGTCGGCCGAGAACGCGGCCGGCTTGCCGTCCTTGCCGACGTAGGCGCGGTAGAACGAGAAATCGCCGGTGTGGCGCGGCCACATCCAGTTGTCGACGTCGCCGCCGAACTTGCCGACGCTGCCCGGAGGCGCATAGGCCAGGCGCACGTCCTTGATCTCGAGGTTCTTGAACAGGCGGTAGGCATTGCCGCCGGAGAAGCTGTACAGCGTGCAGCTGTAGCTGTCGTCGGCCTCGCACTCGGACACGAGCTTCTTTTCCAGCGCTTCCAGCGCCTCGGTGCGCTTGAGCGGATCGTTGCCGGCGCCGGCGATGGCGGCCTTCGCCTGCGCGGTGACGTCGGTGATGTCGTCCAGCACGTAGATGCGCGCGTTCGGGCCGGCGCTCAGTTCGTCCTTGAAGCTGGCGGCACTGAAGCCGTCCTTGATCAGGTTCTTCTCGGCGGTGGAATTGAGCTGGATGGCGCCGTAGGCGCAGTGGTGGTTGGTCGCCACCAGGCCCTGCGGCGACACGAAGCTGGCGGTGCAGCCACCCAGCGCGACCACCGCGCCCATCGGGTCGCCGGTCAGGTTGCTCAGCTGCAGCGGGTCCAGCTTCAGCCCGGCCTGCTTCAGCGGCCCGGCGATCTGCGGCAGCTGCTGCGGCACCCACATGCCTTCGGCGGCCTGCGCGGCCTGGACCAGGCCGAGCCCGGCGACGACGGAGAAAGCGAGAAGATTCAGACGCATAGGGGATGCTCCCGGCAAATTGAACGGTCGATTGTAGCGGCTGCAACCATCCGCGCGGGGCCACCGATGCGCGTCCCTCCCGCGGTCGCGCAAGCCGGCCGCACGCACTACAATGCCGCGCTCAGCCAGCACGCTTCATCGCCAGCGAACCCTTCCGCTCCCGATGAGGCCTCCATGCGTCCGGCACGTTTCCGTTCCTCCGTTTCCCACGCCTGTTCGCTGCGGCTGACGCCGCGCACCCCGATGGCGACCGCATCGTGACGACCTCGGAAAAGCAGGGCCGCCCGCAGCGCGGCACCGCCGCCAGCACGATGGTGCTGGACGCCGAACGGCGGGACGCGTTCGCCACCCCATACGACACCGCGGTGCCGTCGCAGTCGCGCGGCGGGTACGCCGGCGTGCAGTTCGACGGATGAGCGCGGCCATGCAATCGAACCGTCCTTCGCGCTGGTACCGCCTGAACCTGTGGCTGCACCGCTGGTGCAGCCTGGTGGCGACGCTGCCGTTCCTGATCCTGTGCCTGACCGGCACCGTGCTGATCTTCCACGAGGAGATCGACGCGGCGCTGGGCGTGGTGCCGGCCAACATCGCCGACGCCGGACCGCAGCGGCCGTTGCAGGCCTCCATCGACAACGTGCTGGCGGCGCACCCGGACGAGCGCGTGGCCAGCATCGGCATCGACCCCAAGGAGCATCCGGGCCTGTTGCTGCTGGTGACAGTGCCGAAGGCCGCGCACAGGTTCGAGGACATGAAGCTGCGCTTCACCGAACTGGCCACCGCGCAGCCGACCGAGCACGCGGTGGACCCGACCTCGACCCTGACCGGCTTCCTGCTGGAACTGCATGCGCACTGGTTCCTCGGCATGCCCGGCGAGCTGATCGGCGCGCTGATCGCGCTGCTGGTGCTGGTGTCGCTGCTGTCGGGCGTGGTGGTGTACTGGCCGCACGTGAAGAAGGTCGCCTTCGGCCTGCTGCGGCGCGGGCGCGGACCACGGCTGCGGCAGCTGGACCTGCACAACACCATCGGCGCGGTGGTGCTGGGCTGGGCATTCGCGGTCAGCCTGACCGGCTTCCTGCTCGGCTTCGGCACGCTGGCGACCGGGATGTGGTCGTACTCCGCGTTCGCCGATCTGCGCGGCCCGCAGGCCGGGGCCACGGTCGATGCGCGGCGGCCGCCGGTGGACGCGGACACCGCCATCGCCGCCGTCGCCGCGCGGATGCCGGCGGGCTGGCACGTGGCCTCGCTGATCTTCCCCGACACCGACTACTCCACCCCGCACCACTACACCGCGCTGGCGCTCGGCCCGTCCGGGCTGGAGGAGCGCCTGTACCGCGTCGGGCTGGTGGACGCCAGTTCCGGCGAGGTCGCCAGACTCGCCGAGATGCCCGGCTACATGAAGGCCATCGTGCTGTCGCAACCGCTGCACTTCGGCGACTACGGCGGGTTGCCGCTGAAGATCCTGTGGACGCTGTGTACCTGGCTGACCCTGTTCATCACCGCCAACGGCGCCTGGCTGTGGTGGGACCGGCGCCGCGCGCGCCGCAAGTCGCGGCCGCGGCCGGCGGAGGCACGGTCATGACCGGCGCGCGCGCGATCTGGCTGGTGCTGGCGCTGGCGCTGCTCGCCCTTGCCGGCATCGTCGGCATGCTGCTGGCCGACGGAGGCTGGGACTGGCTGTTCTTCGCGATGCTGCTGCTGCCGCCGGCGGTCGGCGCGTGGCAGTGGTGGCGGCTGCGCCCGGGCACACGCTAGGCCGCTCCGGCCCGACGCCGGCGGAAAGCGTCCTCCCGCCAGCGGTCCGCTGCGGCCGAAAGCATATAATCGGCGCTCTTTCCCACTGCGGTTTTCCGGCAATGACACAGAACACGATGCGCGCGCTGGTGAAGCGCGAAGCGGCCAAGGGCATCTGGATGGAAGAGGTGCCGGTGCCGGTGCCGGGCCCGAACGAGGTGCTGGTCAAGCTGGAGAAGACCGCCATCTGCGGCACCGACCTGCACATCTACCTGTGGGACGAGTGGAGCCAGCGCACCATCAAGCCGGGCCTGACCATCGGCCACGAGTTCGTCGGCCGCATCGCCGCGCTCGGCTCGGCGGTGACCGGCTACGAAATCGGCCAGCGCGTCTCGGCCGAGGGCCACATCGTCTGCGGCCACTGCCGCAACTGCCGCGGTGGCCGCCCGCACCTGTGCCCGAACACCGTCGGCATCGGCGTCAACGTCAACGGCGCGTTCGCCGAGTACATGGTGATGCCGGCCAGCAACCTGTGGCCGATCCCCGACCAGATCCCGAGCGAGCTGGCCGCGTTCTTCGACCCCTACGGCAACGCCGCGCACTGCGCGCTGGAGTTCGACGTGATCGGCGAGGACGTGCTGATCACCGGCGCCGGCCCGATCGGCATCATCGCCGCCGGCATCTGCAAGCACATCGGCG
>JAEWOJ010000032.1 GCA_023399815.1 Pseudomonadota bacterium | reverse complement strand
CCGCAGGAATGCCAGGAGATGCGAGGTTGCCGGCCAGCGGCCGGCACTACAGGTCAGGGCCGCTCAGGCGTTGCGGCGCAGGGCGCTCTTGGGCAGCTGCGCCTTCAGGAAGGCCATCTGGTCGGCCAGGATGTTGCGGTTGGACAGGATCAGGTGCTCGATCCAGCTCGGCCGGTACGGCACCGCCAGCAGCGGCATGTTGGCCTGCTGCGGGGTGCGGTTGCTCTTGCGCGAATTGCACTGGAAGCACGCGCTGACCACGTTTTCCCAGATGTCGCGGCCGCCCTTGGACAGGGGCATGACGTGGTCGCGGGTCAGGTGCGGGCGGCTGAACTGGTGGCCGCAGTACAGGCACAGCTGCGCGTCGCGGGCGAACAGCGCGGTATTGGTGAGGTTGGGCGTCGGGTCGATGGCGCGCGAGCGGGCATGGCCGCGCGAGGCGATGATCGGGTGCAGGTCCAGGCCGCTGCGCAGGCCGCTGGCCCGGTTGATGGCGCCGTGCACGTGCAGGCAGGGATCGCCCAGGGTCCAGGCCACCGCGCCGCGCGCGTAAAGGCAGGCCGCTTCCTGCCAGTTGATCCAGTCGAGCACGCGGCCGTGCGCGTCCAGCGACAGCAGTCGCACGGAACCGAGGCGGTGCAGGGAGGGCGGGAGCGAAAACTCCGCTTCCGGAGCGGATGCGGCGACTCCGGTATCGATCAGACCACGCGGTGTAGTGTCTGTCTCCATCGGGAAAACAGCTTATACATGAAGCGTGACAGTTTGTGTAAATCCCTGCCGCCATCATCGATGGCGGCAGGGGCGGGCGATCACTCGCCGAAGCGCGCAGCTTCCATCGCCATCAGCGGTTCGGCGCCGCTTTCCATGCTGGCGGCGTGGGCCAGGGTGCGCGGCAGGATGCGGGCGTAGTAGAAGCGCGCGGTTTCCAGCTTGGCCTGCTTGAAGGCCTGTGGATGGCCGGATTCCTGTGTCGCGGCCACGGCGCGCGCCCACCAGTAGGCCAGCGCCACGTAGCCGCTGTAGAACAGGTAATCCCAGCTGGCCGCGCCCAGTTCCTCCGGGTTGGCGGCGGCGCGCTGCAGGACGTCCACGGTCAGCTTGCCCCATTCCTGCGCCCTGGCGCCCAGCACCGGCAGGAACTCGGCCACGGCCGGGTTGCCGGCGTTGGCGGCGATGAACCCTTCGATCTCGGCCAGGAACAGCTTCAGGCCGGCGCCCTGCGACACCGCGGTCTTGCGGCCGATCAGGTCCAGCGCCTGGATGCCGGTGGTGCCTTCGTACAGCGTGGTGATGCGGGCATCGCGCGCCAGCTGCTCCATGCCGTGTTCGGCGATGTAGCCGTGGCCGCCGAAGCACTGCTGCGCGTTGTAGGTGCACTCGATGCTCCACTCGGTCAGGCAGGCCTTGACGATGGGCGTGAGGAAGCTGACCAGGGTCTCGGCATCGGCGCGCGCCTGCGCGTCGCCGGCGCTCTGTGCGGCGTCGAGCTGGGTGTAGGCGTGGGCGGCGAGCAGGCGGCCGCCCTCGGTCAACGACTTGATCGACAGCAGCATGCGCCGCACGTCGGGCTGGGCGATGATCGGATCGGCCGGCTTGTCGGGCAGGATCGCGCCCTTGGGCGCGCGCGATTGCAGGCGTTCGCGCGCATAGGCCAGCGCGCCCTGCCAGGCGCGCTCGGACTGCGCCAGACCCTGGATGCCGACGCCGAGGCGGGCGGAGTTCATCATCACGAACATCGCCTGCAGGCCCTTGTGCGGCTGGCCGACGAGGTAACCCTGGGCGCCGTCGAAGTTCATCACGCAGGTGGACGAGCCGTGGATGCCCATCTTGTGCTCCAGCGCGCCGCAACGCAGGGCGTTGCGCTCGCCCATCGCGCCGGCGCGGTCCACCTTGTACTTGGGGGTGACGAACAGCGAGATGCCCTTCGGGCCGGGAGGCGCGTCGGGCAGCTTGGCCAGCACCAGGTGAACGATGTTCTCGCTGAGGTCGTGCTCGCCGGCGGTGATGAAAATCTTGGTGCCGGTGATCGAATGGCTGCCGTCGGCATTGGGCTCGGCGCGGGTCTTGATCAGGCCCAGGTCGGTGCCGGCGTGGGGTTCGGTCAGGCACATGGTGCCGGTCCAGTTGCCGGCCACCAGCGGCTTGAGGAAGGCTTCCCGCTGCCAGTCCTCGCCGTAGTGCTTGAGCGCCTCGACCGCGCCGTGCGACAGCATCGGGAACAGGCTCCAGGCCAGGTTGGCCGAGGACACCATTTCGCTCAGCGCCATGCCCAGCGTCTCCGGCATGCCCTGGCCGCCGAATTCGGGCGCGGCGGTCAGGCCGGTCCAGCCGCCTTCGACGAACTGCGCATAGGCTTCTTTGAAGCCCGGGGCGGTGGTGACTTCGCCGGTGGCCTTGTCCAGCGTGCAGCCGTTCTCGTCGCCGACGGCGTTCAGCGGGGCCAGCACGCTGGCGCTGAAGCGGCCGGCTTCCTCCAGCACGGCGTCGATGACGTCGGCGCTGGCATCCGCGTGGCCCATCGCGGCGAACAGGGACTCGGCCTTGAGCACATCGTGCAGGGCGAAACGGAGGTCGGTAACGGGGGCCTTGTAGTTGCTCATCGGTGCGATCTCGGACGAAACGGAATGGAGGGGAATCAGCGCAGCACGCCGGGCAGGCCGGGCGCCTGGTTCAGGCTGTTGCGGGAAGTCACCTCGAAGCTGCGCTGTTTCTTCTCTTCGGGCGTGGCCTTGATCGTGCCTTCCAGTTCGTAGAACAGCGAGTGGCCGCCGGCCAGGGCATCGGCCACGACGATGCGGGCGGGCGAGGCGGGTTGCAGGTGGACCGTGACGACGTCGGCCGATTCCGGGCCGATGGACAGGCCGGGCGCGGCGCTCAGGGTGCCGGCCGATTCCTCGCCCACCTTCAGCTTCAGCGCGACGTCGTCGAAGCGCATCGGCATCGAGCTGTAGTTGCGCAGCCGCAGTTCCACGTCCCAGCTGCCGTCGCTGGCGACGGTGAGCTGCTGGATGCCGGCGGCCGGTTCGGAAACCCGCTTCACCATGCCGCCGCCGCAGGAGGCGAGCGCGAGGCTGAGAACGGCGGTCAGGACGTACTGTGGGCGAAAACGCATACTGCTCGGTCCTCGGGTCCAGAAGGGATCGCTCAAAGGATACTACGCCGTATGGCGGGCGTGGCCGGGGATGCCGGCGATGACGGATGGCGGAACTTTTCCGCCTGCTCCTCTAGGCACACAGGGGACCGACGACGTCGCCGCATTCGCATATACCGGAGAGGGGTTCATCAATGCGTTCATTCAAGTTGTTGCCGCTGGCAAGCGCGATCCGCGGCGGCCTGGCCGCCGTGGCGCTGTGCGTGGCCGTGCCGGCGCTCGCCGCGCCGCCGCAGTTCGATATCGAAGGCGGCCGCATCGAAGAGGTGCTGCCTGAATTCGCCCGCCAGGCGGGCCTGCAGATCATCGCCCCGGCCGCCATGGGCGACGAGGGCCGGATCGAGGTCGGACAACTGAAGGGGCAGATGGATGCGCGCCAGGCGCTGAGCCGCCTGCTGGACGGCACCGGCCTGACCGTGGCGTCCGACGACGGGCGCACCATCACCCTGCGCGCCGCCGCGCCGCTGCTGGCCTCGCTCGGCGGCCTGGGCGGACTGGCCGTGGCGCAGGTCGCGGCGCCCGAACCGGCCGTCCCGGCGCCGCAGGAGGCCCCGGCCAACGGCGCGGTGAACACGCTGGACCAGATCACCGTGGTCGGCAGCCAGATCAAGGGCAGCAAGTCGGCGGCGATCCTGCCGGTGGCGACGCTGCAGGCCGAGCAGATCGAGGCCACCGGCGCGGTCTCCGGCGACGACCTGTACCGCTCCATCCCGCAGATGGGCAACGTCTCCTTCAGCGGCACCAATGGCGGCAACAGTTCCAACTACGCGCGCGGCGACATCGCCTCGGTCAACCTGCGCGGCCTGGGCGTGGGCAACACGCTGCTGCTGATCAACGGCCGCCGCACCGTGGTGCACCCGACCAGCCAGGCCGACGGCAACCTCGTGCCGGTGCTGACCTACAACGCCAACACCGTGCCGGTGGCCAACCTGCGCCGGGTCGAGGTGCTGCTCGACGGCGCCGCGGCGATCTACGGCACCGACGCCGTTGCCGGCGTGGTCAACAACGTGCTGCGCGACGACATGGACGGCGGCACCGTCAGCGTGCAGAAGGGCGTGGGCGAAGGCACCAACCTCAGCGACGTGGCGGTCAACGGCATGTGGGGCAGGAATTCGCAGGACCTGCGCTCCAACGTCACCGTCGCCTTCAACTACTACAACTCCACCGGCCTGAACTCGCTGGACCAGGACTGGACCCGCAACGCCAACCGCATCGACGACTTCGCCGGGACGCCGTACGAAGGCCTGGCCGGCGTGGACAACCGCAACACCAACAGTCCGTGGGGCAACTTCACCGCCAACGGGCCGCGCGTGTCGCAGAACGGGACGTGGCTGACCACCGCCGCCGGCGCGTTCTACGTCAAGCCGACCAGCAACGGCAACTGCGGCGCGACGATCGGCGACGGCCTGTGCGTGCAGTCCGGCAGCAAGGCCACCTCCGGCGCCGACGCCAACCTGCGCGACAACCAGCAGTCGCTGTATCCGGTCTCGATCACCCCGGACGTGCGCCGCATCAACGTGTTCGCCACCGGCAAGCACGATTTCGAGAACGGGCTGTCGTTCTTCAGCGAGGCTGGCCTGTACGACTCGCGTGCCTACAGCCTGCAGAACGGCGTCAACACGATTTCCTCGCTGCCGATGACGGTGGCCGCCAGCAATTACTGGAACCCGTTCGGCGCGATGTACCTGCCCGACGGCACGCCCAACCCGAACCGCCTGCCGGGCCTGAACATCGGCGCGGACGGCGTGCCGGTGACGATCACCAGCTACCGCTTCGAGCGCCCGACCCGGATCGAGGTCAAGAACACCCAGGTACGTGCGCTGGCCGGCCTGCGCGGCTACCACTTCGGCTTCGACTGGGAGAGCGCGGCGCTGTACTCCAGGGCCAAGGTGGTCGACACCCAGGACGCGGTGAGCATGACCCGGTTCCAGCAGGCGCTGGCCGATCCGACGTCGGCGGCCTACAACCCGTTCTGCGGCGGCTGCAACGACTGGAGCAAGCTCGACGCGTTCTTCTACAAGGCCAAGCGCCAGAGCGAGACCGCGCTGTACCTGTGGGACTTCAAGGCCTCGCGCCCGGACCTGTTCCGTACCTGGGCCGGCGACGTCGGCATGGCGACCGGCGTGGAAGTGCGCCACGAGACCCAGCGCGACGACCGCGACGCGCACGTCGACGGTTCGCTGACCTTCACCGACGCGATCACCGGCATCGAGTATCCCAGCGACATGTACGGCGTCAGCCCGACCCCGGACACCTACGGCTCGCGCACCGTCGCCGGCGTGTTCGCCGAGTTCTCGGTGCCGCTGGTGTCGCCGGCGATGGGCATTCCCCTGGTCAGGTCGCTGGACCTGCAGGTGGCCGGCCGCGCCGAGCGCTACAACGACTTCGGCAACGTCGCCAAGCCGAAGCTGGCGCTGGGCTGGCAGATCGTCGACGGCCTGACCGTGCGCTCGTCCTGGGCCAAGGGTTTCCGCGCGCCGAACCTGGAGCAGGTCAACGCCACCATGGTCAGCCGCTCCAACAGCCGCACCGACTGGGTGCAGTGCCTGGCCGACGTGCGCAGCGGCGCGCAGGCGTCGATGGCCGCCTGCAAGGGCTACACCGCCTCGACCACCGCGCGGCGCTCGGGCAACCCGGACCTGAAGCCGGAAACCTCGACCAACACCAGCGCCGGCATCGTGTTCCAGCCGCAGTTTATTCCCGAGAACCTCGGCCGCTTCACCTTCGCCGTGGATTACTACAAGTACGAGCAGGAAGGCATCATCGGCCTGTTCGGCGAGGGCAACGCGCTGATCCTGGACTACGTGCTGCGCCAGCAGGGCGGCAGCAACGCCGACGTGGTGCGCGCCGATCCCACCGCCGACGACATCGCGCGCTTCGCCGGCACCGGCCTGGAGGCCGCCGGCAAGGTGCTCTACGTCAAGGACCAGTACGTCAACCTGGAGCCGCAGACCGTGCGCGGTGTGGACTACACCTTCAGCTGGGCCTCGCCGGAAACCAACGTCGGCCGCTTCGACGTGTCGCTCAACGGCACCCGCCTGATCGAGTTCTACCGCCAGCGCTCGCCGGCGCTGCAGGCGCTGGAAGACGCCAAGGCCACCGGCCTGGTCGATCCATCGATCCGCGTGACCGGCGGCGGCAACCTGATCGGCAACGGCGGCAACCCGCAGTGGAAATGGTCCGGAACGCTGACCTGGCGCTACCAGCAGCTGACGGTCGGCGCCAGCGCCCGCTACAGCAGCTCGTTCGTGGAGAACGGCCTGGTGCTGGCCGACGGCACGCCGTGGACGGTGAAGTCGCAGACGCTGGCCAACGCCTTCGTCAAGTACGACCTCAAGGGCGACGGCTGGATGGACGGCCTGTCGCTGAAGGTGGGCGCCAACAATCTGGCCGACAAGCGCCCGCCGATCTCCAGCGACGCGTTCGGCTATTCGTCGGCGATCTATCAGGCCTATCCGCGGTACTGGTACGTCAACGTGACCAAGGCGTTCTGATGATCCGATGGGTTGTCCGTGAAACCGCCCGGCCGGCGCCGGGCACCGCGGCGGTGTCGCCATGACGGCGGCACTGGCGGCGGAGCGCTCGCTGTGGCTCGCCGAGCACGTGCTGCCCTGCGAGCCGGCGCTGCGCGACTGGTTGCGGCGGCGGTTGCCGGTGCGGCAGGACGTGGACGACGTGATCCAGGAGACCTACGCCATCCTGGCGGCGATGGCGGACGTGTCCCACGTCCGCCAGCCGCGCGCCTATGTGTACTCGGTGGCGCAGTCGGTGGTGCTGCAGCAGCTGCGGCGCGCGCAGGTGGTGTCGATCGAGGCGGTCGCCGAGATCGAGCGCATGGCCACCAGCGGCGAGGAGGCGTGTCCGGAGCGGACCGCGTCCTCGCGGCAGGAACTGGCGCGGATCGGCGCGCTGATCGACAGCCTGCCGGACAAGTGCCGCGAGGCCTTCGTCCTGCGCCGGGTCGAAGGCTATTCGCAGCGCGAGATCGCCCAGCGCATGCGGATCAGCGAGAACACCGTGGAGAAACACATCTGCAAGGGAATCCGGGTACTGATGGATTCGATGAAGCGCGATGGAAAGGACGTGGAAGAGGGCAGGGACGGGCGGGAAGCCGGAGGAACGCGACATGCGCGCAAACGCTGAACCCAGCATCGACGACATCGCGGCGGCCTGGGTCGCCCGCGAGGATCGCGCGCCGCTGAGCGCGGAGGATGCCGGCATGCGCGACGCCTGGCTGCAGGCCGACGCGCGCCACTTCGGCGCCTATGCGCGGGCCCATGCGGTGCTGGCG
>JAEWOJ010000203.1 GCA_023399815.1 Pseudomonadota bacterium | reverse complement strand
TGGACCAGATCCGCGACCAGATCCAGGAAACCTCCAAGCGCATCAAGCGCCTGGGCGAGTCCTCGCAGGAGATCGGCTCGATCGTGGAACTGATCAACGACATTTCCGAGCAGACCAACATCCTGGCGTTGAACGCGGCGGTGCAGGCGGCCTCGGCCGGCGAGGCGGGCCGCGGTTTCGCGGTCGTTGCCGACGAAGTGCAGCGACTGGCCGAACGCACCTCGGGCGCGACCCGACGGATCGAAGGCCTGGTGCAGGCGATCCAGGCCGATACCAACGAAGCGGTGACCTCGATGGAGCAGACCACCGCCGAAGTGGTGTCCGGCGCGCGCCTGGCCGAGGACGCCGGTACCGCGCTGACCGAAATCGAACGCGTGTCCAACGCGCTCAACAACCTGATCAAGAGCATCTCCATCGCCGCCCACCAGCAGGCCGCCGCCGCTACCGACATCACCCAGACCATGGGCGTGATCCGGCAGATCACCGGCCAGACCTCGCAGGGCGCCGGGCAGACCGCCGAATCGCTCGGCCAGCTGAACCAGCTGGCGGCGGATCTGCGCCGCTCGGTGGCCGACTTCAAGCTGCCGGCCTGAACCGGTTGAACGGGCGGGGATGGAAAGGAAACAGCAGATGATGTGTCGTCATACCGCAGAACAGGGCCGCCCGGACGGCATGCGAACGATGCTGCACGGGGGAGTGCGATGAGTACCTTGCGCGATGCGATGAGCCATGCGGCGCTGGGCTGGGTCAAACCGGAGCTGGACGAGACCCTGCGCCAGGCCCGCAGCGAGATCGAGTACTTCGTCGAGGACCCCGCCGACACCAGCCGCATGCGCTTCTGCGCCGGCTACCTGCACCAGGTGCAGGGCACGCTGCGCATGGTCGAGCTGTACGCCCCGGCCATGGTGGCCGAGGAACTGGAACTGCTGGCCGACGCCGTGCGCGAAGGCGCCGTGCCGGACCGCGACGAGGCCTGCGCCACGCTGATGCGCGGCACCGTGCTGCTGCCCGACTACCTGGAACGCCTGCAGAACGGCCACCGCGACATTCCGATCGTGCTGCTGCCGCTGCTCAACGAGATCCGCGCCGCGCGCGCCGCCGAAGGCATCAACGAAGGCGTGCTGCTGGCCTTCGACCCGGAAGCGGGCAAGGCCAGCGAGGCCGAACTGGAACATGCGCGCGGCAGCCTGGCCGGGCGCAACCGCGAACTGCTGGACACGGTCGGCAGCGCGGTGAAGGAAGAACTGCTGCGCATCAAGGATGCGCTGGACCTGCACGTGCGCCTGGGCGGCCAGCCGGCCGACCTGCAGGCCCAGGTCAATGAACTGGGCGCGGTGGCCGACACGCTCGGGGTGATGGGGCTGGGCGTGGCGCGCGGCGTCGTGGCGCAGCAGCGCGACGCGCTGCGCGAAGTGGTGGACGGCAGCCGTCCCATCGACGACAACCTGCTGCTCGACATCGCCGGCGCGCTGCTCTACGTCGATGCTTCGCTGGACGACCAGGTCGCCTACCTGGGCGCCGCCCTGGAAGGCGACGAGGACCCGGCGGCGGTGGAGAACCGGCGCACGGTCGAGGTGCTGGCGCACGAGGCCATCGCCAATTTCGCCGCCGCGCGTGAGTCCTTCGTCGCCTTCATCGAGACCAACTGGGACCACGCACGCCTGCAGGATGTGCCGCGCCTGCTCGACGAGGTGTCCGGCGCGCTGCGCATGCTCGACCTGCAGGTGCCCGCGGACTACATGAACGGCGTGCGCCAGTACATCGGCGTGGAGCTGATCGGACGCAAGCGCGTGCCCAGCGGTCGCCAGCTGGACACGCTGGCCGACGCCATGGCCAGCCTGGAGTACTACCTCGAAGCGCTGCGCGAACGCCGCCCGGGCCGCGAGGAAATCCTGGACATCACCCGCAGCAGCCTGGAGGCGCTGCGCTACTGGCCGGTGCGTTCGGCCGACATGCTGGAAGATGCCGCGGCGGCCGCCGCCGTGGTGGCGCCGGCTGCGGCATTCATTGCCGACAACGTCGAGCTGGAAGCGACCGGGGCGACTTCCGCAGACAGCGCGACGCCGCCGCTCGAAACATCCTTGGAGCAGGAAGCCGAGGCCGTCGCGCCGTCCGCACCGCCGGCCCGGCCGCTGGTGTTCGGCGAGGCCATCCATGCCCGCCCGGCATCGGTTCCGCTGGCGGCCGTCGAACCGCCGCCATTGCCGTCGTTCGACGCGACCACCACCTTCTCGGCCTTCGATCCGGTGGCCGCCGAGGGCGCATCCGCCGCCACAGACGATGGCCTGACCGTCGCGCCGCTGGATTTCACTGCCGACGCCGAAGCTTCTCCGGTGGCGGACGAGTCGTTCGACGTTGCCGTCGACACGGCCGTCGAGCCCCTGGAAGCGACCGCCTCCGGCGAATTCCCGGCCTTCGATCCGATCGCCGCGGAGCTGGACACGACTTCGCCTGCGGATATCGAGCTGGAGCCGTTCGCGGTCGATACGGCCGGCGACGCCACGGTCGACGTCGATGCCGGAACGCCGGTGCAGGCGGGTTCCGATGAATTCCTGACGCTCGATCCGATCGATGCCGTGCAGGACGATGCCGGCGTGCCGGCGTCCGGGTTTGCGCTCGAGGAGCCGGTTGCCACGGCTCCGGTGATGGACGACGCCTCCGCCGCACCGATGCCGGAGACGGCGGCACTGCAGGAGGAGGTACTGCCCGCGGTGGACGTGCCGGCCGACGAGATCGTGTCGGAAACGGTGACTGCCGCTGCCGAGCCTGTTTCCGAAGCGCCCGCAGCGGACGACGAGATGGCCGCCTTCATGGCCGAGCTGGACAAGGCTGCCGCGTCCTTCGATCCCCACGCTGCTCCGGCCGAACCGGAAGTGGCACCCGCCGCGCCGGCGCCGGTCGGGATGGCGTTCGATCCGGCGGATGCGACCGTGGGCATGGACGGCGGTTTCGACAACGATGCCGACCAGATCGACCAGGACATCCGCGAGGTGTTCATCGAGGAGTTCGACGAGGAACTGCTGAACCTGGGGCGCCTGCTGCCGGCATGGCGTGCGGCGCCGGACAGCGTCGAGCGCCTGCGCCCGGTGCGGCGCGTGTTTCATACGCTCAAGGGCAGCGGCCGCCTGGTCGGCGCGCGCACGCTGGGCGAGTTCAGCTGGAAGATCGAGAGCATGCTCAACCGCGTGCTCGACGGCAGCCGCCCGGCCAGTCCGGCGGTGGTGGCCATTGTCGGCCAGGCCTACGACGTGCTGCCGCAGTTCAATGCCGCCCTGCGCGGCAACGGGCGCATCCATGCCGACGTGCTGGGCATGCAGGACATCGCCGACCGCGTCGCCGCAGGCGAGGAAGCCTTCCATGTCGCCGGCGCCGCTGCCAGCGTGGCCGCGCCGGTCGCCGCACCCGCAGCCGTGCAGGCGGTCGCCGCCGGCACGCCGGCCTCGGTGGACAGCGTGCTGCGCGAGATCCTCGAAGCCGAGGTGGGGCAGCACCTGGCCACGGTCGAAGCCTGGCTGTCGCAGTCGCGCCCCGCGCCGCAGCCGGTGACCGAGGAACTGCTGCGTGCCGTGCACACCATGGGCGGTGCCTTCGCGATGACGGAAGTGCCGGAGATCACCGCGGTGACCGCGCCGGTCGAGTCGTTCGTGAAGCGTTCGCTCGCCAACGCCGTCACCCCGGAAGCCGAGGGCGTCGCCGCGCTGGGCGAGGCCGCCACCGCGGTGGCGACCACCATCACCGCGCTGCAGGCGCCGTCGCCGCTGATTCCTTCGTTCGCCCCGCTGGCCGCGCGCCTGCAGGCGCTGGCGGATGCCTTGCCGGAAGTGCAATGGCCGCCGCTGATGCACGAGGACATCGACGACGAGGAAGAAGACGTGCCGGCCCTGGCGACCGCACCGGCCGACGCGCTGGCGCCGGAAGCGCTGCCGGTGGCCGAGGAACTGGCCAGCATCAGCGATCTTTCCGCCTACTTCGATCCCGCGCTGCTGGAGGCCTCGTTCGCCGGCACGCCGGGCAATGAATTCGCCGACCATGCGACGGCGGCTGCCGATGCGCCTTCCGCCACCGCGGAAGCGCCGCCGGTGCCCGAGTGGTCGCTCGAACCCGAGGACGAGGCGCAGCCGGAAGTCCCGGCGGTGCCGCACGACGCGGTGGACGCCGCGCCGGAACAGGACGCGATGGCGGACATCGCCGGAACGTCCCTGCCGCTGGACGATGCCGCGCAGGAAGCCTATGCCGGCACCGAGTTCGTGGCCGAGCCGGTGCTGGAAGAAGCGCCTGTGGCCGTCGATCCCGTCGAACCCGACGCGCTGGTTGCCGATGAGGCGCCGGTGGCGGTGTCCGACGAGGAGCCGCAGCACCTCGACCATCCGCGCGTGGCGGACGCTGCCACCGCGGCGCAGGAGGCCGTCCTCGAAGAGACCGCGGCCAGCGACGCCGAAATCGTGTCCGACGCGGCGGCGTTCGTTTCCGCCGAGGAAGACGCCGTTGTCCCGGTTGAGCCGTCGCTGGACGACGCCGTGCCGGTGGACGAACCGGAGGACCGGATCGAAACCGCGCTGGCGGAAACCACCGTCATCGAAGCCGTCGTCGAGCCGGAGCCCATCGCGATGGCGCCGGTCGAACTGGCGCCGCTGACCGCGCCGGTGATGGAAGCCGCGGCTTCCGTGGCTGCCGCCGATGCGGCGGCATTCGATGCCGGCCCGCTCGATTTCGACGACCTCGACCGCGAGCTGGTCGATATCTTCGTCGAGGAAGGCAAGGACCTGCTCGACCATTGCGACCGCCTCATCAGCGAACTGCGCTCGGCGCCGGAGGACCGCGAACTGCTGGCCGGGTTGCAGCGCGACCTGCATACGCTCAAGGGCGGCGCGCGCATGGCCGGCATCAACGCCATCGGCGACCTTGGCCATGGCATCGAATCGCTGCTGGAGGCGGTGGCGGCCCACCGCACCGAGATCGGCCGTGGCGACGTGCAGCTGCTCGAACGTGGCTTCGACCGCCTGCACCAGCTGCTGATCCGCACCGGCGCACACCGCGCGGTGCGGATGCCGGTGGACCTGATCGACGCTTTCGAGGCCCGCACCGCCGGTGGCGGCGAGGCACCGGAAACCGCCGAAACCATGGCGCCGTCGCCGGAGGCTTTCGCACCGGCTCCCGTGGTCGAACCGGAAGTGGAGGCGGAGCCCGCGACGCTCGATGCCGGCCCGCAACCGCCGCAGGCGGCGGACGAAGCGTTCGCCGACGATGGGGATGCGGCGCCCGTGGCGGAGCCGGTGCTGTCCGTCATCGCGGATGCGCCTGCCATCGAACCGCTGCCGCTGGCGGCGACCGGCATCGCCGCCGAGCCGTTGTCGGCGCCGGTGGACGAGGTGCAGGCCGTCGACGAGGAAGGCACGGCGCGCACCCAGGAACAGGTCCGCGTCCGCGCCGACCTGCTCGACCGCTTGGTCAACCATGCCGGCGAGGTCGCGATCTACCGTTCGCGCCTGGAACAGCAGCTGGGCGCGTTCCGCAGCGCCATGGGCGAACTGGACCGCACCAACGCCCGCCTGCGCGACCAGCTGCGTCGCCTGGACCTGGAAACCGAGGCGCAGATCGTCGCCCGCTACCGCCGCGAGCAGGAGCAGGCCGACCAGGCGTTCGATCCGCTGGAACTGGACCGCTTCTCCACGCTGCAGCAGCTCAGCCGCGCGCTGAACGAATCGGCGGCCGACCTGGGCGGCCTGCAGGGCGTGCTCGACGACCTGTCGCGCAACTACGACGCCCTGCTGCAGCAGCAGTCGCGCGTCAGCTCGGAACTGCAGGACGGCCTGATGCGCGCGCGCATGGTGCCGTTCGACGGCCTGGTGCCGCGCCTGCGCCGCGTGGTGCGGCAGGCCGCGCAGGACATCGGCAAACAGGTCCACCTGGAACTGGACGGCACCCACGGCGAACTCGACCGCAACGTGCTCGACCGCATGGTCGCGCCGCTGGAGCACATGCTGCGCAACTCGGTGGCGCATGGCCTGGAGACGCCGGAGCAGCGCGTCGCCGCCGGCAAGCCGGAGGAGGGCGTCATCACCCTGCGCCTGCGCCGCGAAGGTTCGGAAATCGTGCTGGAAGTGGCCGACGACGGCGCCGGGCTGGACCGCGAGGCGATCCGCCGCCGCGGCGAGCAGCGCGGCCTGGTCCAGGCCGGCGAGCCGCTCGACGACGCGCAGCTGGACAACCTGATCTTCGCCTCCGGCTTCAGCACCAGCGAGCAGGTCAGCCAGCTCGCCGGCCGCGGCGTGGGCATGGACGTGGTGCGCAACGAAGTGCGCCAGCTCGGCGGCTCGGTGGACATCCACTCGGTGCGCGGACAGGGCGTCACCTTCACCCTGCGCCTGCCGCAGACGCTGGCCGTCACCCAGGCGGTGTTCGTGCGCATCGGCGAGACCACCTTCGCCGTGCCCGTGGCCTCGGTCAGCGGCATCGGCCGCATCGCCCGCGAGCGCTTCGAGTCCGGCCAGGGCGGCTACCACTACAACGGCGAGGACTTCGCGCTGCACGATCTCGGCACCCTGGTCGGCCAGGCCGCGGCCAAGGCCGAGGGCCAGCCGCAGATCCCGCTGCTGCTGGTGCGCGCCGGCGACCTGCGCGCGGCCGTGGCTATCGACCAAGTGCTGGGCAACCGCGAAATCGTGGTAAAGCCGGTGGGCCTGCAGATCGCCTCGGTACCGGGCATCTACGGCGCCACCATCACCGGCGAAGGCAACGTGGTGGTGATCCTGGACGTGGCGCCGCTGGTGCGCCGCCACCTGGCCCAGCCGCAGCAGCCGGTGGAAGTGGCCGCCGTCGGCCAGCAGCGCCACATGCCGCTGGTGATGGTGGTGGACGACTCGCTGACCATGCGCAAGGTCACCGGCCGCGTGCTGGAACGCCACAACTTCGAGGTGGTGGTCGCGCGCGACGGCATCGAGGCGCTGGAACGGCTGGATGAACGCGTGCCCGACCTGATGCTGCTGGACATCGAGATGCCGCGCATGGACGGTTACGAGCTGGCCACCGCGATGCGCGCCGATGCGCGCTACAGGGACGTCCCGATCGTGATGATCACCTCGCGCAGCGGCGACAAGCACCGCCAGCGCGCATTCGAGATCGGCGTGCAGCGCTATCTCGGCAAGCCGTACCAGGAGCTGGATCTGATGCGCAATGTCTACGACCTGTTGGGGATCGCACGTGTCCGCGAGTGATCATTCCGCCGGCCGGCCGGTCGCCCTGCTGGCGCGGCCCGGTGCCGCGCGCGAACGCCTGAAGGAAGCGGTGCTCGCCGCTGGTGGCCGCCTGGTGCTGGAGGACGATCCCTGCCAGCTGGACGCGGGGGCATTGCAGGCCGCCGCGCCGGACGTGGTGCTGGTCGCGCTGGAGCCGGCGGTGGAAGAGGCGCTGGAGCGGCTGGAGCCGGCGTTGCAGGCGCCGCACCTGAACCTGATGTTCGAGGAGGCCGACCTGGCCGCGCGCCGCGAAGGCTGGGACGCGCAGCGCTGGACGCGCCACCTCGCGGCCAAGCTGCAGGGGCACGACAACGTGTTGCCGCCCGGGCAGGAGCAGGACGCGCTGTCGCTGCCGGAACCGGGCATGCCCGAGCGTCCGGCCGAACGCTATGCCGATGCGCCGCTGCAGTTCCATCTGGACGAGGCGGAACTGCATGTCGACGAAGTGCCGACCGACACGCTGTACGTGCCGCCGCCGGCCGGCGACCGGCCCGAGGTGCTGACCTTCGAGGAACTGCTGGCGATCACGCCGGCCGTGCCGGAGCCGGTGGCTCCCGCGCCGGCCGCGCTGCCGCCGGAACTGCCGCCGGTCGCGCCGGAACGCGCCGAAGCGTCGGCGCCCGTTGCCGCGCCGCCGGTCGTGGTGCCGGGCAGTTTCCACAGCTGGTCGCTGGTGGAAGACGATGCCTATGTCGCGCCGGCCTCAGCGCCGGCGTCCGACGAAGCCGTGCAGGACCCCGACGCTCTCCTGTCCGGTGCGCTGTCGCTGGTCGAACTGGAAGCCGAAGCCGGGGCGGGCGCGCAGGGCGCGGTGCTGCTGCTGGCCGGCATCGGCGGACCGGATGCGGTGCGTCGCCTGCTGGGCGCGCTGCCGGAGGACTTCCCCCTGCCGGTGCTCGTGCAGATGCGCCTGGATGGCGGCCGCTACGCCAACCTGGTCAAGCAGATGGCGCGCGTGGCGACGCTGCCGGTCGCGCTGGCGGCCGCCGAGCAGCCGCTGGAAGGCGGCAACGTCTACATCCTCCAGGATGGCGTGGGCATCACGACGACGACCGAAGGGCTGCGCTTCGCGGACGAGGCGACGCCGCTGCTGCAGGCGCTGCCGGTGGAGCAGGGAGCGGTGGTCATGCTCAGCGGCGCCGATCCGGCGCTGGTGCCCGCGGCGCTCGCGTTCGCCGAGCGTGGCGGCTGGGTCGCCGGGCAGAGCGGCGAAGGCTGCTACGACCCCGGGGCCGCCAGCCAGCTCGCCGTGGCCGGCCATCCGGCCGGCACGCCGGAATACCTGGCCAGCGAGCTCGTGCAACGCAGCGTCCACTAAGCGGCAACCGGATCGAGGAACCGACCATGAGTTATGCAAGCAACGATGAAGTCCGTGGCGTCCTGATCCAGGCCGGTGCCGAGCGCGTGCTGCTGCCCAACGCCACCGTCGCCGAGATGATGTCGCGGGTGGCGGTGGAGCCGATCGCGGGTGCGCCGGACTGGCTGGCCGGGCGCATCGCCTGGCAGGGCTGGGACGTGCCACTGCTGTCCTACGCCCGCTTCAGCGGGTTCGGCGACGAACCGGTCGCCGGCAGCAACAAGGTGGTGGTGCTCAAGGCGCTGGGCGGCAACCCGGAGATGCCGTACTTCGCGCTGCTGACCCAGTCCTTCCCGCAGCTGATCGCGGTACCGCGCGACGGCCTGCTCGCCGACGCCTCCGAGGAAAGCCTGCCGCAGGGCGTGCACATGCGCGTGCTGCTGGGCGAGCAGAATGCGCTGCTGCCGGATCTGGACGCGATCGAAGGCGCCGTGGTCGCCGCGCTGGCCGCGGTGGCCTGAGCCCGTATCCGCACAGTCAGGGGCAGGGGCGCCGCCGTGGCGCCGGGGGCCTGCAGTGATGCGCCGGGATTGGCGCCGGTGGATGGTGGCGGCAGCCACCCTCGTGAGTTTGCCTCCCATCCCGGGTTGAGATTGCTGATCCCCTTCATCGATGCGGTGGGCATCGATCTGTTCGTGGCGATCCTGGGGGCGCAGTCGTGGGGCTGCATGCGTCCGGTGCTGCGCTGGCTGTACCGATCGCTCGTCCTGCCCGGCGCCCGCGTGGGGTATTCGGCAACGATCCATTTCCTGGGCTTCGCCGGTCCTTGCCTGGACGAAAAACTCCACGTGCGTTTCCCGGCCTGCGGGTTGCGCGCGGATTACGCCTTCGGGCGGATGCCGCTCCGCTGATCCCTCAGATTCCATAGCGCCGGGCAGCGCCCGGCCGATACTCGCCGGGGCTGCTGGCTGTCCACATCTACAGGTCGCCCAGCTGCGCCTGCAGGGCCGCGATGGCGGCCAGCCCGGCGGTCTCGGTGCGCAGGATGCGCGGGCCCAGCCGCAGGCCCTGGAAGCCTGCATCGGCCAGTTGCCGGCGGTCGCGCGGCGACCAGCCGCCTTCCGGGCCGATGGCGATCACCACGCCGTCGGCCGGCGCGGGCGGCAGTGCGGACAGGCGGTGTTCGCCCTGCGGGTCGAGGGTCAGGCGCAGGCTCTGCGCCGGCAGCGAGGCGGTCGCGGCGGCCAGCGCCTGCGGCGGCGACAGCGCGGGGAGGCGGGCGCGGCCGGACTGGCCGCAGGCCGAGCCGACCACGCTGCGCCAGTGCGCGATGCGCTTTTCCGCGCGCGCGGCATCCAGCTTCACCTCGGTGCGCTCAGCATTCACCGGCACGATGGCGGTCACGCCCAGTTCGGTGGCCTTCTGCAGGATCAGGTCCATCTTCTCGCCGCGGGCGATGCCCTGCAGCAGGGTGATGGCCAGCGGCGATTCGTTGTCCAGCGGGTGCGCGGCGTCGATGCGCACCTGCGCATCGCGCTTGCCCACCGCGACCAGCGTCGCCGCGTAGTCGTTGCCGTCGCCGTTGAACAGCACGCAGGCGTCGCCTTCGCGCAGGCGCATCACCCGCACCAGGTGGTTGGCCGCTTCCTCGGGCAGCGCCAGGGCCTGCCCCGCGTGCAGCGGCAGTTCGACGGGGCAACGGGTCAGGCGCATGCGCGGCCTCCGCGATGCGGGATCGACGTCGTGACGGCGGGGTCTGCTAGCATTTCGGGCTCATGGAAACGTATCTGCCAGTGCGCATTCTAGCGATCCGCCGTCGCTCCGCCGGGGGCCGCGCATGAGCCGGCCGCTGCCGCTCATCCACCGGGTGCGGGAGGAGGACATCGGCCCGTTCCACCAGGAACACCTGGACCTGGAGTTCTCCAACGGCGAGCGCCGCCACTTCCAGCGGCTGGTCAGCCGTGGGCATGGCGCGGTGGTGGTGGTGCCGATGCTGGACGACGAGACGGTGCTGCTGGTGCGCGAGTACGCCGCCGGCCTGCACCGCTACGAACTGGGGCTGGTGAAGGGCCGCATCGATGCCGGCGAGACGCCGGAGCAGGCGGCCGACCGCGAGCTCAAGGAGGAAGCCGGCTACGGCGCCCGCCGCACCGATGTGCTGCGCACGCTGACCCTGGCGCCGACCTACATGAGCCACCAGTCGTGGCTGGTGCTGGCGCGCGATCTCTATCCCGAGCGCCTGGCCGGCGACGAACCCGAGGAACTCGAAGTGGTGCCCTGGAAACTGGCCGACCTGGACGGCCTGATGCTGCGCGAGGACTTCTCGGAGGGGCGTTCGCTGGCGGCCCTGTTCATCGCCCGCGAATGGCTGGGGAAAGCACGATGAGCGTATTGGAAGCGGCCCTGCGCGAGAGCGTCATCGCCATCGCCCAGCAGGCCGGCGCGGCGATCATGCAGATCTATGCCGACGGTTTCGACGTCGAGCACAAGGACGACCAGAGCCCGCTCACCAGTGCCGACCTGGCCGCGCACGAGGTGATCGTACACGGGTTGTCGCGGCTGACCCCGGACCTGCCGGTGCTGTCCGAGGAATCGGCGCAGTTGCCGTGGGAAACGCGCCGCCAGTGGCAGGACTACTGGCTGGTCGATCCGCTGGACGGCACGCGCGAATTCATCAAGCGCAATGGCGAGTTCAGCGTCAACATCGCGCTGATCCGCGATGGCGTGCCGGTGTTCGGCGTGGTGCAGGCGCCGGTGACCGGCATCGCCTGGCACGCCACGCGCGGCGATGGCGCATGGCGCCGCGAGGGCGGGCGCGAGGACGCGATCCTCACCCGCCGGCCGCCGGCGCTGCCGCTGCGGGTGGCGGCCAGCCGCTCGCACCGCGACGCCCGCACCGGCGAACTGCTGGCGCGCATGGGCGAGATCGAGCTGGTCGCGCAGGGCTCCTCGCTGAAGTTCTGCCGCATCGCCGAGGGCACCCTGGACGTGTACCCGCGCCTGGGCCCGACCAGCGAATGGGATACCGCCGCCGGGCAGTGCGTGCTGGAAGCGGCCGGCGGCGTGCTGCTGGCCGCCGACAGCGGCGAGCCCTTCCACTACAACCGGCGCCCGCGCCTGCTCAACGGCGATTTCGTCGCGCTCGGCGATCCGTCGCTGCCCTGGCGCGACTGGGTGGCCGGGCTGTGAGCGGCGCCGGCCACTTGGGCGAGCCGGGCGATATCGACACCCTGCTGCGGATCATGGCGCGCCTGCGCGATCCGCAGGGCGGCTGCCCGTGGGACCTGGAACAGGATTTCTCCACCATCGCGCCGTACACGATCGAAGAGGCCTACGAGGTCGCCGACGCGATCGACCGCAACGACCTGGCCGACCTGAAGGACGAACTCGGCGACCTGCTGCTGCAGGTGGTGTTCCATGCGCAGATGGCCAGCGAGCAGGGTGCGTTCGCCTTTCCCGACGTGGTCGCCGCGATCAGCGGCAAGATGCTGCGCCGGCATCCGCATGTCTTCGGCGACGCCCAGGCTGACAGCGTCGGGCAGGTGCTGGCGAACTGGGAGCAGATCAAGCAGCGCGAACGCGCGGAGGCCGGCGATACCGACGCCTCGGCGCTGGCCGGCATCGCCCGCGGCCTGCCCGAATGGCAGCGCGCGCTGAAACTGCAGAAGCGCGCCGCGCGCACCGGTTTCGACTGGCCGGACGCCATGCCGGTGCTGGACAAGCTGCGCGAGGAGGCCGACGAGGTGCAGGCCGAGTTCGAGGCAGCCGCGGGCGCCGACAACCACGCGCGGCTGGAGGACGAGATCGGCGACCTGCTGTTCGTCTGCGCCAATCTCGCCCGCCACGCGAAGGTGGATCCCGGCAGCGCGCTGCGCCGCGCCAACCACAAGTTCGAGAGCCGCTTCCGCGCGATGGAGGCGCTGGCCGCCGCGCGCGGGCAGGCGCTGTCCGCGCTGGACCTGGAGCAGCAGGAAGCGCTGTGGCAGGCGGTCAAGCAGCAGGAGCAGGACGCGCCGTGATCAGGACCCTGGCGCTGTTCCTGCTGACCGCGCTGGCCGAGATCGTCGGCTGCTACCTGCCATGGGTGTGGCTGCGCCAGCAGGGCAGCCCCTGGCTGCTGGTGCCGGCGGCGGCCAGCCTGGCGCTGTTCGCCTGGCTGCTGACCCTGCACCCGACCGCCAGCGGCCGCGTCTATGCCGCCTATGGCGGCGTCTATGTCTGCGTCGCGCTGCTGTGGCTGTGGCGGGTGGACGGCGTGGCGCCGACCCGCTGGGACCTGCTCGGCGCCGGCCTGTGCCTGCTGGGCATGGGCGTGATCATGGCCGGTCCGCGCGGCGCCGCGGCCTAGCGCGCTATGCTGGGCGCATCGCCCGTTGAGGGATGCGCCATGGCCCGTTTCGGCAGCTTCCGCGAGTTCTATCCGTTCTACCTGCGCGAACACCGCAACCGCACCTGTCGCCGGCTGCATGTGGTCGGCAGCAGTGCGGCGCTGCTGTGCCTGCTGGCGGCCATCATGAGCGGGCGCTGGCAATGGGCGCTGGCGGCGCTGTTCTGCGGCTACGGCTTCGCCTGGGTGGGGCACTACTTCTTCGAGAAGAACCGCCCGGCCACATTCAGCCATCCGCTGTATTCCTTCGCCGGCGACTGGGTGATGTTCGCCGACGTGCTGCGCGGCCGGCTGTCGTTCTAGCGCCCGGCGGGCTGGCTATACTCGGGCCGACAGCCATGCGAATCGAATCTCACAAGGAGTGTACTGATGGGTAGCGGTGCCTTTCTCGCGTTGGTGGTGCTGGTGGCCGGCGCCATCGTCCTGTTCAAGACGGTGCGCATGGTGCCGCAGGGCTATGAATGGACGGTGGAGCGCTTCGGCCGCTACACCCACACCATGTCGCCCGGCCTGCACTTCCTGATCCCGGTCGTCTACGGCGTCGGCCGCAAGGTCAACATGATGGAGCAGGTGCTGGACGTGCCCAGCCAGGACGTCATCACCAAGGACAACGCGGTGGTGCGCGTTGACGGCGTGGTGTTCTTCCAGGTGCTGGACGCGGCCAAGGCCGCCTACGAGGTCGCCAACCTGGAAGTGGCGATGATCGCGCTGGTGCAGACCAACATCCGCACCGTGATCGGCTCGATGGACCTGGACGAGTCGCTGAGCCAGCGCGAGACCATCAACGCGCAGCTGCTGAGCGTGGTCGACCATGCCACCAACCCCTGGGGGATCAAGGTCAACCGCATCGAGATCCGCGACATCCAGCCGCCACGCGACCTGGTCGATTCGATGGCGCGGCAGATGAAGGCCGAGCGCGAGAAGCGCGCGCAGATCCTCGAAGCCGAGGGCTCGCGCCAGTCCGAGATCCTGCGCGCCGAAGGCGAGAAGCAGGCCGCCGTGCTGGAAGCCGAGGGCCGCAAGGAAGCCGCGTTCCGCGACGCCGAGGCGCGCGAGCGCCTGGCCGAGGCCGAGGCCAAGGCGACGTCGATGGTGTCCGAGGCCATCGCCCAGGGCGACGTGCAGGCGATCAACTACTTCGTCGCGCAGAAATACGTGGAAGCCTTCAAGGAGCTTGCGACTTCGCCGAACCAGAAGCTGGTGCTGATGCCGATGGAGGCCAGCGGCGTGATCGGCTCGATCGCCGGCGTCGCCGAACTGGCGAAGGAGGCGTTCGCCAAACAGGAAGAGCGCAGGGCCTCCGCATTGCGCGGCAACCCGCCGCCGCTGGGACGCTGACCATGCGCTGGGAAGTCATGGGCTGGGCGGCGCTGGCGGTGATCCTGTTCGCCGCCGAGGCGCTGGCGCCGGGCGCCTTCATGCTGTGGATGGGCTTCGCCGCCACCGCCGTGTTCCTGGTGGTCTGGGCGTTCGACGGGCTCGCCGTGCTGATGCAGGTGGTGCTGTTCGTCGTGCTCAGCTTTGTCTCGATCCAGATCTACCGCACCTGGTTCCGCAAGCGCGCGCGGCCGAGCGACCAGCCGCTGCTCAACCGCCGCGCCGAGCAGCTGATCGGGCGGGTGGTGGTGCTGGACCAGGCCATCGTCAACGGCGCCGGCCGCGCGAAGGTGGACGATGCGTTCTGGGTGGTGGCCGGTCCCGACCTGCCGGCCGGCAGCCACGTGCGCGTGGTCGCCGTGGATGGCATGACGCTGAAGGTGCAGGAAGCCTGACCGTCCCGGCGGCGCGGCCGACGCGCCGCCGCGGTTTTGGATGCAGCCATCTGGGATAATGGGCGCTTTCCTCCCGTGGAACGGCCATGACCCTGAAGACTCTCCTCAACGAAACCCACCGCTCGCTCGGCGCCAAGATGGTCGATTTCGGCGGTTGGGACATGCCGATCCACTACGGCTCGCAGATCGACGAGCACCACCTGGTGCGCCGCGCCGCCGGCATGTTCGACGTCAGCCACATGACCGTGGTCGACCTGAAGGGCGAGCGTACCCGCGAGTTCCTGCGCCAGTTGCTGGCCAACTCGATCGACAAGCTCAAGGTCGCCGGCAAGGCGCTGTACTCGTGCATGCTCAACGCGCAGGGCGGTGTGATCGACGACCTGATCGTCTACTTCCTGGCCGACGACTTCTTCCGCATGGTGGTCAACGCCTCCACCCGCGAGAAGGACCTGGCGTGGATCCGCCAGCACGCCGCCGCCTTCGGCGTGGAGGTCGTCGAGCGCGACGACCTGGCCATCGTCGCCGTGCAGGGGCCGCAGGCGCGAGGCCTGGTCGCCGGCCTGGTGGCCGAGGCCGACCGCGCCGCGCTGGACAGGCTCGGCCGTTTCGCCGCGCTGGACGTCGCCTCCGTCGATGGCGTGCCGCTGTTCGTCGCGCGCACCGGCTACACCGGCGAGGACGGCTACGAAGTGCTGCTGCCGCAGACGGCGGTGGTCGCGTTCTGGAACGCGCTGCTGGCCGCGGGCGTGAAGCCGGCCGGCCTCGGCGCGCGCGACACGCTGCGCCTGGAAGCGGGCATGAACCTCTACGGCCAGGACATGGACGAAACCGTCAGCCCGTTCGAGGCCGCGCTGGCCTGGACCATCGCCCTGGACGAGGGCCGCGGCTTCATCGGCCGCGACGTGCTGGAAGCGCAGAAGGCCGCCGGCAACGCGCGGCAGATGATCGGCCTGGTGATGGACGAGAAGGGCGTGCTGCGCCACGGGCAGAAGGTGCTCACCGCCAACGGCGAGGGCGAGATCCTGTCGGGCACGTTCTCGCCGACGCTGGGCAAGGCCATCGCCTTCGCCCGCGTGCCGGCCGGCGCGCCGGGCGACGTGCGCGTGGACATCCGCGGCAAGGAAGTGCCGGTGCGCGTGGTGAAGTTCCCGTTCGTGCGCGACGGCCAGCCGCAGCCCGGCATCGATGCCTGATCCGATCGCGGCCGCGCAGGGCATCGCCCCGCGCGGTCCGTTAAACTAGCCACCCACCCTGTCCACCGTTTCTTCCGGAGCAGTTCCATGAGCGAGATCCCTGGCGACCTCAAATTCCTCAAGTCCCACGAGTGGGCCCGCATCGAAGGCAATGGCCGCGTCACCGTCGGCATTTCCGACCACGCGCAGGGCCTGCTGGGCGACCTGGTCTACGTCGAACTGCCCGGCGTGGGCGATGCGGTGCAGGCCGGCAACGCCGCGGCGGTGGTCGAGTCGGTGAAGGCCGCCTCCGACGTCTACAGCCCGGTGTCGGGCACCGTGGTCGAAATCAATGAAGCCCTGGCCGACAAGCCGGAGACCATCAACGAGGACGCCTACGGCGAAGGCTGGCTGTTCGTCGTCGAGATGTCCGAGCCGGAACAGGTGAACGAACTGCTCGGCCCGGACGACTACGCCGAGCTGCTGGAAAACGACGACCACTGATCCGGTCGCATCGGACGAACAGGACGGCCGCCTCGCGCGGCCGTTTCTGTTTCCGGCTTCCGGATTACCCGCGCCGTGCCGTCATGGCGGCTTCGGCATCGTCCTTTCCGGTGATCGCCGGTGCGTCGAGGAAAGCCATCGCGGAGTTCCGCGGTCGTCGTCGGCGATGGACGACGACGGTGCATGGTGATCGCGCAGGACGAGGAAGGGATGTCCGAGTGCCGCCATCGCGCCATCGGCAAGGTTGCAATGACCTTCCGATGGCGCGAAGTGTTTGCGCAAATCGTTCCCCTCGATGCGCGAAAGCGCGATCGGAACGTAGGGAATCCGCTTCCTTCCATAAATTTTTTTCACGCGCGAAAGACGCGCGTCCGTACCAGGCGTGCGTGCGGCGCAGGATGCCGCGCTGGATGTCGCGCAGGAATGCAAAAAACGAATAGTGCTTTTTTTACGGTGTTTTTCGCATACGTGTCGGCCATGGACGCAATGCATGCGTCGTCGTTGCCGGACGTGGACGCGGCGACGGCGGCCATCGTTGGCGCAACCGACGTGAAGCTCCACAAAAAAACTTGCGTGCGGGTAGTTGACAGTAAAAAAAACCGTGATTAGGTTTCGCCCAGCAGACCTTTGCTGCGGAAGCGAGTGAGCCGGATCAACATTCAGACGCGAAGCACAACCTGGACGTCCGCCACGATTGCATTGATGGTGGAGCAGGAGCCGCTTCCTTCCGCGAAACACCCCCCGAACAAGACATGGCACCCGTGGCGGGAATCGTTGCGGGTGTTTCTGTATCCGTCACGATGCGTCTGACGCATCGTCGGTCCTCCGCGAAACACCGCGGATTTGCTTCAACTGGGCATTTCAATTCCATAGATCACTGACGAGGAGCCATCCAATGGCCACGAAGAAAGCTGCGAAGAAACCGGCCGCCAAGAAGGCGGTGAAGAAGGTCGCCAAGAAAGCTGCCGCCAAGAAGGCGGTGAAGAAGGTCGCCAAGAAGGCCGTCGCCAAGAAGGCGGTGAAGAAGGTCGCCAAGAAGGCCACCGCCAAGAAGGCAGTGAAGAAGGCGGTGAAGAAGGTCGCCAAGAAGGCCACCGCGAAGAAGGCGGTGAAGAAGGTCGCGAAGAAGGCCGCCGCGAAGAAGGCGGTGAAGAAGGTCGCGAAGAAGGCCACCGCCAAGAAGGCGGTGAAGAAGGTCGCGAAGAAGGCCACCGCCAAGAAGGCGGTGAAGAAGGTCGCGAAGAAGGCCGCTGCCAAGAAGCCGGCCGCCAAGAAGGTCGCTGCCAAGAAGAAGCCGGCTGCCCGCAAGAAGAAGGCGGCTCCGGTCGCGCTTCCGGCCACCCCGGCGCCGCTGATCTGATCCAGCGCTGAAGCTGTACCTGAGACTCCTTCCCCGACTGCCCAGCGGGGAGGGAGTTTTTTTATGCGTGGTGTCCGCCGCCGGGGAGCGTCACGCGGAGGCTTGTCCCTTCTCCCTCCGGGAGAAGGTGCCCCGCAGGGGCGGATGTGGGAAGAACGGAATCCACGATGCCCGAACCATCGCGGCGTCCCCGCTTCGCACTGGGATTCCTTCGCACGGGCTCCTGTCGAGGGCCATCGGGAAAGGCGCATCGCTTCCCTCCGCATCGATGACGCGTCAACCGCACCTTCCCCGTTCTGGAGGGAGCGCATCGACATCCAGACACGAAAAAGGCGGCCGAAGCCGCCTTTGCAGTAAGGGGAGGGACAAACCGCCGGGTCAGCGCGGCGAAGCGTTGGCGCGGCTGGAGGCCACGCCCTTCTTGTCGCGCGGCGTACCGGCTGGCGCATCCTCGGCCATCAGGTTGTCGCTGCCGAAGTCGGTGTCCACATCCAGCCAGCGCTGCGCCGGCAGGCCGATGGCGCGGTCCAGGATCGTCGGCATCAGGCCGCTGGGTACGCTGCTCTCGCCGTTCCACAGGATGGCGATGCCGAGGTCGCGCTCGGGCAGCAGCGCGACCAGGCCGCGGTAGCCCTGCACCGCGCCGGCATGGAACACGACGGTGTGCCCGGAATAGTCGAACACGCGCCAGCCCAGCGCATAGCCGGCCGAGTCCAGCCGCTCGCGGCGCCAGCCCGAACGCATCTCGCCGGGTGTGTTGATCAGCGGCGCGTGCAGCGTCGCCAGCAGCGGCGCCGGCAGCACGTCGGGCCGATGGCCGGTGTGCGCCAGCAGCCACTGCGCCATGTCGCTGGCGCTGGCGTTGACGCCGGCGGCCGGGGCGACGCGGTAGTAGGTGGGCTTGGGCGACAGCGACACCCAGCCGTTGCGGCTGCGCACGTGCGGATGCGCCCAGCGCGGGCTGGCCTGGATGCCGGCCAGGCCGAGGCTGGCGTCGTTCATGCCCAGCGGCTTGAAGATGCGCCGCTCGACCGCCTGCTCGTAGAAGCTGCCGGAGGCGGCATAGACCACGTCGCCGATCAGGCTGAAGGCGACGTTCTGGTAGGCGTAGCAGTCGCCCGGCTCGCACTTGAGCGGCGCGCTGGCGAGCTTGCGGGTCAGCGTGTAGTAGTCGGCGTTGGCCTCGATGTCGCGGTCGTAGGCGTTGTACGGCAGGCCGACGCGGTGGCTCAGTACGTCGGCCACGGTCAGCCGGCCGGTCGCTTCGGGCGTGGCCAACTGGAAGCCGGGCACGTAGTCGGTGACCTTGCTGTCCCAGCGCAGGGTGCCGTCGTTGACCAGCAGGCCGGCCATGGTCCCGGCGAAGGCCTTGGACAGCGAGGCGAGGCGGAACACCGTGTGCGCGTCGACCGGCTGCGGATTGCCGATGTCGGTGACGCCATAGCCGCGTGCGGACAGGACGCGGCCGTTCTGCACGATCGCCATGGCGAGGCCGGGCACGCGGTTGCCGTAGGTGAGCTGCTCGGCCATCGATTCGACGGCGCCGACGTTGAAGCCGTCGGGCAGGGCCTGCACCTGGTCCGGCCGCAGCGCCGCGCGATAGGGCATCGGCTGGGTCGGCGACGGCATCGGCGCGTTTTCCAGGTTCACCGGCAACGGCGGCGCCGATTCCGGCAGGGACTGCGGGGTGGCGGTGGGCGTCTGCGCGGTGGACGACAGTGCGAAGGGCATCAATACACCGAGCAATCCCGATGCCACCGGGCGGAAATGCCGGCGTCTGCTGTTGTCTTTCATCGTGATGGATGCCTGCTAGCTAAGGCTGTCGGCGATTCTAGCGCCGCTTTTCCCGATTGCACAAACGGGAAGAATATGAATGGGCATCGCATTGATATTGCTGATTTTTGTCGCAGTGGAGACGGGTGGCGGCCACTATGCCCCACGCTCCCGGCCGAGGATCAACGCGGCCGCCCGCTCGGCGATCATGATCGTCGGCGCGTTGGTGTTGCCGGTGACCAGGGTGGGCATCACCGAGGCATCGACCACGCGCAGGCCGTCGACGCCGCGCAGCTGCAGCTGTGGGTCCACCACCGCCGCTTCGTCGTCGCCCATGCGGCAGGTGCCGACCGGGTGGTAGATGGTCTCGGCCTTGGCGCGGACGAAGGCTTCCAGCCCGGCGTCGTCCAGGTTCTCGCGCTCGGGGAAGATCGGCGCGCGGCGCCAGCGGTCGAAGGCCGGCTGGCGCAGGAGATCGCGGCTCAGGCGTGCGGCCTCGACCATCATCTTCAGGTCGAAGCCTTCGGCATCGCCCAGGTAGTTGGCGTGGATGCGCGGCGCCGCCGTTGGGTCGGCGCTGGCCAGCGCGATGTGGCCGCGGCTGCGCGGATGCAGGTAGCAGGCATGCAGGGTGTAGCCGTCGCCGGGCAGGCGGTGGCGGCCGTGGTCGTCGAGCATCGCCGGCACGAAGTGGAACTGGATGTCGGCGCGCTCGTCGGGGGCGAAGCGCGAGCGCACGAAGCCGCCGGCCTCGGCGACGTTGCTGCTGCCGGCGCCGCGATGGCCGCGCAGGAACCAGTCGAAGCCGATCTTCAGCTCGCTGGCGCGGTCGTAGCTGACGCCGGGCACGGTGCGGTACAGGGTGCAGATGTCCAGGTGGTCCTGCAGGTTGGCGCCGACCTGCGGCCGGTCGAGCGTCACCGCGATGCCCTGCGCGCGCAGCGCATCGGCCGGACCGATGCCGGAGAGCATCAGCAGTTGCGGCGAGTTGACCGCGCCGGCGCTGAGCAGCACTTCGCGCCGCGCGTGCAGGCGTTGCCGCTGCCGGCCCTGGCGCAGGGCGATGCCGTGCGCGCGTCCGGCATCGACCAGGAGGCGTTCGACCAGCGCGCCGGTCAGCACGTGCAGGTTGCGGCGCTGCCGTACCGGCGCCAGGTAGGCGGCGGCCGACGAACAGCGCGCGCCGTCCTTCTGCGTGACCTGGTACAGGCCGACGCCGGCCTGCGCGGGACCATTGAAGTCGGTGTTGCGGGCGTGGCCGGCCTGCACGCCGGCGTCGATGAAGGCCTGGCTGAGCGGGTTGACGTGGCGCAGGTCGGAGACATGCAGCGGGCCGGCGTCGCCGTGCAGCGCGTCGCCGCCGCGCGTGTTGCATTCGCTGTGGCGGAACCACGGCAGCACGCTCACCCAGTCCCAGCCGGTGGCGCCGGCGGCGGCCCAGCGGTCGTAGTCGCCGGCCACGCCGCGCACGTAGCACATGGCGTTGATCGAGCTGGAGCCGCCCAGCACCTTGCCGCGCGGCCACCACAGCCGGCGCTCCCGCAGCTGCGGTTCCGGGGCGGTGTCGTAGCTCCAGTTCAGGCGGCGGTTGTTGACCAGCCGCGCCAGCCCGGCCGGCATGTGGATGAACGGATGGCGGTCGCGCGGGCCGGCCTCGACCAGCAGCACCTGCACCTGCGGGTCGGCGCTGAGCCGGTTGGCCAGCACGCAGCCGGCCGAGCCGGCGCCGACGATGATGTAGTCGTATTCCCGCATCGCGTTCCCCCGTGGACGGATCGCCAGCATAGCCGCTGCGGATGCCGCCACACTGGCGATGTTGCAGTGCATCGGATACCTTGCGCGCTTCGTTGCAACGGATACAGGCCGATGCGGTCCGGTCAGGGCAGGGTACACACGGGCGAGTGGCTGGCGGTCGCGCTGTCCTTCGCCTATTTCTTTTGCGTGCTGGCCGCGTACTACGTGATCCGTCCGCTGCGCGAGCAGTTGGCCGCGGCCGTCGGCTCGACTTCGTTGCCCTGGTTCTACGGCGCCACCTTCGTCGGCACCCTGCTGCTGTCGCCGTTGTTCGGCGCGCTGGTCACGCGCTGGCCGCGGCGGGTGGTGATGCCGGTGGTCTACGTGTTCTTCATCGCCTGCCTGGTCGGTTTCGTGCCGCTGTTCGCCTGGCCGGACCTGCTGGCGCCGAAGACGCTGGGCGTGGTGTTCTTCGTCTGGGTCAGCGTGTTCAACCTGTTCGTGGTGTCGGTGTTCTGGAGCTTCATGTCCGACATCTGGGACAGTGAGCAGTCGCGACGGTTGTTCCCGGTCATCGCGGTGGCCGGCACGATAGGCGCGGTCGCCGGGCCGATGCTGACGCGTTCGCTGGTCGGCGTGATCGGCGTGGCGCCGCTGCTGGTGGTGTCGGCCGGACTGCTGTGCATGGCGCTGGGCTGCGTGGTCGCGCTGGGGCGCTGGGCGCGGCGGTATGGCGCGCGCCGCCACGAACCCGGCCATGAGGCCGCGGTGGGCGGCGGCATGTTCGACGGCCTCAAGCAGGTGTTCGCCGATCCGTTCATCCGCAACATGTCGGTCCTGCTGCTGCTGGCCGACGGCATCGGCACGGTGAACTATGCGCTGGTGACCGACTATTCCGGCGCCACGTTCGCCGACGCGGTGGCGCGCACGCGCTTCGCCGCCAATATCGACCTGGCCGGCAACGTGCTGACCGCCATCACCCAGCTCACGCTTACCCGCTGGCTGTTGCCGCGCCGGGGGCCGGGCATCGTCATCATGATCTGGGCGCTGGCGAGCATCGCGGTGCTGATGCTGGTGCTGTTCACGCGCGACCCGCACGCGCCGCTGCTGCTGGGCATGCCGGCCGTGGCGATCGCGCTGATCGTCAGCCGCGGCCTGGCCTATGGCATGGCCGAACCGGCGCGGCACAGCCTGTACACGCGGGTGCCGCGCAACGTGCGCTACAAGGGCCAGAACGCGGTGGACACGGCGGTGTGGCGGTTCGGCGACCTGTCCATCGCGCTGGGCATGAACGGGCTGCGCCTGCTTGGCGTGGGCGCGGCTGGTTTCGCCGGCGTCAGCGCGACCGCGGCCGTGATCGCTGCCGGCATCGGCTGGCGCCTGTCGCGCAGGAGCGAGGGCGCGGTGGTGCCGCCGGCCGGAACGACGGCTTCTTCCTGATCGCCACGCGGCGGTGGCCGGTCATGCGCGGCCGGCCTGTTTCCGGCTCGAGCGTGCGCTGACGGTTCAGGCCTTGCCGCCGCGAACCGGCGACAGCCACATGTCGATGCGCGCCTGGAACACCTCGGTGCCGGCACGGTCGTAGATGCTGACCACGACTGGCAGCGCATAGGCCTCGTTGGCAGCAACGATCGCCTGCGCCGGCAGCGCGGTGGCATGCAGGTCGCCGCGCGCCTTGGCCAGGTACTGCACCTGCATGCCGCGGGGAATCCAGCGCATTCCGGCCGGCAGCGAGGCGTCCACCATCAGCCCGGCGGTCAGTTCGGCGAGGTTGCACAGGGCGATCGCATGCACGGTGCCGATGTGGTTGCGCACCTTGCGGCGGTCGGCCAGCGTGCCTTCGCAGCGGCCGGGCTTGAGCCGCGTGATGCGCGGCGAGATGCTGGCGAAGTAGGGCGCCTTGAAGCATACGGCGCGCACGAACAGCCAGTGTCCGCCAGGCCAGCGGGTGATGCGGCGGTAGAGCGACAGCAGGGGCGTGGTCATCTTTTCTCCTCTCCCGAAATGGAAACGGCGGGCACTGCCCGCCGTTTCCGGTATTGCCGATGGGCGCCGGTGCTCAGGCGACCTGCGCGGGGCGCTGGCCTTCGCGGTCGTAGTACGAGGCCGCGCGCAGTTCGTGCGGCTCGAAATCGTCCACAGTGATCGTGTCCAGGGTGATCGCGCGCAGTTCTTCCAGCAGGGTGCGCTCGTCCTGGGTGATGACGCCTTCGGCCACGGCCTCGTCCAGCTGTGCCGGGAAGGTCAGCGCCTCGATGCCCTTGGTCTTGAGCGCCTTGAGGAACTTGCGCTCCACCGGCTCGGCCATGACCGCCTTGGTCAGGTAGCTGGCGATGCGGCCACCCGGGTTGTTCTCGCACGGGGTCAGGAACACGCCCTGGGCGAGGCGGTCGCGCGCTTCGTTGGGCGACATCAGGGTGGCGGCCACGCGGCGGCTCAGGCGGTCGCCGGGGGCCTCGGCGCGACGGCCGAACGGGAAGATCAGCGCCCACATCAGCCAGCCGATCGGGCGGATCGGGAAGTTGCGCAGCGCCGCCGACAGCGACTCCTCGATGCGGTGCACGCTGTCGTGGAACGCCCACGCCAGCAGCGGCTGGTCGGCGCTCGGTGCGCCCTCGTCGTGGTAGCGCTTGAGCATCGCGCTGGTCATGTAGATGTGGCTGAGCACGTCGCCCAGGCGGCCGGACAGCGATTCCTTGAACTTGAGCTTGCCGCCCAGGGTCATCATCGAGATGTCGGCCA
Source organism: Pseudomonadota bacterium (assembly GCA_023399815.1). Lineage (GTDB taxonomy): Bacteria > Pseudomonadota > Gammaproteobacteria > Xanthomonadales > Xanthomonadaceae > Stenotrophomonas. The sequence continues at coordinate 20,204 of JAEWOJ010000203.1, read as the reverse complement.
TCAGCGCCAGGTTGGCCGAATAGCGGTCGAGCTTGCGGAAGTAGCGGCGGGTGTAGGCGTCGCCCGGCGCGGCGCCGAAGCGGGCGCCGGTCAGGCCGAACCAGAACGAACGCACCGCATTGGAAATGCCGAAGCGGACGTGGCCGAACAGCGCCTGGTCGAACTCGCGCAGGCCGGCCTTGCGGTCCTCGTCCTGCGCCGCCTTCATTTCCTTCAGCACCCACGGATGGCACAGGATCGCGCCCTGGCCGAAGATCAGCAGGCTGCGGGTCATGATGTTGGCGCCTTCCACAGTGATCGCGATCGGCGCGGCCTGCCAGCTGCGGCCGGCGAAGTTGCGCGGGCCGAGGATGATGCCCTTGCCGCCGATGATGTCCATCATGTCGCTGATGCACTCGCGGCTCATGTTGGTGCAGTGGTACTTGGCGATCGCCGACGGCACCGACGGCACGTCGCCGCGGTCCACCGCCGCGGCCGTGGCCTGCGACAGCGCGCTGATCTTGTAGGCCTTGCCGCCGATGCGGGCCAGCGCTTCCTCCACGCCCTCGAAGCGGCCGACCGACAGGCCGAACTGCTTGCGGATGCGTGCATAGGCGCCGGTGATGACCGCGCCTGCCTTGGCACCGCCCGAGGCGGTGGAGGGCAGGGTGATCGAGCGGCCGACGGCCAGGCACTCGTTGAGCATGTTCCAGCCCAGGCCGCGCTTCTCCGGGCCGCCGATGATCTGGCTCAGCGGGATGAACACGTCCTTGCCGCGCACCGGGCCGTTCTGGAACGGCGAGTTCAGCGGGAAGTGGCGGCGGCCGACTTCGACGCCGGCGGTGTCGCGCGGCAGCAGCGCCAGGGTGATGCCGATGTCCTTGGTGTCGCCGAGCAGGCCGTCCGGGTCGTACATGCGGAATGCCAGGCCGATCAGCGTCGCCACCGGCGCCAGGGTGATGTAGCGCTTGTCGAAGGTCAGCTTCAGGCCCAGCACTTCCTCGCCGTTCCAGGTGCCCTTGCAGACGATGCCGAAGTCGGGGATGGAGGTGGCGTCGGAGCCGGCGAACGGGCCGGTCAGGCCGAAGCAGGGCACCTCGATGCCTTCGGCCAGGCGCGGCAGGTAGTAGTCCTTCTGTTCTTGGGTGCCGTAGTGGTTGAGCAGTTCACCCGGGCCCAGCGAGTTGGGCACGCCGACGGTGGAACTGACCACGCTGGAGATGGAGGCCAGCTTCTGGATCACCTTGTGGTGCGCCAGCGCCGAGAAACCCAGGCCGCCGTACTGCTTGGGGATGATCATGCCGAAGAACCGGTTCTTCTTGATGAAGGCCCACAGTTCCGGCGGCAGGTCGGCATGGACGTGGGTGATTTCCCAGTCGTTGACCATCCGGCACAGCTCTTCCACCGGGCCGTCGAGGAAGGCCTGCTCCTCGGCGGTGAGCTGCGGCTTGGGATGGTTCAGCAGGATGTTCCAGTCCGGGTCGCCGGTGAACAGTTCGCCCTCGAAGCCGACCGAGCCGGTTTCCAGCGCGATCCGCTCGGTCTTGGACAGTGGCGGCAGCACCTTGCGGAACACGCCCATGAACGGCGAGGTGATCAGCGGCTTGCGCAGGAACGGCAGCAGCACCAGCGCGCTGACCAGCGCCAGGATCGCCGCGGCGACGATGACGGCCGTCTGGTTGACGCCGGCGAACCAGCAGATGCCCAGCAGCACGGCGCCGATCACCGTCCAGGTGACCAGCCGCATGCGGTGGTAGGCGACGAAGGCGCCTGCCAGCAGCAGGGCAAGGAAGGGAACGACAATGCTCATGGACTTGCTCCGGTAACGTGCTCGGTACGGGCGGACGCTGCGGCGGAAGCCGGGGGGAGTGCGTCCAGATAGTTCAACACGGCGGCGGTAAACGCGTCGTTGTCATCGCCTGCCACCATATGCGTGGCGTCGGGCAGATGCACGTGTCGCGCATGCGGCACCAGCGCCAGGAATTCGGCCACCGTCTGCGGCGTGACCAGATCGCTGCGGCCGCCGCTGACCAGCAGCACCGGGCATTCGACGCGACGCGCGGCGTCGGCGATGGCGTCCTGGTGCTGTTCGCTGTCGCGCGCCAGCTCTTCCACCAGCCGCGGATCCCAGTGCCAGTTCCAGCGGCCGTCGGCCGTGGGCCGCAGCAGCGCGCGCAGGCCGTCGCCGCTCTTGCGCGGGCGGTGCGGCAGGTAGGCGGCGATGCTGTCGGCGGCGGCTTCCAGCGAGGCGAAGCCTTCTGGATGGGCGCTCATGAAGGCGAGGATGCGCTCGACGCCGCGGGTTTCCCAGCGCGGGGTGATGTCCACCAGCACCATCGCCGAGAACAGGCCGGGCCAGCGCGCTTCGGCCATCAGCCCGAACAGGCCGCCCATCGAGGCGGCGACCAGCACCGGCGGACGCGGCAGTTCGCCGGCGACGACGATCAGGTCGTCGGTGAACTGTTCGCCGTGATAGGGCAGCTCGGACGGATTCCAGTCCGAGCCGCCGTGGCCGCGCGCATCGTAGGCCAGCGTGGCGTGGCCGGCGGCATGGAGCGCCTCGGCGGTCGTCGTCCAGGCGCCCCGGGTCTGGCCGAAACCATGCGCGAACAGGATCGGCGGCCTGCCGTTTCCAGGGGTTTTCGAGGCGGCCAGTCCGATGCCTTGGGCACCTTCCAGCCGGATGTCTTGCGGGTGCATGAGGGGGCCGTGCATGTGAGACCGTACCTGATGGTATGGATTCGTGCCGGCCCATGTCAATACTGATGAGTATGGTGTGCGGGCGCCTTGTCTGGCGCGGCTTTGGCGGGGATGTCCAAGTCCCGTCGCGCGCGGCGATGCGGGGCGCATACTGCAACCAGTCCCCGGCGTATGGTTAAATCAACGGATGAACGAGCCTTCAGCTTCCCCGGTGGAATCCCGCGCTACGCGCAACAGCCGCCTCAGCGCGGACGACTGGGCCCAGGCGGCCCTGGACCTGATCGCGGAGCAGGGCGTCGGGGCCGTCGCGGTGGAGCCGCTGGCCCGCCGCCTCGGCGTCACCAAGGGCAGCTTCTACTGGCACTTCCCTTCGCGCGACGCCCTGTTGCAGGCCGCGCTGGAGCGCTGGGAACTGGTCGAACAGCAGCAGGTGTTCGGCAGCCTGGAAGAGGTGCCGGATCCGCGCACCCGCCTGCGCGCGCTGTTCCAGCTCGTCGCGCACGAGGTGACGCCGCACGTCATCTACAGCGAACTGCTCAAGGCGCTGGACAACCCGCTGGTGCGCCCGGTGATCGACCGCGTCTCGCAGCGCCGCCTGGATTACCTCATGGCCTCGTTCCGCCAGGCCGGCCTCAGTTCCACCGACGCCCGCCACCGCGCGCGCCTGGCCTACGCGGCCTACGTCGGCTTCCTGCAGCTGTCCCTGCAACTGCAGCAGCCGAAGCAGGCGCGCGAGGAGTTCGAGTCCTACGTCGAGCATGTGATCGAGACGTTGATCCCGACCTGATGTCTGCCGGTCCGAGCGAAGAGATGTCATGGAATCGAATGCCTTGTTGGAACGCGCGCGCCGTGCGGTAGCCCTTGGACATGGGCGGGAGGCAGCCGACGCGCTGCATTTGCTGGAGGCGCAACAGCCGGATGCTCCGGCCACGCAGGAGTTGCTGGCGGTCCACTGGCTCAAGGCCGGGAATCCGGACAGGTCGCTGATCCACCTGCAACGGGCCGCTGTCCTTGCTCCTTCCGATGCCGCTCTGTTGTGCAACCTGGCGCGGACGGCGCATGCCATGGGCAATCTCGATCTCGCCCAGTCACTGCTCCAGCAGGCCGTCGATGCCGACGAGGCCTGCGTGGACGGCTGGTGGCTGGGGGCCCACATATATGCGGTCCGGGGGATGTGGTTGCAGGCGCTGGCAGCCTTGCAGAAGGCCCATGCCCTGCGTCCGGACGACATGCAGATCCTCGAAAAGCTCGTGGACCTGGAGCTTGATCACGGTACCCCGAGCGACGGCGTGCAGGCAGCGCAACGCTGGGCGCGCCTCAATCCCTTCCAGGTCGATGCGCAGCTGAAGTTCGGGATGCTGCTGGGGCGCCTCTTCAGGCACGCCGACGCTGCCGCGCATTATCGCCAGGCGCTGGAGCGGTTGCCGCAGGCGCCGGACCTGTGGATGGCGTTGGGGCAATCCCTCGAATACCTGGGGGATGCCGGTGCCAGCATCGATGCATACCAGGAGGCCCGGCGGTTGCGGCCGGCCTGGGCCTTGCCGGTGGCCGGCTTGCTCGACCTGGGCAGGAAGGCGCCCATCGAGGGAATGCTGGCCGAGGCCTACGGGATACTGGCCGACGACGGCCTCAAGGACGCGGACCGCGCCATTCTCGGGTACGCGGTCGGCAAGCACGAAGATGCGTCCGGGAACCGGACTGCCGCCATGTCGGCCTGGAAAATGGCCAATGCCGCGCGCCAGCGCCAGATCGGCGCATTCGACGAAGCGCGGCTGCAGCAGTTGCTGGCCCGGACGGAAGCCGTGTTTTCCGGCCATGCCGGCGAGGCGAGGGAAGCGGAAACTTCCTCGGGAATGGTGCTGATCGTGGGGATGCCGCGCAGCGGCACGACTCTGGCCGAGCAGGTCATACACGCGCACTCGCGGGCGCATGGAGCGGGAGAGCTGCTCGATCTGACCCTGCTGGCCAATCGCCTGGAGGTGGCCGGACGAGGCTGGCCGGAGGCGACGCATGAGCTGTCTCCGACGCAATGCGCGCTCATGGCCCGGGAGTACCTGCGTTCGGCACGGGCCCATGCTGCCCCGGATGCGATCCGGATTGTCGACAAGGCCCCATTGAACTTTTTCTTCCTGGGGCTGGCCGCCAGGCTTTTTCCCGACATGCGCGTGGTCTGGTGCCGACGCGATCCGCGTGACGTCGCATTGTCGGTCTATGCGGAGAACTTCTCCCTGGATGCGCCGTTTGCCACGTCCTGGGAAGGGATCGCGCACTACCAGGCAGCGGAGAACAGGCTGATGGCCTTGTGGCGAAAAGTGTTGCCCATGCCGATGCTCGAGCTGTCCTATGAGGAAATGACCGCTGCTCCCGACGTGCAGGCCCGGCGCCTGATCGATTTCCTGGGGCTGGAATGGGAAGAGGGATGCCTGCATTTCCATGCCGGCCGTTCCGTCGTGCAGACCCCCAGCCGCTGGCAGGTGCGCGAGGCCGTGCACACCCGCTCGGTGGGGCGTTGGCAGCACTACCGGGAGGACATGGAGGCGTTCATCTCACAGGCACGGATGCTCGGCGTCATCTGACGGGATGCAGGCACAAAAAAAGCGGCCCCGGGATCGGGGCCGCTTCTTCATCTACGGGTGATCAGGCGATCAGAAGCGCTGGGTGTACTGCAGGTAGCTGTAGCGCCCCGGGATCACGTACTGCGGGTCGAACGAGTTGGCGAAGGCGCCCATGATGACCGGCGGATCCCTGTCCAGCACGTTGTTGGCGCCGATGCGGATGGTCGCGTTCCACGGCAGGTTGTAGGCGAACTGCACGTCGTTGAAGACGCTGGCGGCGACGTGGTTGTAGTTGCCGTCTTCGTCCTCGCCCCACTCGTAATCCTTCAGGCTCGAGTAGTAGCGGGCGGTCCAGCTGGCGGAGAAATCGCCGTAGCTCCAGTCGATGGTCGCCGAGCTGCGGATGCGCCAGTTCGGGCTCCACTGCCAGTAGATGCCGTTGCTGGATTCCCAAGCCGAATCGGCATCGACCTTGCTCTCGCGAACCGAAACGTAGGTCGAGTCGACGGAGAAGTTGAACTTGCCGATGCTGGTCTCGGGCAGGCGGTACTTGACCGACAGGTCGTAGCCTTCCAGGCGCTCCTGGCCGAAGTTCATCGGCTTCAGGGTCATCTGGGTGATCAGGCCGCTGGCTTCGCGGGTGAACAGGTCGCAATAGCTGCCGACGCCCTTGGCATAGCACTGATCGAGGATGTAGTTGGCGCTCGGCGAGCTGATGGAGTCTTCCAGCTCGATCTTCCACCAGTCCAGCGAGATATCCAGACCCTGCACGTACGACGGGCTGTAGACGAAGCCCAGCGTGTAGTTCTTCGCGGTTTCCGGCTTCAGGTCCGCATTGGCGGTGCGGGTGAAGGGGAAGATGGTCTGGCCGGTGTTGCCGGTTGCGCTGTTGTACGAAGCAACGAAGTCGGCCGGGACGCCGGCAGCCTGGCAGGCGGCAGCGACGCTGGCGTAGTTCGTGGCGTTGCTGGAACAGGGGTCGGAGTACGTGGCGAAGTCGTCGGAAGCGCCGAGGTACAGGTTGGTGATCGACGGAGCGCGGAAGCCGGTCGCATAGCTGGCGCGGACCAGCAGGTCTTGCACCGGCTTCCACTTCAGGCCGAACTTGGAGTTCGTGGTCGTGCCGAAGGTGCTGTAGTCGGAGAAACGGCCGGCAACGCTCAGTTCCAGCAGGTTGGCGCCCGGCAGGTCCTTCAGCAGCGGGATCGCCAGCTCCAGGTAGTAGTCGTCGAGCGAGTAGCCGCCGTTGGTCGGGGTGAAGGCATTGCCCGAGGTGTTGCCGCTGGCGATCAGCGCGTCCGGCGACGAGAAGCCGCTTTCCTTGCGGTGCTCATAGCCTGCCGCGAAGCCCATCCAGCCGGCCGGCAGTTCGAACAGGTCGCCGGAGATGTTGGCGGTGACGCTTTCGTTGCGGTACTGGTAGGTGTTGTGCGCGGTGAACAGGATGTAATCCAGCTGGTCCTTCGGGACGGTGCCAGCCGGCGACAGCGGGTTGAACGGGACGCAGCCGTCGATCACGTCGCCCGAGCCGTCAATGCAGCGCACCGCGCCATTGACCAGCGCGGAAGCGCCCAGCGAGTTCGCCAGGTTGATCAGGTTGGCATCGCCGAACTGGGTTTCGGTCTGGTCGGTCTTGTTGAACGAATAGCCCGCATCCCAGTTGAACTGGCGGTCCACCCATTCGAAGCTGCCTTCCAGGCCGGCATAGACGTGCTGGGTCTTGTCGTCCTGCTGGTACAGGCGCGGCATTTCGGTCAGGCGATGGCTCCAGCCGACCTCGCGGCCGTCACCGCCATAGTTGGTGTTGTACGGGTTGTAGTAGCTCTCCCCGCTCATCATCACGGTGCCGATGTGAGCCAGCGGGTAGCCGGCCAGCTGCTGCGCGGAGCGGCGTTCGTTGAAGAGGGCGTCGACCTTGAAGCGGACGTTGTCGGTCAGGTCGTAACCACCCTGCACGTACAGCGCGCTGCGCTTCTGCGGGGTGATCAGGTAGTTGTCCTTGGCGTAGTTGTAGCCGTACTCGCCGGTCGTGTACGGCACATACTGGTTCAGGCCGTAGTACGGGTTGGCGGTGTTGCCGCTGCCCGTGGCCGAGTTCGGCAGCACGCCCCAGCCGGTGGCGCAACCCGAAGCAGTCGGCTGCGAACACATGCGGCCGGAAGCCGAGTAGGAGCTGAAGGTGGACGAGCCATAGCCGTAATAGGGGACGGCGGAAATGGCGCGCGCGCCTGCCATGACCTCGTCTTCCTTGACGCGGGACAGGCCCAGCACCAGGTTGCCGCGCTCGCCGCTGACGCCCACGGTGGCATCGAACGAAGTGCGCTGGCCGTCGCCCTGGCCGTACTGGCCGATGTAGGCGTTTACTTCGGCACCGTCGAAGTCGCTGCGGGTGATGATGTTGACCACGCCGGAGATGGCGTCCGAGCCGTAGATGGACGAGGCGCCGTCCTTCAGGATTTCGATGCGCTCGATCACCGCGGCCGGGATCGTGTTGAGGTCGACCGAACCGGTGAGGCCCGAGACCCAGCGGCGGCCGTTGACCAGCACCAGGGTGCGCTCGGAACCGAGGTTGCGCAGGCTGACAGTGGCCGAGCCGTCACCACCATTGTTGAAGGTGGTGTTGCTGCCCGCGCCGTTGGCGGAAATACGGGTCAGCACGTCGGCGACGGAAGTGACGCCCTGCTTCTGGATGTCCTCGCGCTTCAGGATAAGGACCGGCTGCGACGTTTCGACGTCGACGGAACGAATGCGCGAACCGGTGACCTCGATGCGGTCAAGGTTGGTGGCGCCGCTGGTGTCCTGGGCAAAGGCTGCGCCGGAGGTAGCGGCACCCGCAACCAGTGCCAGCACCACCGCGTCACGCAGCTTGTTGGACTTGCAATACATGGGCTCTCTCCAAGTGATCTTGGTAGTTACAAGTGGAATCGCCTGCACCGGGGGACCAAAGGATGAGGTCCCAAATCCGTGAGGCTGACCCGATAGTACTTCCGTCTCTTCTGAAATTAAAGCTTCGTTAATGAGTCGCGTGGATCGGGTGGAATTCGGCAAGGTGAATTGTTGCAGGTGCAACAAAAAACGCCTCCTTTCGGAGGCGTTCGTGGATGTTCTCGGGAGAAAGGCGAGAGAGCAGGGAGTTTAAAGATCCTGCTCGTACCGGACGTAAGGGATGGCCCCCTCGTCATTGCTCTCGTTGCGGGGGGAGAACGGGTTCTTGCCGCGGGTGATGACGTTCTCGGCGCCCACGGTGAGCTGGCCGCTCCATGGGGTGCGCCAGGTCAGGCCGAGGCCGACGCCTTCCCACTTGCCGGGTTGGCCGGGGACGCCGACGACGCGGCCGACGATGTTGGCGCTGAAGGGGCCGTAGCCGCCGCCGATGCTGAGGCTCTTGCTGTCCCACTGGTCGACGAGGGCGGGCGAGGCGTCGCTCAGCGGGACGAGGCGGGCCTTGGCGTAGGTGCCGCCGATGGAGACGAAGCCTTCGCGGCCGATGTTCTTCTGGCCGAAGACGGTCAGGTCGTTCTGTTCCATGCGGGCGGCCGGCGTCCGGACGTTGCCGGAAAGCCAGGCCGGCAACGTGTCGCGGCCGGTACCTGCACTCAGGCCGATACGCCCGCCGGGGCGGTTGAATGCGGTGGTCGCCGACAGGTGGCGCGCGGCGCCGGCGTCATCGTCGTCGCCCAGGCTGGCGAGCATGCAGTGGCTGGCCAGCCCGCTGATGCTGCTGTCGCGGCTGCTGTTGCACAGCAGGCCGAGCGAGTCGCCGGACGAGAGCCCGAAGGCGGCATCGAGGGAGTTGCGGCCGAAGTGCCAGCGCGCGCCGGCCATCTGCTCACCGGTGGGCTCCAGGTACAGCAAGGCTTCGACCTTGCCGCTGCCCTTGTTCCATACCGGCAGCACGGTGCTGTCCGGAGTGCTGCGCGGCTTGCTCTGCGCATGCGCGCCCGTGGCCACCCCGAGGGCGATCAGCAAGGCAAGCGGCAGGCGCAGGAAGGCGTTCATGGACTCAATCAGACAGGGCCGACGTCGGGGAGTTCCCGGCGTGTGAGGATCTGATCGTATGTTGTTTATGTTTTCTTAACAAGACTCCGTCCTCCCCGGAACGCAGCTCGTCGGTGCCGTTACTGCAGCCGCTCTGGAGCGGCCTGGCTGGCGGGCGTAGCAGCGAACAATACGCCGAATTCGCTCAAAGGGAAGTGATACTCGCGCCCGCAGAACTCGCAGCGCACGTCGACCTGGCCGGTGTCGGCCGCGGCGGCGCGGGCTTCTTCCTCGCCCAGCGACTGCAGCATGCCGATGACCCGCTCCCGCGAGCAGGAGCAACCGAAGCGCAGCGGCTTGTCGCCCATCATCTCGGGGTGCTCCTCATGGAACAGGCGATGCAGCAGCTCAGCGCCATCCACCGCCAGCAGTTCGTCGCGCTCCAAGGTGTCGAACAGCGCGCCGACACGGGTCCAGCCGTCGTCGTCGCCCTGGTCGCCGGGAAGCTTCTGCAGCAGCAGGCCGGCGGCGTGCTCGCCGTCGGCGGCCAGCAGCAGGCGCGTGGGCAGCTGCTCGGAATGGCGGAAATAGTCCTCGAACGCTTCGTCCAGGCTGCTGCCCTGCAGGGTCACCAGGCTCTGGTAGCGCTGCGGTTCGCGCGGATCCAGGCCGGGATTCTCGATGGTGATGGCCAGCAGGGCGCCTTCGCCGAGCTGGGACAGGTCGGCTGGAGCGTCGTGTCCGTCCTCGACCTGGGCGATGCCGCGCAGGGTGCCGGCGGAGGTGCATTCGGCGAACAGGGTGCGCAGCGGCGAACTGCTGCGCAGTTGCACCGACACCCGCCCGTCGATCTTGATGTGGCCGGTGAACAAGGCCGAGGCGACGCAGGCCTCGCCCAGCAGGCGCGAGGTGGCCGGCCGGTAATCGCCATGGGACAGGATTTCGCGCCAGCTGTCGGACAGCCGGACATGGACGCCGCGCACGCCGGCCTCGGGCAGGAGGAAGCGGACAAGGAGATCGGACGTTTCGGTCATGGGAATCTGCACGTATGGGGACGCCGGTGCCGGATAATGCGCCGATGTCGGGATTCAGGGGGACAGGCAGGCAGATGGGGACGGAACAGGACGAGCGCAAGGTGCGGCCGCGGCGCAGGTGGCGGCGCTGGCTGTGGATCACGCCCTGCGCGCTGGCGGTGTTCAGCATCGTGCAGGTGGCGGTGCTGCGGTTCGTCGACCCGCCGTTTTCCACGGTGATGGCCTTGCGGCAGGTGGAAGCCTGGGGGCAGGGCGATTGGGGATTCCGCATCCATTACCAGTGGCGCGACCTGGACCGGATGGCGGCCAGCGTGCCGATTTCGCTGGTGGCGGCGGAGGACCAGCGCTTCCCGCTGCACAACGGCTTCGACCTGGAGGCGATCGAAAAGGCGATGGACCACAACGCGCGGGGCAAGCGCCTGCGCGGCGGCAGCACGATCAGCCAGCAGGTCGCCAAGAACCTGTTCCTGTGGCAGGGCCGCAGTTGGCTGCGCAAGGGGCTGGAAGCCTGGTACACGATGCTGATCGAAGCGCTCTGGCCGAAGCGGCGGATCCTGGAGATGTACGCCAACGTCGCCGAGTTCGGCGATGGCGTCTATGGCGTGCAGGCCGCTGCGCAGCGCTTCTGGCGCAAGGATGCGGCGCGGCTGTCGGCGGGCGAGAGCGCGCGCCTGGCCGCGGTGCTGCCGTCGCCGCGGCGCTACAGCGCGACCAGCCCCGGCCCGTTCGTGCAGCGCCGCGCCGACTGGATCCAGCGCCAGGCCCGGCAACTGGGCGGGTCGGGGTATGTCGAAGAGAGTGATTGAGCGGGCAGGTCGGGGTTGCATGCCCGACGGTTGTGGGAAGCGTCGGGGATGCAACCCCGACCTGCGTCCTGTCGCACCGCGCTCCTACGTAGAATTGCCGCATGCCTGCCCATGAACGCCTGACCATCGTCATCGCCGCCTGCAACGAGCAGGAAGCGCTGCCGTTGCTGCACCCGCGCATCCACGCCGAGCTGGAGCGTCTGCCGGACATCGACGGCCGCGTGCTGTACGTGGACGATGGCAGTACCGACGCCACCTGGTCGCTGATGCAGCAACTGGCGGCGGCCGACCCGCAGGTGGCGGCCTTGCGCCTGTCGCGCAATTTCGGCAAGGAAGCGGCGCTCACCGCCGGGCTCGACCTGGTGGACGAGGGCGCGGCGCTGATCCTGGATGCGGACGGGCAGGACCCGCCGGAACTGATCCCGCAGTTCGTCGCGCTGTGGCGGCAGGGGTATGACGACGTGTATGGCACGCGCCTGGTGCGCGACGGCGAGGGCTGGCTGAAGCGCGCCACCGCGGCGGCGTTCTACCGGGTGATCGGGCGCCTGTCGAAGACGCCGATCCCGGCCGACACCGGCGATTTCCGCCTGCTGTCGCCGCGCGCGCTGGCGGCGCTGCGGCAGCTGCGCGAACGGCAGCGCTTCATGAAGGGGCTGTTCGGCTGGGTGGGTTTCCGCCGGGTGGCCCTGCCTTACCATCGCGCGCCGCGCGTGGCCGGGCGCAGCAAGTTCGGCTTCTGGAAGCTGTGGAATTTAGCGCTGGAAGGGATCACCAGTTTTTCCACGGCGCCGTTGCGCGTGGCAACCTACCTGGGATTGCTGACCGCGGCATCGGCCTTCGGTTTCGGCGCCTGGGTGGTGGGCAAGGCGGCGCTGTACGGCGACCGCGTCGCCGGCTGGCCGACGATGATGGCGGTGATCCTGTTCCTCGGCGGCGTGCAGCTGATCGCGCTGGGGCTGATCGGCGAATACCTCGGCCGTCTGTACATGGAGGCCAAGCAGCGGCCGCTGTACCTGGTTGACACCTGGCGCCCGGCCGACGTGGCACTATCGGACGCATCCGCCAGCAAGGGAGAACGCCATGCAGACCGTTCGTCAGTTGCTCGGGACCAAGTCCCCTGAGATCCATGCGGTAACGCCGCAGAGCGCGGTGATCGATGCGATCCGGCTGATGGCCGAGAAGGGCATCGGCGCGGTGCTGGTGATGGAGGGCGCACGGCTGGCCGGCATCCTTTCCGAGCGCGACTACGCGCGCAAGATCGTGCTGCGCGACCGCTCCTCCCGCGACACGCCGGTGGCGGCGATCATGACCGATGAACTGGTCACGGTGACGCCTGCGGCCACCGTGGAGGACTGCCTGCAACTGGTGACCGACCGCCGCATCCGCCACCTGCCGGTGATGGAGGGCGATGCCGTGGTGGGGGTGATCTCCATCGGCGACCTGGTCAAGGCGGTGATCGAACAGCAGCGCCAGGAACTGGGGCAGCTGCAGCAGTACATCACCGGCGGCTGATCCGGCCGCTGCTCCGCGGCGCGGCTATTTCGCGTAGTGGCCGCCGCAGTCCGCATCCTTGCCGGGCCCGGTTTCGATGGTGGCCAGCAGCGCCGCCGGCGGCGTGATGCTGCCCAGGGTCAGGGCGATCGCGCCGCGCAGGCCCAGCGCCTTGAAGTCGGGGCGGAACGACGGGTCCTTGAAGGTGCCGCCGATGCGCAGCGGCGAGCGCAGGGCGAGGATGCTCTTGTCCTTGGGGCGCGGCCGCAGCAGCAGGTCCAGTTCCTCGCGCTTCAGGCTGATGCTGCCTTCGCCCACGACCAGCGTGTCGGTGGTGTCGAAGGCCAGCGCGCGCGCGGCCATCCGCCCGTCGCGCACGTCGAAGTCGGCGAAGGCGCAGCGCAGCGGAATCTGCCTGTCGCCGGTGAACAGGAACTTCAGCGATTCGGCCACGTCCAGCCCGGCCAGTTCCATCAGCAGGTTGCCGACGTGGCCGCGGCCCATGCCCAGCGCCACGCTGCCGTTGCTGCTGCCGAGCATGGCGGCGATGGAGTTGCCGGTGCCGGACAGGCGCAGTTGCCCGCCGATACCGCCGGAGGCCTGCTCGGCCAGCCTGGCGTCGGGGAACAGCTGGCCGAGCTGCACGCCGCGCACGCTGGCGTCGAGCGCGGTGGTGATCTGCGGGCGGCGAGCGTCCATGCGCACGGTGCTGCGGATGTCGCCCCCGGCCACGCCGAAGTTCAACGGTTCCAGGCGCAGCAGGCCGTCGTCGAGCAGCAGGTGGGCATCCATGTCGTCCAGCGGCAGCGATGGCGAATTGATGCGTTGCGCCTTCCAGCGCACGTCGGCATCCATCGCCCGCAGCTTGGCCAAGTCGTAGGGCGTGTCCGGCAGCACCGTGGGCTTGGCCGCCAGCGCGGCGGCCTTGGCCTTCTGTTCGGCGTTGGCCGTCTCGCCGTCGCCGGTCATGGGCGGCGCGCCGACGAAACCGGCGAGATCGTCGAAGTCCAGCCGGCGCGAGACCAGCGCGGCGGTCAACCGCGGGCGCGCGCCGGCGACGTCGATCCGCACGTCGCCGGCCAGGTCGCTGTCGCCGATCTGGCCGCTGAACTTCTCGTAGCGCCAGACCTCATGGTCGCGCTTGAGCCGGCCGTCGAACCGGTAGGGCGGCGACGACGGCATGGCGATTCCGATCAACGGGTACAGGTCGTCCAGGTCCTGTCCGCTGAGGCGGAACTGCAGGTCGAATACCTGCAGCTGGAACGGATTGGTCAGCGTGCCGCTGGCCACGGCATGGGTGGCGCCGGCATGGCCGTCGAGGTGGAGGCGGAAGGGATGGTCGCTGTCGGCCAGTTCCAGGGGCGATTCGGTGCCGCCACGCACGGTGAACGACGCGCCGCGCCAGCGGCCCTGGCCTTCCAGCAGCAGCGGCGGCGCCGCGCCGGCCCGTTTCGCCGCGCCGCTGCGGACATCGAGCCGGATGTCGGTGCGACCCGCTTCGTCCAGGAACTGCAACTTGCCGTCGTCCACGCGCAGCCGCTTGAGCTGCAGCGGCTGGCCGCTCCCGCCGCCGAGGAAATCCCAGTTGCCGGGTTCGCCCGGCCGCGGCGCGGTCTGCAACAGCAGGTCGGGACGGGTGAGACGTATTTCCGGCAGCTGCACGCTGCCGCGCAGCAGCGGCCACAGGCGCAGGTCGATCTCGACGCGGTCGGCGCGCGCCATGTCCGGCCGCTGCGCCCATCCGGCATTGGCGAAGGTGATGCGGTCGGCGCGGAGGGTGCTGGTGCGGCCGAGGTCGACGTCGAGATTGCCGATGTGCAGGGCGCGACCGGTGCGCGCCTGCACCATGCGTTCCAGCGGGCCCTTGAACCAGTTCCAGTCCCACAGCAACAGCAGCACGAGGATGGCCGCGATCACCAGGGTGCCCGCCGCCAGCCAGTGCTGGCCGCGCCTGCTGGGGCGGCTGAGACGCCAGCGCGATGCGCGCGGCGTGGCGGGGGCAGGTGATGTGTTCACGCCGCCATGGTTGCCGCGGCATCGTGCATGCGGCGCGAAGCATTCATTCGCGTGGCGTGCAGGTTCCGTTGGCGCGATGTGGGGCGCGCCGACGATGGCGCGTCCGCAGCGCTAGAGGATCTGCGCCGTCACCGAGACGAAGTGGCAGACGCTGCCGGCGATCACAAACAGGTGCCAGATGGCGTGCGAGTAGCGCACCGATTCGCGGTGGTAGAAGTACGTGCCCAGCGTGTAGAAGACGCCGCCGGCGAACAGCCAGCCCAGGGTGAAGCCGTCCAGCGAGCGCCACATCGGCTTGATCGCCACGATCACCAGCCAGCCCATGGCGACATAGACGACGGTGGACAGCAGCTTGAAGCGGCCGGTGTAGAACAGCTTGAAGATCACCCCGAACACGGCCAGCGCCCAGATCGCGGCGAACAGGCCCCAGCCCCACGGCCCGCGCAGGCCGATCAGGGTGAACGGGGTGTAGGTGCCGGCGATCAGGATGTAGATCGCGCAGTGGTCGAAGATCTTCAACCGGCCCTTGGCCACGGGATGCTGGATGGCGTGGTACAGGGTGGAGGCGGTGTAGAGCAGCAGCAGGGCGATGCCGAAGACGATGGCGCTGGCCAGCTGCCAGCCGTCGCCGTAGATCGCGGCCAGGGTGATCAGCACCGCGCCGCCGGCCAGCGCGGTGACCGCGCCGAGGCCATGGGTGAGGGCGCTGGCGATTTCCTCGCGGATGTCGGCGACCTGGTGTCGCAGGGTGGGAGCGGTAGGCATGGGCGCAAGTTATCGCAATGCAGCATGCGGTGCATCCCTACGCCGGCAGGCGGTTCAGGATGGTGCCGCTTCCTTCTCCCTTGGGGAGAGGACAGGGATAGGGGCGAAGCCTCGCGCGGTATGTTGCTCGCCGCGGCAGGCGCCTTGCCCTCACCCCAACCCCTCTCCCGGGGGGAGAGGGGCTTCAGTCTGCCGAGGGCTTCGCGGCGCTTACCCTTCTCCCCCCCCGGGAGAAGGTGCCCCGCAGGGGCGGATGAGGGTAGGGGCGAAGCCCCGTGCAGTTCGATACCGCGTGGCTTCGCCGCCTACCCTCACCCCAACCCCTCTCCCGGAGGGAGAGGGGCACAACAAGCCATCACTCGACCGAAACGCTGTGCGCCGCTTCGCGGGTGGCGGCGAAGCGCACGTCCGGCGCGCGCTCCTGCGCCAGCTGCAGGTTCACCCGGGTCGGGGCCAGGTAGACCAGGTGGCCCGCCGCGTCGAGCGCGAGGTTGCCGGCGTTCTTCTCGCGGAACTCCTCCAGCTTCTTCGGGTTGTCGCAGCTCACCCAGCGCGCGGTGATGACCGAGACCGGCTCGAACACCGCTTCCACGCCGTACTCGTCCTTCAGGCGATAGGCGGCCACGTCGAACTGCAGCACGCCGACCGCGCCCAGGATCAGGTCGTTGCTCATGATCGGGCGGAAGAACTGGGTGGCGCCTTCCTCGGACAGCTGCGCCAGGCCCTTCTGCAGCTGCTTGAGCTTGAGCGGGTCCTTCAGGCGCGCGCGACGGAACAGTTCCGGGGCGAAATTGGGGATGCCGGTGAAGGTGACCGCCTCGCCCTCGGTGAAGGTGTCGCCGATGGAGATGGTGCCGTGGTTGTGGATGCCGATCACGTCGCCCGGCCACGCTTCGGCGGCGATCTCGCGGTCGCTGGCCATGAAGGTCAGCGCATTGGCCAGCTTCATTTCCTTGCCGGTGCGCACGTGGAAGGTCTTCATGCCGGCGGAGAACCTGCCCGAGCACACGCGCATGAAGGCGACGCGGTCGCGGTGCTGCGGGTCCATGTTGGCCTGGATCTTGAACACGAAGCCGGTCAGCTTGTCTTCCTGCGGGGCGACGTCGCGGCCGGTGGTGGCGCGCGGCTGCGGCGCCGGCGCATGCTCGACGAAGAAGTCCAGCAGCGGCTGCACGCCGAAGTTGTTGACGCCCGAGCCGAAGAACACCGGGGTCTGCTCGCCGCGCAGGTAGGCGTCCTTGTCGAACGGATGGCTGGCGCCCTGCACCAGTTCCAGCTCGTCGCGCAGGTCGGCCAGCATCTTCTCGCCGATCTTTTCGGCCAGGCCGGGGGCACCCAGCGACGGGAAGATGGTCGAGTCCTGGCGGGTGAAGTTGCGGCCCGGCTCGTACAGGTGCACCTCGCCGGTCAGCAGGTGCACCACGCCCTTCAGGCGCTGGCCCATGCCGATCGGCCAGGTCACCGGCGCGCACTGGATGCCGAGCACGGTTTCCACTTCGTCCAGCAGTTCGATCGGGTCCTTGCCCTCGCGGTCGAGCTTGTTGATGAAGGTCATGATCGGCGTGTCGCGCAGGCGGCACACTTCCATCAGCTTGATGGTGCGCTCCTCCACGCCCTTGGCCACGTCGATCACCATCAGCGCCGAGTCCACCGCGGTCAGCACGCGGTAGGTGTCCTCGCCGAAGTCGGCGTGGCCGGGGGTGTCGAGCAGGTTGACGATCTTGCCCTCGTAGGGGAACTGCATTACCGACGAGGTGACCGAGATGCCGCGCTCCTTTTCCAGCGCCATCCAGTCCGAGGTGGCGTGGCGCGCGGCCTTGCGGCCCTTGACCGAGCCGGCCATCTGGATCGCGCCTCCGAACAGCAGCAGCTTTTCGGTCAGCGTGGTCTTGCCCGCGTCGGGGTGGGAAATGATGGCGAAGGTGCGGCGGCGCGCGGCTTCGGAGGCGACTTCGGACATGGCGGCTGCGCCCGCGGCGGGCGTGCATTGGGGAAAGGAAGCCGGCGATTATACCTGCCGGCTCCGTTGCGGTTGGCGGTGCCCGGGGCGGGCCTGGATTGCAGGGCGTTTCAGTTCGCCAGCCATGGATGGGGCAGGGCGCGCAGGCGGTTCTGCGCCATGCCCGAGACGAAGGCTCCAGCCGCGCAGGCGCCTTGCCATGCCGGCAGCAGCCAGGCGGGGGAATGCTGGCCCAGTCCAGCCACCATGCTGGCGGAGATCGCGGCCGTCAGCGCCACCGCCGTCGTACCCAGTACCCAGCGGAACCCGCGGTTGGGCAGGGCCAGCAGCCCCGGGCCCTGCAGCAGGAACAGGCTGCCGCAACTGCTCCAGAACAGCAGGGAATAGAACGGGCGTTCGGCTCCCATCAGGAATCCCGTGGCGGCCATGATGACCAGCGCCGGCAGCATGCGCAGCAGCATCTGCCGCGTCAGCAGCAGGACCAGTGCCGGCGCCGGCGGGCGTGGCAGGCCGGGCAGCAGGACCAGTTCGTGCAGGCCCATGCCCGGCAGCTTGAACAGCGCCTGCAAACGCATCAGCGGGGCCAGCGCGGGGCTGATCGCCAGCAACGGCGCGAAGAACAGGGCAACCTGCACGCCGTCATTGCCGCCTTGCGCCAGCAGCAGCCAGAGGACGGCCACGCCCAGCACCGGCCCCTGCGAACCGAGGATGCTCTTGAACGTGCTGCGGCCAAAACCCGGCCCGAGCGCGATGCCCAGCGCCTGCATTGGCCGCCGGCGCAGGTCGTAGCCGATGGGCGTGTCCTGGGTGAACAGCGCCGAGCTGTATTGGGCCTGTTGGGTGCCGGCGGCGGTCATCTGCACGCCGTTGGCGAAGGCCAGCGCCAGCGGCGTGCGCCAGCCTTGTGCGGGGAGTTGCCGTCGCGCCATGTGCCACCAGCAGCAAGCATTGGCGGCGAGCAGGGCGAGCGCTGCCAGCATCAGGCCGTGCGGCAGCTCCAATTCCAGCGTCCATCCCACGTCGAGCAGGCGCATCAGCCAAAAAGGCAGGTAGCCCAGCGCCATCAGCACGAACATCAGCCACGGCGGGATGCTGGCCCAAAACAGGCCGGCCAGCAGACCGACGCCGAGGATCGCCAGATTGAGCGGCAGCGGATGCGTGCCGGACAGGGTCAACAACAGGGCCGGTACGACCACCGCCAGCAGTACGGCGGCTGCCGCGTGGCGCAGGTTCCGGCCGGCAACCTGCGGCAGGCGCAGCTGCGTGGCCTGCACCGACAGCGCGATCAACCGGCTGCCGCCGAGCATGGCCCAGAACATCACCAGCACGGCCGCCAGCGCCGAGGCGAGGCCGACGGTTTTTTCCTCGCCGATGCCGAGCCATGGCAGCACGATGGCCAGCACATAGGCCAGGGCCAGCAACCCGTTGGCCCACGTGCCGGCGGCGATGACGGTGCGCAGGGCGGTCATCGCCGATGCAGGGCGGTTCGCGGGAATGGCGCTCATTCGGCCACCTCGATGAACAGGTCTTCCAGATTCAGTTGATCGGCGTGGATGCCTTCGATCGCGAGCAGGTCCTGCCAGCCTTCGCGCTGGCTGACGACCAGGCTCAGGCGGCCATCGGACAACGGCTTGCGCACCAGCTCGCCGGGCAGCCTGGCCGGCAGTTGCGCGGCGCCGGCGGCCGGGACAAGCAGCCGCACCGTCTGGCTTTTCAGTTCGTCCAAGGGCTGGTTCAGCAGGATGCGGCCTTCGTGCAGGAAGGCGACGTGCGAGGCCACCCGCTCCAGGTCGCTGATGATGTGGCTGGAAAACAGCACGGTGGTGCCGTTGTCGATGGCCTGCTCGACGATGTCGCGCAGCAGTTCGCGGCGCGCCACCGGGTCCAGCGCCGAGGCCGGTTCGTCCAGCACCAGCAGCGCCGGGCGCGGGGCCAGCGCGCGCACCACCGCCAGCCGTTGCGCCTGGCCGGGCGACAGCTTGCCGATGGCCTGGTCCGGGTCCAGGCCCCAGCGCTTGAGCAGGGCGTCGGCATGGGCGCGCTGCCACTGCGGGTAGAGCTGGGCGAGGTAGCCCATCAGCTGGCCGACCTTCATCCAGCCGAAGGATTGCGGCTGCTGCGGTACGTAGCCCAGTTGCTGCTTGCGGGCGTCGTCCAGCGCCAATGCCGGCGCGCCGAACAGCCGCGCCTGACCGCTCTGCGGGCGCAGCAGGCCGAGCAGGCAGCCGATCAGGCTGCTCTTGCCGGCGCCATTGCGGCCGATCAGGCCCAGTACCTGCCCGCGCGGCAGGCGCAGGTCGACGCCGCGCAGCACCGCATGCCTGCCGTAGGACAGATGCAGGCCGTCCGCGCCCAACGGCAGGTCGAAGTCGAGATCGGTGGCGATGACGGAGGCGGCCAGTGCGTTCATGTCGGGTCCTTGTCGAGCAGATGGTGCAACCGCGCCAGCACGCGGTCGGCGGGAAGTTCCAGTTCGTGGCAGTGGCGGGCGAGCTGCTGCAGCAGCGGTTCGGCCAGCTGCATGCGCGTGCCCAGGCTGTCGCGGCGGGGGCTGCCGGCGGCGACCGCCATGCCCTTGCCGCGCAGCCGCTCCAGCACGCCCTCGGCCTCCAGCTGGCTGTAGGCGCGGGACACGGTCATCGGATTGATGGCGTGGGCGCAGGCCACCTCGCGCACCGAGGGCAGCAGTTCGCCGGCGCGCAGCTGCCCGGCGCTGACCAGCCGGCGCAGCTGCTCGGCGATCTGGCGGTAGATCGGCTCGGCGTCCTGGGGATTGATGTGCAGCAGTCTCGCGTCCATGTGTATCAATAGACCAATACACTTGGCGCGTGTCAAGCCGGTGGGGAGAGGCGGCGATGTTGGTTGTTGTAGGAGCGGCGCCACTAGCCCCCCGGCGGGTTTGGGGGAACCCCCGGGCCGC
>JAEWOJ010000201.1 GCA_023399815.1 Pseudomonadota bacterium | reverse complement strand
CCTGCCGCCCTTCACCCCATGCTTTGCGAGTTGCCAGAGCCGGCTCTTGCTTGTGCTGTTGCTGTTGCTCTTGATTCCGAACGCTCATTTCAGGGTTCTCCCTTGCCGTGGTTGCCATGCTTCGCTGAGAGCCTTTCGCCGTGAGCGCAGGGCAGCGCGGCCGATCGAGCGGGCGTGCAAGGGCGTAGAGCGCAGCGTCCCTTGCTGGCAGGCGCGGCCGCGCTACCCGTCGGCGCGTAGGCGGAAGGGTCTCGGCATGGCAGGCGCGGGAGCCTGGAAATGCGGTCGGTGCGAGTGCGCCTGCACCAGGCGCAGCCCATGACCGTGCGGCGGCCGCGCAGCGGCCCCTGGGTCAGTCCAGCACGCTGGACTGGCTGTCCGGACGGCGACAGACTGGCCGGATGGAACTGGTCATTGATCGCGGAGCATCGACGGGATACGCCGACCAACTGGTGAGGCAGCTACGCGCAGCGATCGCGTGTGGCCGGTTGAAGCCGGGCGACGCACTGCCCTCGGTCAGGCGGACCGCCGCGAAGCTCGGCGTCGCGCCGATGACGGTTTCAGGCGCCTACCAGGTCCTCGTGGAGGACGGACACGTCACCAGGCGCCCGGGCCGCCCGCTTGTTGTCGCGGCGGACGCTCGCCCGCTGGGTCCGGAGCAACGCCTTGCGTTGCTCGACCCGGAGCTGGAAACGGTCGTGAGGTATGCGCGCGAAGCCGCCCTGCCCTCGTCCGCTGTCGTGGACGCCCTGCGCCAGAGGTTGAGCTAGATCCGCCTATTTGCGCTTGGGCGTGCGCGCTTGGTCCTGTTCCACCGGCAAGGCGCGCTCGACCCGAGCCAGCAGCTGCGGATTGCTCTTGATGCGTTCGACCAGCTGGTCCTGCTTCGTGGCCACGGGCGGCATCGAGGCAATGAACGCGCGCACCTGGGCCGAGAGGGCGACGTCGCCCTGCCCTTCCAGCGCCTGTGCGACCGTGCCCCACGCGGCCCGGATTTTCCGCTGCCGCTCGGCGATGGCTTTCTTCCACGGCTCGTCCGGCGCCTTGCCTGGCTTCTCGTCGCGCAGCGTGCGGACCGCCTGCTGGATGCCCCAGCGGGTCCGTGTTGAGGCCTGCCGCTTGTCCATGTGCTTGATCGCCTGGCGAGTGCCCTTCTGCACTACGCCCCTCGCCCGCCGCGGCGTGGCAGCGGCGTCGATACCGGCTTGACGAAGGTGGGCGGCGAATCGTTCGCGCCACTGCTGCAAGTCGGCCTTGCGCGGGTTGAGGAACTGGCCGCGGTCGTTGCGCGTGCGAACCGTGAGGTGAGCGTGCGGGTGGTCCGTGTCGGTGTGGTGGACGAGCACGTAATCGAACTTGCCCCCGAACTCGCTCTTGGCGAAAGCCGCGGCCGCCCGCGCCAAGCCTTCCCTGTCGATCCCGGCGGGCATGGACAGGACCATGTTGATCGTCTCGCGGGCGTTGGCCTTCCGGTCGGCGCCGCCGCGGGCGAACCATTCCTTGGCCAGCTGCCTGACTTCATCGGCGCCGACCAGGAGGGAGGCGTCCCCTCCATTACTCGCGTCGGAGACTTCGGCCATCAGCTTCCCGTTCCGGGTGATGTAGGCCAGGTGCTCCCGCAGGTGCTTCGCGCCCTTGGCCGAGCCGCTGACCTTCACCATGACCTCCGGCTTCTTGCCTGCCGTCCGACGGATGGCGGCAGCGACCATCCGCCGGACCGCCTTGCTCCTCCGTACCTTCTTCACGGCACTGTCGGCCGGTTCCGCGGGCCGGCTGCGCTTCGCGCGAACTGGCCCCTGGAAGATGAAGCCGGCGGCGCCGATCAGGTCCGGCTCATCCTGGTAGCCGGCGCTCATTCGTCCGTCTCGGAGTAACGACGACTGGCGCGCTCGGCCAGGGCGATGACCTCCGCGCGGAGGCGCGCGACCGCTTCTGTCAGTTGTGCAACCGGCAGGTCGTCGGGCCTGGCACGGCCGGTCTGGTGGAAGTGCTTGGCGAGCACGTTCAGGTTCCTTCCGATCGGGCCAAGGGCGGCGATGGCCCGATTGACCGACTGCAGTTCGCTGTCGTTGAAGGGGACCGCTTGCAGGGCGACCCGCCGGACCAGCGAGACGATCCATGCCGGGATGGATCGGCTGTCGGCTTTCGCGAGCGGGCCAACGGCCGCCAGCTCGTCTGCGCGCAGGCGGACGACGAACTTGCCGGTCCCGTTCTTGAAGCCCGCCTGCATGGGAGCGGGCGAGGGGTTGCCACCCAGGACCTTCGCGAGGATGTCGCGCAGCAGGTCGGACTCGGAGCGCCCGGAACGGCGTGCCAGGTCCGCGAACGCCGCCTTGACGTTCGGCTCCACCTTGGCGGCGATCAGCGGCTTGGCAACGGTCACGGGCGCGGTTTGGGGAGGAGGAGGGAGTCGGGTTTCAGCGTAGCGTTAAATCCGACTGGCGGCAAGCCTATCCTGCAATAGTCCTCCTCCTCCCCAAACTAGTCCAGCATGCTGGACTTTCCGCCTGCGGCGGGCTTTTCAGAGCCAGGGCGCTTTCGAGTCCAGCGTGCTGGAAGGGCCGCGGCGCCGGATGCGGCGTCGGCTCCGGAAGGTGCGCGGCGCGAGGCATGGGCGACGAAACCAAAGCCCAAGGACGCGGCCTCGGTTCTGAAAACCGGCATCCTGCGGACCGGCAGCCCACCCTTTGCCCACAGCTTCCCCGGTCCTGGGGATGCAAGGGGCATCCCCTACGGACCGGGCGGCGCTGCGCGCCGGCTGTGGACAAAGCGTGGACTGCCTTGCTCGACTCCGGGCCGCAAAAGCAAAGGCCCGCCAGAGGCGGGCCTTAAAGCGGGTCAGCAGGGGGAGGGTGAGGCAACCGGGAACCTGGTCGGTGGTCCCAATGCCGCCGGCTCTCTGGCGACGTCGGCGCGGGTGGAGCACGCTCCTTCCAGTCGCTAGTCACCGTGGGCCTGCGGCCCACCTACGGCCCGAGTCAGGCGGCGGCGTAGACCCTAAGCAGCTCGATGCCATAGCCGAGGGGCAGGAGCGCGACAAAACCCAGCAGCAGGGCCAAGCCAAGCCTGTCACGGCCGTACTGACGAGCCGCGAGAAGCAACAACACGAACGCCACGATGGCCAAAGCAACGATCGGAAGCATGGCTAGTCCCCTTTGTGGTGTGGGTAGATCGCTGCGAGCACCAGGTCAACCATCGGAGCGTAGAGGGTCAGACCTGCGTCGGTGGCAATCATGACCAGGCGTTGGCCACCCTCCTCCTTCTGGCGGTCGTAGCGCAGCCAGTAGGTGTCGCCGTCGTACTCGACCTTGATCCCGACGGGCAGGTCCTGCGGCAGGGCCTTCGGCGGGGTGTAGTCGTCGCCCGCTTTGGCACCGCCCTGGTCGGAGCCTGAAACCGTGGCAGGGCCGCGGCCGCCTACGTCCAGCCCTTCGCCGTTGTCAGCAACCCCGGAGGAAGGCGAAACACCTGCTCCGGCATCCTGTTCCTCGTCGTCACCTGCCTGCGCGCCGGAAGCCTTGGGTTCCGGCTTGGTCTTCGGGGCTGCTTTGCCCGGTGCCGCGCCGGCGGCGCCGCCAGCGTCATCGGCGCCGGTCGCCTTGCGCGCCAGGGAATCGGCCAGCTGGTTGACCAGGTGCCGGGTGATAGGAGCCTCGGAGCTGGCCAGCTTCTCGACCTGCTCCGGGGCCTGCTTGTGCAGGCGGGAAAGGGTGTTGAGAGCGGAAATGTCGTTGGCGCGGCCGTCGCGCAGGGCATCCTGCAGGGCAGGGGGCATCTTCGCGACCGATGCGTAGTCGGAGATCCACTGCTTGCTCTTGCCATAGGCCTCTGCCAGCTCCTTCTGCGTGGTGCCCCCATCCAGCTCGGCCGCGATTGCCCGGAACAACTCGAAGGGCGTGAGGTCGTCTCGCTGCAGGTTCTCGACAACCTGGGCGCGAACCGACAGGTCATCGCGGACCACCACCGGGATGGTTTCGAGCTGGGCGAGGGCAGCGGCGCGCCAGCGGCGCTCGCCCGAGACCAGCATGAAGCGCGACCCTGCGGTCTTGACGACAACCGGCTGGATGACGCCATAGACCTTGATGCTCTGCGCCAGCTCGGCGAGCTTGGTCGGGTCGAAGTTCTTGCGCGGCTGGTCGGGATCAGGGTCGATCAGCGCCAGTGCAATCTCGCGAACGCCAGCCCGGTCGGCGGGCGCCTCGATCACGTCGTTGAAGCTGTCCAGGCGAGAAAAGTCAATCATTGAAGCCTCCCATCTTCTCCTCGATCGCGGCCAGGACCGCACGGAACTCCTTGCCCGCCTCCCTGGCCGAGGTCTTCGTCATCTTCCACACCGGCTTCTTCTCGGCCGCGGCCTCGCCGATGCTGGTTCGCAGGACGATGGCGGAGCCGCGCAGCATGAACTTGCCGTAGGCCTTGGCCAGCTCCATGAGCGCCTGCTTCTGCGCCGGCGAGTGCGAGTTGAACTTGCTCGGCAGCATGCCGAGGAAGGTCAGCTTCGGGTTGTAGTGCTTCTGGATGCCCATGATGGTGGCCAGCAGCTTTTCCAGCCCGAGGATGCTGTATTGCTCCAGGTCTACCGGCGAGACGACATAGCCGGCAACGACCAGGGCGCCGTTCTGCAAGTTGCCCTTCGCAGGCCCCGTGTCGATGACGCAGAAATCGAACTCGGCCGCGATCAGCTCCATGTTCTTGACCAAGTGGCCGATGATCGACGTCGGTTCCTTCGCAACAACATCCAGCCCCGGATCTGCGGCGACGAGCGTGATGTTGCGACCCTCGCTGGCGAGCTTGAACGGCTTGTCGGAGAACAGGTCGCTGGCCTTGGTGCCCGAGTCGAACTCGCTGAGGCTGTACGACGTGTGGCCTTGGCTATCCAAGTCGATGACCAGCACCCGCGGCACGGACTCGGCTGCGTAGTGGGCCAGGTGGACGGATAGAGTAGTCTTTCCAACGCCACCCTTCTGGTTGGTGATGACGACGGTCTTCATTCGACGTTCTCCAGCGGGTCATAGCCGCGCTCGCGCAGCCAGGAGTTGACCGCCGTTTCCAGCATGTCCTGCCAGCTGGTCTTCTCGCTCGGAAGGATCTCGTAGCGGATTCGATCGAAGTCGGCGCCTGTCATGCGCAATGCCGCGCGCCGGTTCTTCGCTTCACCGACGGAAGCCTCGCGCTTCACCGGAGCCTTCGTGGCCGGTGCCTTTCGTGCCTTGCTCGCTTTCTTGGCGGCAGCCATCGGTCAGCCCTCGACCACGATCAGCGAACCCTGGGAAGGCCATTCGCCAGTCAGCTCCGACAACTTCTGGAAAGCGGCGAACTCCGCCGCGTACCACGCCGCCACGGCAGGTCCATCGACCAGGGCAGGGGAGGGTGTACCGCCGGCGCCCGACGATTCGCTCCATGCTGCATCGGTAGCGGAATCCTCCAGCTCGTTGGCCGCCACCGTCGCAGCGAACGCCGTCCCGATCGCGATATCCCGGGCCTGCAGCTCGTCCTCGGCCGCCTGGCAGGCCTCGGCGATCTGCGCCTCGGTGCCGGGCACGTACCACAACCACAGCTTCATGCTCATCCTCATCCCTCGGCAGGTTGCACAATCGCACAATGACACAATGGCACAACCGATGCAAGCGCCTTCCACCCCTCCCACTGCTGACCTGCTTTGGGGAGAGGGAGCCGCCGCCAGCGCGAGAGCTGTGGTCTGTCAGGTTGCGGGAGGATTCGGCGCGCTGGTGGTGGGAGAGGGGCATAGCCCCTCTCCGGGGGGTCGAAGTTGCGACCGGAGGCGCGAAGCGCCGTAGGGAGGACAGGGGGGCCGCAGGCCCCCGCAACTGGGATATAGGCCGTTGCGGGCAGGATGCCCGCTCCTTTTAGCGTGGGCATGGATGCCCACGCAAAGGCCGGAGCGAAGCGGAGGGGCGACTACATGGATGTAGGAGGGTAGGCGGGGTCCCATCGTGAAATCGGCGCCAGCGCAGCCGAGTTATCCACAGAATCCGGCCGCCCACTACCGGGCTTTTGACAAACGGAAAAACAAGCGGAGAGCACTAGCGGTTTAGGGG
>JAEWOJ010000035.1 GCA_023399815.1 Pseudomonadota bacterium | reverse complement strand
CTTTTACAGGGATTGGGCCGGTGAATTCAAACCCGAGATAATGGATATCTTCCGCGATAAGGAATATCTCTGCAAGTTCCTCGACCTTGGAAGAAACGACAAAAAACCCAGAAAGGATCTCATATATGGTGAACAAATCGTAGAGTTTATCAGCTGCTACTTCGACAACCTGATCTCCCATATGAAAAAGGATCCTCTTCCTCAAGAAACCGCAGGTGACGAAATCCACATCTTAGAAAAATACCTGGAAAGCTATGACCAAAACGACGACCAGAGTCAGTGGTTCGACAAGATAAGGGAAATTGCCGTGGAACTTGGCTATGCTGCCAAACCTAAAGATTACAAAAAAAATCCTACAGACTACAAGGGGCATGTTGGTCACGTTTCTACAGTTATAAGAATTGCCCTTTTGGGAAGGTCAACTTCTCCTGATGTATGGACGATCCAGCAGATCATGGGTGAGGCAAAAACAAAAGAAAGAATTGAAACCTTCATTACCGGGTTTAAAAAATCGGTCAAATAAAATGAATGACACCATACAAAAGCAGAATTCGTCAAACCGTAACGTCCAGTCCACAATTAACGCTCCTCAAAAGAGAAATATTTTGCTGATTACTACCGGCGGTACCATAGCAAGCATGGCAACAGGAAATGGTCTCGCTCCCGGTATAAGCAGCACCTCACTCATGGAATTCGTTCCGGAAATCCAGGATTTCTGTAATTTTCAAACTATGGATCTTATGAATCTTGACAGCACGAATGTCGGTCCTGATCAATGGCGCCAAATTGTGGATTCAGTCGAAGAACGCTACAGCGATTTTGACGGTTTTGTCATAACCCACGGCACAGACACTTTAAGCTATACTGCTGCCGCACTGAGTTATATGATTCAAAACTCTACAAAACCGATTATTCTCACAGGTTCACAAAAGTCGATTTATCTACGGGATACCGACGCAAGACGAAATCTTATAGATGCCTTCCTCTATGCGGCTGATCCTGATTCTTCAGGTGTGAAAATTGTCTTTAATTCTAAGGTCATCAGAGGTACCAGAGCCAGGAAAATCAGGACACAGAGCTACAATGCATTTGATAGTATTGACTATCCTGATGTTGCAAGGGTTATGGGAGATCATGTCACCCATTATATCGTAGATTCAGTACACGGCTCACCTGTTTTCAGCTACTCTATGAACCACCCGGTGTTTGTTCTCAAGCTGACACCCGGCATCGGTGCTGATGTGATCCGAATACTTGGAAACGAATATAAGATTTTGATAATTGAGGGATTTGGAACAGGCGGACTCCCTAACCTTGAAACAGGCGATAGAATTTCCATCAGCTCTGCAGTATCCGATTTCACAGATAAAGGAGGCTTGGTTGTTATGACTACGCAGGTTCCCCATGAAGGAAGTAAGCTGGCAACATATGCGGTGGGAAGCAGTCTCACCCGCAATCCCGGAATTATCGAAGGTGGCAACATGACCTTAGAATCCATTGTCTGTAAAATGCTTTGGATACTGGGAAAAACCCGGGATAGAGATGAAGTTAAGAAACTTTTCCTGAAACCCGTTGACTATGACAGGTTATAACACGTTGACTACGAAATATTATAGTTTGCAATATAAATATAATTTTCACATACCTTAAACACATTTAGCTGAAAAAATCCCCGAAGTTGCCGATTACTCCGGGGATTTTAAATTTTCTGTTCTCTTGTTCTAATTCACTTACTTCATTATATGAGCTATGACTCCGGAAATATAATTGTCTGCCAAGTCATCGAAGTTAGATTCAGGGAAGTCCTCTCTTAATATATCCTCTATTGCAAAGGCAAAGTCTCTACACATACCGATAAGCTCAAATCCAAGCTGATTGGCATATACACTGCAAGCATTGCCTGAGCCGTTATCGCTCACGGGTACCGAATCACAGCCTTCCGTTAAATTATCATTTGAACATCTTTCAGCTGCTTGATTCACCTCAGCCATATAAAACTTCCAAAAGTTAGCACCCCTCCAATCATTAGCAAGGGAGTACAAAATCTGCACATCTTCCTCATCCACTTCGTGTCCAACCAGAATTAAAGGGAGAGGTACTCTGCTTTCAAGTCCCAATTCCGCCAAAACAGTTTCGAACATTTCATTGCGTTCTGCCAGACTTCTATCCACATTCTCCATCATGCCCACGATAACCGACAGTATAAAGTCATCAAAAAGGTCGAGAAGCAGTGCACCGCAACCTTGGCTCCCCTCGGTGAGCTCCATGCAGTCCAGGTACATCTGTGCAATATAACCCTTCGCTCTATGAGCATTCGTCATAATCTTTTTGCATTTTTCACAGTATCTATCCACCACAGTCATTGCCATCTATACTCTCCTTAAAAGCAGTTCAAACGATTCATAATCCATTCTCTACTGTCTAATTATAATACAAAACATATAGACTTTACAACCTAACTCCGATAAAAAAGAAATACATACATCCTCACCCGCCTGAAATATAACATTATTTCCAAGAAAAAAAGGATGATTTCTCATCCCCAAATATGCAAATTTTAATATTGTCCAAATATCAGACAATCAAAATTCCAATATCGATTTTCTCTTTGCAGATTGAATTCCTACTTCTCGAAAATAATTTTAATCAAAGCTCTAATCTTCTCATCTTCAAGTCTGTACTTAGCCCTCGTACCCTCGTACTCAACTGTCACAATCTGTCTACTTCTCAGTTTGGCAAGATGTTGTGAAATTGTGGACTGAGATGCACCCATAACCTCTGTGAAATATGTTACAGTGCAGAAATCGTTTTCTGCCAATTCCTTAAGAAGGCCAAGTCTTACAGGGCTAGCCATCGCTTTCAGCATCTCTGCCTTAACCATCAAATCTCTCTTTTTTGTCTTCATATCATCTGTCATACTTACACCTTTCCCTTTCCTCTACCAAAGACGTCTCAATATAATGCTACTATATTATACACAATTTTACATTAAATAACATCTTTTTTCAATTTAAATTGATTATTGTTAATAAATTCGTGTATATTTGTGAATTTCCCCAAGTAAGGAGTCATCATTTTACCTAAGATTAGAAATAATGTCAAGCACTGCCACAAATTTACCACAAATTATTATTCTAAGTTAATATTAAAGAGTTCTATAATTTATTTATACACATAAAATTAGTTATCTAC
>JAEWOJ010000134.1 GCA_023399815.1 Pseudomonadota bacterium | reverse complement strand
GCGCAGGCCGGCGCCCGGGCACCGGCGTGCGCAGCGCGCGGTTCACTGTCACCTCGGTCTCGCGGTAGATCTCGGCCACCTCCTCCGGCGCGCCATAGCTGCCGGCGACCCCCGCGATCACCTCGGCCTCGCTCTTGCCGGCCTGCTCGGCCAGTTCCGAGCGCAGGTATTCCTCGGCGTCGTACAGCGCGTCCTGGATCATCGCCGGATCGGCGCCGGCCAGCGCCGCGCGCAGCTGGTCCAGGTATTCGGGAATCGTGGTCGGCAGCGGCCGCGCATTCGTCTCGTTGTTCATCGTTCGACTCCCTCCAGTACGGACTCCAGCGAGTCCCGGGTGGCATTCCAGGCCGCGATCCACTGCCGCAGCACGGCACGCCCCTGATCATTGATGCGGTAATAGCGCCGCGGCGGTCCGGCCACCGACGGCTCGACATGGCTTTCCAGCAGGCCGGCGCCTTCCAGGTTGCGCAGCACCGGGTACAGCGCGCTCTGCTTGCCGCTGAGCACGCCGTCGCCGGTGCGCTCCAGCGCCTTTGCGATCAGGTAGCCGTACAGCGGCTCCTGCGCCTTGGCCAGCACCGCCAGCAACGCCAGCGACACCGTGCCGGAACTGAGTTCCTTCTGGAATTTGCGGAGGTGGGCTTCGAGGTCGCCCATGGCCTTGCTCCTGCCAACTAGCCTGAAGCAAACACTATTACCAACTTCGCTATAGCGGATGTGCCGGTAGTCACCCCACTCCCGTCATGGTCTGGCGGCGGCACCGGGCCATCCCGCAGAATCGGCCCACACCCCGATCACGGAACGCGCCCGATGACGCTACGCCCGACCCTGCTGGCCCTGGCCCTGATGCTGTCCCCGCTGCCGGTACTGGCCGCCGATGCGCCGGCCAAGTACCGCAGCGTGCAGGAGATCCTCGCCGCCTCGCCGGACAGCGACTGGCACGCGCCGGCCGCCGAGAACCTGCTGTACATGGACCTGGAGGCCGGCCGCGTCATCATCGAACTGGCGCCGGAGTTCGCGCCCGAGCACGCCGGCAACATCCGCACCCTGGCGCGCGAAGGCTTCTGGAACGGCACCAGCATCTACCGCGCGCAGGACAACTTCGTGGTCCAGTTCGGCGACGCCGACGGCGACGACCCGGCCAAGGCGCGGCCGCTGGGCAGCGCCAGGACCCACCTGCCGGCCGAATTCCAGCGGCCCTCGCGCGGGCTGTCCTTCACTGCCCTGCCCGATCGCGACGGCTGGGCGGCGCGTACCGGCTTCGTCGGCGATTTCGCCGTGGCCAGCGATGGCGAACACACCTGGCTGGCGCACTGCTACGGCGCGGTCGGCGCCGGCCGCAACAACGACGAGGACAGCAGCATCGGCGCCGAGCTGTACGTCGTCACCGGACAGTCGCCGCGCCAGCTCGACCGCAACATCACCCTGGTCGGGCGCGTGCTCAAGGGCATGGAACTGCTCAGCGCGATCAAGCGCGGGCCCGAGCCGATGGGCTTCTACGAGGACGCCGTGCAGCGCACGCCGATCGGGTCGATCCGCCTGGCCAGCGACGTGCCGGCCGACCAGCGCACGCCGCTGCGGGTGCTCCGCCCCGACTCCAGGACCTTCGCCGATGCGGTGGAAGCCCGCCGCAATCGCCGCGACGATTTCTACAAGCGTCCGGCCGGCCACATCGACCTGTGCAACATCCCGCTGCCGGTGCGTTGAGCGCCGCGCAGCGCGGCGCGGAAGCGGTGCCGGCCCGGTGCCGGCCATTGGCCGCCACCGCACGCCAGCGACCGATGCCTAGCGCTGGCTCACCGCCACGCTGCCCAGGATCAGGCCGCCGGCGATCAGCATCTGCACGGTCACCGGCTCGCCGAGGAACAGCCAGGCGAACAGTGCGCCGAACAGCGGGATCAGGTAGGTGACGGTGGCCGCGCGTGAGGGTCCGACCCGGCCGATCAGCCGGTAGAACACCAGGAACGCCAGGCCGGTGCAGAGGACGCCCAGCGCGATGGCGCTGGCCCACGAGGCCGCGGGCACCGGCTGCCGCGGCCAGTGGCTCAACGCCATCGGCAGCATCCACAGCGACGCGCAGCCCAGCGTGGCCGCCGCCGACGCGGCCGGCGGCAGGCCGGCCATGTGCCGGCGGACCAGGTTGGCGCCCAGCCCGTAGAGCAGCGCCGCCACCGTGCCGGCCACCACCGCCGCGCCGATCGCCAGGCCCGAGACCTTCGCCGTGGCCAGCACCACCACGCCGGAAAATCCGACCAGCAACGCGAACGCGCGGCGCGGGCCGATCTTCTCGCCGAAAAACAGGAAAGCGATCAGCGCGGCGAACAGCACCGTCATCGCGTTGCAGATCGCGCCGATCGCCGCCGGCGCGCGCTCCGCCGCCCACGCGAACAGCACGAACGGCAGCGCCGAGTTGACTAGGCCGATGGGCGCCAGCCACAGCCAGCGCCGCGCCGGGAACTGCGCTCGTGCGCGCCACAGGAACGGCATCAGCACCAGGGCGCCGAGCAGCAGGCGCACTTCCACCAGCGCGTACGGCCCGAAGTCGGGCACCGCGATGCGCATGAACAGGAACGACGAACCCCAGACCATGCCCAGGCCCAGCAGTTCCAGTGGCGTGGACCAGTCGCGCACGGCCGGCGCCTGCGTTGCGCCGCTCATCGTGCGACCTCCCTCGATACCCTGCTCTTTCCCGCCCGCACCCTGCACGCCATGGACATCCCTCCGCTAGTGGAGCGCAAGCATCCGCCCAACCGGGCCCGCTGACAAACGCCCGATGGCCCGGTACGACGACGACTGCCGTGAGCGGCACCGCGCGAGGCGTCGTCGCGTACGCATCATCGTGCTTCACGCCTCCTTGCCCGATGGCTGCGCAGGCTGGACACCCCTTCCAACGGAGACCGCCATGTCCCTGCTGCGCATCCGCATCACCGGCAGTGCCGACGACGCCCTGGCCGTGAGCGACCTGCTGCACGGTCTGGAAGGCATCGAGCACGTCGAGGAAACCGACGACCTGATGCCGCACATGGACGACGAGGATTCCAGTTCGGCCGGGCTGTCCGACGACATCGGCCCCGGCGTCCACGAACTGGAAGTGGAAGTCGGCAATGCCGCCACCGCGCAGAAGGTCCGGCAGGCGGTGGAACTGCTGGCGCGCGAGCGCGGGCTGGTGATCGAGTACGAGCACGATGAGGGCTGAGCCGCGCGCAGCGCGCAGGAGCAGGCCGGCGACTTCGCGCACGCGCCCGGCTTGATCCCGGTCAAGATGGCACGGCCGAAGGCATCGCACAGTCGCCTGCCCGCACCCACTACAGGAGACCGCCGCGATGACCGACCACTGGCTCGACACGCTCATCACCGCCACGCCGCAGGAAGGCTTCGAGCTTGCCCTCCAGCTGAGCCGCCGTGGCGTCAGGTACACGCAGCCGGACCTGTCCATCCTGCAGAAGCTGCGCCCGGAATACGCCGATTCCGCCGACGGGCTCACCGCCGCCTCGCAGGTCGTGGCCATCAACTTCCAGACGGTGGCCGCGGCCAACGGCTACTGGCGGCCCTAACCCTCGTAGGAGCGCACCATGGTGCGCGGTGGGGGGTTGCCGCTGAAGCCC
>JAEWOJ010000007.1 GCA_023399815.1 Pseudomonadota bacterium | reverse complement strand
GTTGTTGCGCGCGCTGCGCAGGTTGGTGTGCGGGTCGCGCTTGACCGCCTTGTTGAGGTCGGCGAACTTGCGCGGGTCGCGCACGAAGAACACCGGCGTGTTGTTGCCGACCAGGTCCCAGTTGCCTTCCTCGGTGTAGAACTTCAGCGCGAAGCCGCGGATGTCGCGCTCGGCGTCGGCTGCGCCGCGCTCGCCGGCCACGGTGGTGAAGCGGGCGAACATCTCGGTCTTCTTGCCCACTTCCGAAAAGATCCTGGCACGGGTGTAGCGGCTGATGTCATGGGTGACGGTGAGGGTGCCGAACGCGCCCGACCCCTTGGCGTGCATGCGCCGCTCGGGAATGACCTCGCGGTTGAGGTTGGCCAGCTTCTCCAGCAGCCACACGTCTTCCATCAGCAGCGGCCCGCGCGGGCCGGCGGTCTTGCTGTTCTGGTTGTCCACCACCGGCGCGCCGAAAGCGGTGGTCAACGGCGTCACCGGATCGTCGCCGTGCTTCTGTGCCGGGGTGGTGCTGGTTTCGCGCTGCTCCTGCGCGGCCTGCTGCGGCGAAGGGGCGCTGTGATACGGGCAGGTAGGCTTGCTGTCGTTGCTCATGGCTGGCTCCGGCTGGCTGGTGTGGATGAAGGTGTTGCACGTCGTTATGACAGGACTGTAGCCACGGTCGCATGAAAAGGATAATCGAATGATTCACCTGTATTGATAGGTTGAATCTATTGGTGGTGGTTGCCGTGGGCACATTGGAAACGGCTGATGCGCGACGTGAAAGGACGGGGAGAGGCGAAGTGCTTCCTTGCCCCGCATGACGCTTTTCCGGTGAAGCCACATGTAGTCCCGAGCTCGCATCTACCTGTAGGCCGAGGTTACTCCTCGACCATGCAGGGTGCCGGACATCGCGCGTCGGGGATGCAACCCCGACCTGCCGCCTCACTCCGGGCGCGGGGTGCTGGCGCTGCTTGGTGGAAGCAGCGGCAGTTCGACCCGCGGCTGGCGTCCGGTCAGGGTCTGCAGGAAGGCCACGATGGCCTGCACCTCGTCGGCCTCCAGCGCCTGCCCCAGCTGGCTGTTGCCCATGATCGCCACCGCTTCGGACAGGTCCCACACCTCGCCGCTGTGGAAGTAGGGTGCGGTGCGCGCGACGTTGCGCAATGGTGCGGCGCGGAACACGTATTCGTCGCTGGCGGTGTTGGTGACCGCGAAGCGGCCCTTGTCGCCTGGCGGCAGGATGTCCGCGCCCGGCCGCTTCACCACGCCGAACGGATAGTAGGCCTGCCCGCCGACGTTGACGCCGGCATGGCAGGCGATGCAGCCCTTGTCGATGAACAGCGACAGGCCGTGTCGTTCCTGTTCCTCCAGCTTGGCCTTGCCGGCGAGGAACTGGTCGAAGCGCGAATCGGGCGTGACCAGGGTGGCCTCGAACGCCTCGATGGCGCGCGCCATGTTGTCGAAGTTCACCGGCTGCGCCTGGCCGGGAAAGGCCGCGGCGAACTCGGCCGCGTATTCGGGAATGCTGCGCAGGGTCTCTTCCACGCGCCCGGGCGTGTTGTTCATCTCCACGCTGGCCTGGACCGGGCCCTTGGCCTGCTCGGCCAGGTCGGCGGCGCGGCCGTCCCAGAACTGCGCGGCGTTGAACACCGCGTTGAGCACGGTCGGCGAATTGCGCGGTCCCTTCTGCCAGCCGTGGCCGATGGAGGTGGGGATGTTGTCCGCGCCGGCGGTGCCGACGTTGTGGCAGGTGTTGCAGCTGATGACGTGGCTGCGCGAGATGCGCGGCTCGAAGAACAGCTTGTGGCCCAGCGCCACCTGCTCGGCGCCGACCGGCTTGCCGTGGACCTCGGCGACCTCGTCCGGGATCGGCGCGAAGAGCGCGCGGGCGGTGGCGAGCAGTTCGTCGCCTGCGTCATCGGCGACGGCCGGCGCAGCGGCAGCCGCGTTGGCCGGTGGCGCCTGCCTGTCGGCGGAGCAGGCAGCCAGCAGGGCGAACGCGAGAACGAGCGGGGTGCGGCGGAGCATGGTCATGGCTGGCCTCCAGCGGCGGGCGGGTCAAGGCCATGACAGCAGCGCGGGAAAGCGGCGACATTGATTGCGATCAAAGGGCCATTGGATATCGGCTATCGCGCCTGCGATGACGATGCCCGGGGCCTATGTGCGCGGTCTGCCCGGTAGGGGCGGCGTGGAGCGCGGGCGGGGTAGGGCCGTATCGGATCGGCACACTGTTCCAGCGGTCAGGAATCGTCCCCTCCCTTTCGTGCAGCGCACGAAGGGGAGGGCCAGGGAGGGGTGCTTTGGATGTTCGCGATGAGCAGAGCACCCCCTCCCATCCTCCCCCTGCCCGCTTCGCGGGCAAGGGGAGGGGCAAGAGCCGAAACACCGTGCCAATCCGATACGGCCTTGCCCGGGCCCGCGCCGGAAGCCCGCTTACAGCAGCGACTTCATCCGGTACAGCGCTTCCAGCGCCTGCTTCGGCGTCAGTTCGTCCGGGTCGATGGCCTGCAGCGCATCCAGCGCCGCCGAGGTTGCCGGTGCGAACAGGCCGAACTGCTGCGGGGCGTCCAACGCCTGCGGCGCCACCGTCGCGCTCTGGCTTTCGCCGCCGCGCTGCTCCAGTTCCGCCAGCCGCCGCCGTGCCTGCGCCACGGTGGCCCTGGGCAGGCCGGCCAGCGCCGCCACCTGCAAGCCGAAGCTGCGGTTGGCCGGGCCGTCCTTCACCGCGTGCATGAACACCAGCGTCTCGCCATGCTCCACCGCGTCCAGGTGCACGTTGGCGATGCCGCTGGCGCCGCCTTCGACGCTCTCGTCGGCCAGCGCGGTCAACTCGAAATAGTGGGTGGCGAACAGCGTGTAGCAGCGGTTGCTGTGCGCCAGGTGGCGCGCGACCGCGTCGGCCAGCGCGAGGCCGTCGTAGGTGGAGGTGCCGCGGCCGATCTCGTCCATCAGCACCAGCGAGTGCGCGGTGGCGTGGTGCAGGATGTAGCTGGTCTCGGCCATCTCGACCATGAAGGTCGACTGGCCCTTGGCCAGGTCGTCGCCGGCGCCGATGCGGGTCAGGATGCGGTCGATCGGGCCGATCACCGCGCGGCTGGCCGGCACGAAGCTGCCGATGTGGGCCAGCAGCACGATCAGCGCGTTCTGCCGCATGTAGGTGGATTTACCGCCCATGTTCGGGCCGGTGATGACCAGCATGCGCCGTTCGGGGTGCAGGTCCAGGTCGTTCGGCTCGAACGGGTGCTCGCGCACCGCTTCCACCACCGGGTGACGGCCGCGATCGATGCGCAGGCACGGTG
This sequence comes from Pseudomonadota bacterium, assembly GCA_023399815.1. Lineage (GTDB taxonomy): Bacteria > Pseudomonadota > Gammaproteobacteria > Xanthomonadales > Xanthomonadaceae > Stenotrophomonas. The sequence continues at coordinate 20,811 of JAEWOJ010000007.1, read as the reverse complement.
CGGTGTCCAGCTCCGGCTGCGACCAGTCCAGCGCCTGCGCGCGTTCGGCGAAACAGGCCAGCACGTCCAGTTCGCTCAACGCGGCGGCGCAGCGCTTGAGCGGCTCCAGGTGCTGGCCGATGGTGTCGAGCAGGCCTTCGTAAAGCAGTTTCTCGCGCGAGAGCGCGCGCTCGCGCGCGGACAGCACCTTGTCCTCGAAACCTTTGAGTTCCTCGGTGATGTAGCGCTCGGCGTTGGTCAGGGTCTGGCGACGGGTGTAGTGCACCGGGGCCTTGTCGGCCTGGCCCTTGCTGATCTCGATGTAGTAGCCGTGCACGCGGTTGTAGCCGACCTTCAGCGTCGGGATGCCGCTGCTCTCGCGTTCGCGCGCTTCCAGGTCGATCAGGAACTGGTCGGCGTGGGTCGAGAGCCGGCGCAGTTCGTCCAGTTCGGCGTCGAAGCCCTCGGCGATCACGCCGCCGTCGGACAGCTTGAGCGGCGGCTGTTCGGCGATGGCGCCGGCCAGCAGCCGCGCGCTCTCGTCGTGCGAGCCGAGTTCGGCACACAGGGCTTGCAGACGTGGGGAATCGAGCGCCTCCCTTGCGCCAGCAGGGGAGGGTTGGGGAGGGGTTGCCTCGTCGCGCTTTGAAGCTTCCCCCTCCCGGCGTCCCCCTGCTGGCGCAAGGGAAGGAGACAACACAGCGCGGATCGCCGGCAGCATGCCCAGGCCGTCGCGCAGGGTGGAGAAATCGCGCGGGCGCGCCGAGCGCAGCGCCATGCGGGTGAGGATGCGCTCGATGTCGCCGAGCGCGCGGAAGGACTCGCGCAGGTCGGCGTCGGCGCCGCGGTCGATCAGCGTCGCCACCGCATGGTGGCGCTGCTGCAACACCTCGCGCAGCCGCAGCGGACGGTGCAGCCAGCGCCGCAGCAGGCGTCCGCCCATCGGCGTGACCGTGCTGTCGAGCACGCCCAGCAGGGTGTTGCGGGTGTCGCCATCGACGCGCGTGTCCAGTTCCAGGTGGCGGCGGGTGGCGGCGTTCATCGCGATCGCCTCGCCGGCGGTTTCCATCGCGATCGCGGTCAGGTGCGGCAGGCGCTGCTTCTGGGTTTCCTCGACGTAGCCGAGCAGGGCGCCGGCCGCGGCGGTGGCGCGCGGCTTGTCGTCGATGCCGAAGCCGGAAAGGTCGTGCAGCTTGAAGAACGCCAGCAGCTGGCGGCGGCCGCTGTCGGCGTCGAACAGCCACGGCGCGCGGCGGCGCACGCCGCTGCGCTGGCGCAGGAAGTCCGGCCAGTTGTCCTCGTCCGGCACCAGCAGCTCGGCCGGTTCCAGCCGCGCCAGTTCGGCCTCCAGCGCGTCGTCGGTCTCCACCTCGTTGACCAGGAAGCGGCCGCCGGCCAGGTCGGCCCAGGCCAGGCCGTAGCCGGCCTTGCTGCGCGAGACCGCCATCAGCAGCGTGTCGCGGCGCTCGTCCAGCAGCGCCTCGTCGGTGACGGTGCCGGGGGTGACGATGCGCACCACCTTGCGCTCGACCAGGCCCTTGGCCAGCGCCGGGTCGCCGATCTGCTCGCAGATGGCGACCGATTCGCCCAGCGCCACCAGCCGCGCCAGGTAGCCCTCGTAGGCATGCACCGGCACGCCGGCCATCGGGATCGGCGCGCCGCCGGAGCTGCCGCGCTGGGTCAGGGTGATGTCGAGCAGGCGCGCGGCCTTGCGCGCGTCGTCGTAGAACAGCTCGTAGAAATCGCCCATGCGGAAGAACAGCAGCAGGTCCGGATGGTCGGACTTGGCCGCGAAGTACTGCTTCATCAGCGGGGTGTGTTCGACCGCGCCGTTGTCCTGGCGGCCCTTCTTGGTGGGTTCGGCGTGTTGCAAGTGCTTGGCTTCCGGCGGATGGCCCGTGCCGCCGATGGGGGCGGCGCGGGCGTGGTGCATGGATGGCCCATGATACGGGGCGCGGCCGCCGGCGACGAACCGGGCTGCCGCGTGCGGCGCCGCCCGCTGGGCGCGGGGCTTACTCCGCGGCTGCCTCGAGAAAGCCGGACGGCGGCGCGAAGAACAGGTTGCCGCTGACCGCACGGCTGAAATCCAGCAGGCGGTCGTGGTTGCCCGGCGGGTTGCCAATGAACATGTTGCGCAGCATCTTCTCGATGCGCGTCGGCGTGCAGGCGTAGCCGATGAAGAAGGTGCCGTACTCGCCCCTGGCGGCGTCGCCGAAGGACATGTTGCAACGCAGGATCTTCAGTTCCCTGCCGTCCTCGACGATGTTGGTCAGGGCGTTGTGCGCGTAGCTGGGCTTGGCGTCGTCGTCCAGCTCGATGTTGTCCAGCTTGGTGCGTCCGACGATGCGTTCCTGCTCGGCCACCGGCACTGCGTTCCAGCCTTGCAGGTCGTGCAGGTATTTCTGGGTGACGACGTAGCTGCCGCCGGCGAAGTCCGGGTCGTCGTCGCCGACGAGGGCGGCTTCGCGGGCTTCGTCGTCGGCCGGGTTCTCGGTGCCGTCGACGAAGCCGATCAGGTCGCGGCTGTCGAAATAGCCGAAGCCGCTCACCTGGTCGGCGTCGGCCACGGCATCGCCCAGCCGCGCCATCAGCTGCGTGGCCAGCTCGAAGCACAGGTCCATGCGCTCGGCGCGGATGTGGAACAGCAGGTCGCCGGGCGTGGCGACGGCGCGGTGCTTGCCGTCGATTTCGGCGAACGGATGCAGTTCCTTCGGCCGTGGCGCGCCGTACAGGCGGTCCCAGGCGTCCGAGCCCACGCCCACCACGCAGCACAACCTGCCGTCGAGCACGCGCGAGCCGACCGAGCGCACCAGCGTGGCGACGTCGCCGCACAGGGCGCGGCCGCGTGCGGCGGCGGCCGCATCGGGCTTGAGCGTGACGACAAGGAAGATGGCCGCGCGGGTGAGGCCGGCGGTGACGGACTGGGAATGGGGGAACATGCGGAACCTGGAAAGTGGCGATGTGCGGGCGGCGCGGCCCGCGTGGGGCGGAGGATTCTAGCGGTTCAGTCGTCCGCTTCCAGCACGCCCTCGGCCAGCGGCACGCGGCTGCCGTCGAGCAGGCCGCGGCTGAGCCTGCCGTCCTCGATGAACAGCAGTTCGCCGTTCTCGCCCTTTTTGATGCTGCTGTCGATGGCGATGACGCGGTCGCCATGGAAGCTGCTCACGTGCTGCATCGAGGTGTGGCCGACGACGATGCGCTTCAGGCCCAGTTGGTCCAGCACCTGTTGCACGCCGGCGGTGTCGAGGCGGCCGTCGAAATAGCCGCGGTACCAGATCGGGCTGGTCTTGCCGTCGTACAGCGGAGCGGTGGCCGGATCGGCCTTGATCGCGTCCCTGGGCCGCCCCAGCGAGGCCTGGTAGGCGGCGTTGGTGGCGGCCGGGTCCAGCGCCAGCCGCACCGCCTCGGGCGAGATGCCGCCATGCAGGAACAGGGTGTCGCCGATGCGCAGCAGCACCGGGCGGGTGCGCAGCCACTGCCCGATCACCGAGTCGGCGCCGTACAGCTGCGGGTAGCTGCGGCCGAGCAGCTGCGCGCTGCGCAGGTACTTGGGATTGACGTAGCGCAGGTCGTCGTACAGCACCATGGTCTCGTGGTTGCCGAGCACGAAGTGCACCGCGCCGCCGGCCGCGGCCGCCTGCTGCTGCAGGCCGTACAGCAGCCAGAACGCCTCGGTGACCTGCGGGCCGCGGTCGAACACGTCGCCGGCGATCACCAGCGTGTCGCGGCCCAGCGCCCAGCGGTCGCCGGCGTCGATGACGCCATTGGCGCGCAGCAGCTTCACCAGCAGGCCGTACTGGCCGTGGATGTCGGACACGGCGACGATGCGCGGCGCCTGCGGCAGCACGGCCGTGGTTGCCTGCGCCGGCAGTGCGACCGCCACCGGATGCGGATAGCCGCAGCGCACCGGCACCGTGGCCTGCGCGGCGTCCCATGCCTGCTCCTGCACCGCGTCGTCGCAGATCCAGCGCGCGCGCAGGCGGCCATCCTCGCGGAACACGTAGGGACCATCGGCATCGACGTGCTCGGCCGGCGCGGCGACCTCGCGGGCGAGGGCGGGCTGCAAGGCCAGCAGCGCGAGGAGCAGCAGGGGCAGGCGGCGGAGCGGAGCGCGGGCGTCAGGCATCGGGCATTCCTGGAACGGCGGAAGACCGGCGCGATGCTATGCCCGCGGCCGCGCCGGAAGCATGTGTCATCGGTCCTGTGCGCGGCCGCGTTGCAGCGCGGCCCTGCCCGGGGCGTCCGGCAGCGTCGCGTCGGCCAGCACCACGCAGTTGCGGCCGCGCTTCTTGGCCTGGTACATCGCGGCGTCGGCGCGGGCCATGACGCGCTCGTAGTCCGGATGGCCGTCATGCAGGGCCACGCCGATGCTGGCGGTGATGTCCAGCGAGCCGCCATCGGCCAGCGCCACCGGCGATTCGGACACGCGCCGGCACAGGTTGCCGGCGATCGCCAGCGCCTGCGGTTCGTCCACCGCCACCAGCACCACGACGAACTCCTCGCCGCCGTAGCGGAACACGTAGTCGCTGCCCCGGGTCAGCTGCCCGAGGATGCCGGCCACGTGCTGCAGCGCGCGGTCGCCGGCCTCGTGGCCGTGCGCGTCGTTGATCGCCTTGAAGTGGTCCAGGTCCAGCAGCAGCACCGCGAAGCTGCCCTGCGACTTTTCGGCCAGGTCGATCTCGCGACGCAGCACGGTGGGCAGGAAGCGGCGGTTGAGCAGGTTGGTCAGCGCATCGCAGCCGGCGTCGAGTTCGCCGATGCGCTCGAACAGCATGCCCAGCAGGTTGCGGATCTGGCCGACGCGGGTGCGGATGTCCTGCAGCTGCGCGGCGCGCGCACGCGGGTCGCCTTCCTCGCGCAGCGCCTGCTGCAGTACCAGGTCCACTTCCGCGACGAGACTGCAGGCCTGCCGTGTCTCGGCGCTTTCGCCGAAGCTGGGGATGCCCTTGTGGGTCAGCCACAGGCCGAACTCGGAGCGGGCCAGCGACTGGAAGCCGAGCGTGTCGCACTGGCTGGCCAGCGCGTAGAGCAAGGTGTTCTCCCAGTCCAGCAGCAACGCGCGCTGGCGTTCGCGCTCGGTGCCGACGTTCTGCACCAGCGAGAACAGGCGGTAGGCCGCGTCCGTGCGCGTGGAGCGCTCGCGCGCATTGGAATAGGCCAGGGTCATGCCTTCCAGCGCGATGTCGAACGAGGCGGTGAGGCTGGCGACGGCGGCATGCGCGGCCTCGCCATGCCCGGCCAGCGTGGCGATGGACCGGAACAGCCGCTGCTTGAGCACGCGGGTGCCGCGCGTCACCAGGTCCACCGGAATGCCGACGCGGGCATGGACGTCGCCGATCATGCGCTGCGCGGCGATGAGGCCTTCGACGTTGTCGGGCGTGGCGTGCAGCAGGTCGGACACCCAGCGCTGCATCGCCGGCTGCAGGCGCGTGCGCACCTGGTCGTGCGAGAGCAGGCGCGAGGCGCGGGTGTCGTCCATCATCACCTGGTAGAAGTGCACGGCCATCGCGGCGCCCTCCGTTGCGGCCACCGCGGACAGCACCCGTGCCGCATCGGGGCCGGCATCGGCCAGGCTCCTGCGCCAGGCGGCGGCGAGGCCGTGATCGTCGTTGTCGGCGGGAGAAGGATGGGCAAGTGTCATCAGGCGGGCGCGGCGACGTCGGGAGGAGCGACATTATCGGCTGTTGCCGCTACTGTTGGGCGGCTGTCCATGCCGGTTCATGTCCCGTTGCCACTCGACGCTTCCACTACTTCGATGCGCGCCATGCGGGCCACGCGTTTGCGTGATCCGGTAAGCCGCCTGCGTCCCACCGCGCATGAGCGGCGGAAGCGCGGGCCCGTCTTCGATGCAGCGTTGCCATGTCCTTATTGAGCGCCGGTCCGTTTCCGCTCATGGCGGTGATCGCGCTGCTTGCCGTGGTCGTCGCGTGGCTGTTCGCACGTGGCGCGGCGCCGGCCACCGAAGGCGCGCGCCGCCGTGCCGGCGCCGTGGTGGTGGACGCCTCCCTGCTCGGCGTTCTCGGTGCGCGGCTGGCGCACGTGCTGTGGCATGCGGGCGACTACCTGGCCGAGCCGCTGTCGATCATCCGCCTCGGCGACGGCGGCTATTCGGTCTGGGCCGGCCTGCTCGTGGCGGTGGCCCATGCGGTGTGGCGGACGCGGCGCGATGCGCCGCGCAAGCCGGTGCTGCTGGGACTCGCCGCGGGCGCCGCGCTCTGGGCACTCGGCGGCATGGCGCTGTTCGCGGCGCAGCGCTCGACCCTCGTGCTGCCCGACATCGTGCTTGCCGATGCGCAGGGCGTTCCGGTGCCGTTGTCCACGCATGCGGGCAAGCCGCTGGTGGTGAACCTGTGGGCGAGCTGGTGCGGCCCGTGCCGGCGCGAGATGCCCGCGCTGGTGCGCGCGCAGGCCGAACACCCGCGGATCGGCTTCGTGTTCGCCAACCAGGGCGAGGAGGCGGGCGATGTCGCCGCCTACCTGCGGGCCGAGGCGCTGGTGCCGGAGAACATCCTGCTGGACCCGGAGTCGGAACTGATGCGCCGGACCGGTGCGCGCGCGTTGCCGACCACGCTGTTCTTCGATGCGGACGGCCGCCTGCGCGGCGCGCACATGGGCGAGCTGTCGCGGGCGACGCTGGAAGCGCGCCTGCGCGAGTTGCGGTGACGCGCGGCTTTCCATAATACGCGATGGTCCGTTGCGGTCCTGTCCCGCCGACTGATGGCGGCGATGTAATAGTCTCCGCCGGAACCGGCTGACTAAGCTGGCGCGTCCCGCAGGAGCCTGTCGATGAGCCACGACCACAACCACCTTCCCAGCGAGATCCGCCACGAAAAGCCCCTGTGGTGGGCGCTGGCGTTGACGTCTTCCTATCTCGTGGTCGAGGTGGTCGGTGCGTTCATGACCAACAGCCTGGCGCTGTTGTCGGACGCGGCGCACATGGCCACCGACGCGCTCGCGCTGGTGATCGCGCTGACCGCGGTGCGCCTGAGCCGGCGCCCGCCCGATGCGCGCCGCACCTATGGCTACGCGCGGCTGGAAGCGCTGGGCGCGCTGGTCAACGGCGGCCTGCTGTTCGTGGTGGGCCTGTACATCCTGTGGGAAGCGGTGGAGCGCTTCCGCGAGCCGCAGGCCATCGCCTCGGCCGGCATGCTGTGGGTGGCCGGCTTCGGCCTGCTGGTGAACCTGGTCGCCATGCGCCTGCTCAGCGCCGGCAGCGGCGAGAGCCTCAATGTCAAGGGCGCCTATCTGGAAGTGTGGAGCGACATGCTCGGCTCGCTGGCGGTGATCGCCGCCGCGCTGGTCATCCGCTTCACCGACTGGACCCTGGTCGATCCGATCCTCGCCGTGCTGATCGGCCTGTGGGTGCTGCCGCGTACTTGGGTATTGCTGCGCGATGCGCTGAACGTACTGCTCGAAGGCGTGCCCAAGGGCATGGTGCTGGCCGACGTGGAGCAGGCGATGCGCGGCCACGCCGGCGTCGCCAGCATCCATGACCTGCACGTGTGGGCGCTGGGGTCGAGTACGCCGGCCCTGACCGCGCACGTGGTGATGATCGACGGCCTGGATGCGGAAGTGCTGCGGCGCGGGCTGGCCGGGATGCTGTACGAGCGGTTCGAGATCGACCACGTGACCCTGCAGGTCGAGATGGAGCACTGCGGCGGCGACTGCGCCGGCGGCAAGCCGCAGGCGGGCCACGATCATGGCCACAGCCACAGCCACAGCCACAGCCACAGCCACAGCCACAGCCACGATCATCGTCATTGATCGAGGATGCGTGGCGTCGTCATCGGGAGCCTGGCCGCCATGCGCGGATGCCGTTTGCTGCTCGCGGTTCTGGCCTCCGCGGTTGGGGATACATGCCTTTGGTACAACTCGATCCATGGTTGGCACTTCGTCTAGCAGGAGGCCGGCCATTGCCATGGGGCTTGGACAATGCGCAGGTGAACCGCCAGGCCTGTAGGAGCGACGCCACTCGCGATGGGGCTTTACCGGCACCTGATTAGCACGAACTCTCAGCGCATTCGCAGCTTCTGCGACGAGCTCAAGCCAAGCTGGGTCATCCATCTCTTCGGAGCGATGAGATGGCATTGAATCGCTTGCAGTTTCAGGCAGGACTGTCGTTGCCGGCGTTTCTGGCCCGGTACGGGGATGAAGCGCAGTGCGAGCAGGCGGTAGAGCAGGCGCGCTGGCCGGAAGGCTTCGTCTGCCCGCATTGTCGAGGCCAGCGCTACAGCCGCTTCCGTCGCGGGCCTCACAGCTACTGGCAGTGCAGCCAGTGTCACCACCAGAGCAGTCTGCGTGCCGGGACGGTGATGGACAACAGCAAGCTGCCCCTGCGCACGTGGTTGCTGGCGATGTACCTGCTTGGCCAGAGCAAGACGAACCTGTCGGCGTTGGAGCTGATGCGCCATCTGGGGGTGAGCTATCCGGCCGCCTGGCGGCTCAAGCACAAGCTGATGCAGGCCATGCATGAACAGGAAGCCGGGCGGCGCCTGTCGGGGATCGTCCAGCTCGACGACGCCTACCTGGGCGGGGAGCGCAACGGCGGCAAGCCGGGGCGCGGCTCGGAGAACACGCGCCCTTTTTGATTGCCGTGGCCACTTCCTCGGGGCGGCCACGGCAAGCGGTCATCGATCCGGTCGCCGGCTTCACCAAGGCGGCTATCGGCCAATGGAGCCAGGCCCGGCTGGCGCCGGGCTGCCAGGTGTATAGCGATGGCACCCGCGCCTTTGTCCTGCTGGCCGAGCACGGGCATCGGCACACGGTATTGCCGGGCAAGCGTCGGCAGGCCACTGAGCAGCCCCACAGCCGTTGGGTCAATGTCGTGCTGAGCAACCTCAAGCGCTCGCTGGACGGGGCCTACCACGCCTTCGCTTTCGGCAAATAGGCCCATCGCTACCTGGCCGAGGCCGCCTGGCGCTTCAATCGGTGCTGGGACCTGACTCAACTGGTCCCGGGGGTGCTGGTCGCTGCGGTGCGCTTGCCACCGTGGACGGAACGGGCGTTGCGCGATGTGCCGGTCTTTCATGCTGAAAGATCGTGCTAATCAGGTGCCGGTAAAGCTCCCTCGCGACTGGCGTCGCTCCTACATGCTCCTGTGCGCTTCTACGCGCCGCTGGCTACGACAACGGCCGGCAGCCGAGCGCGCTCAGCACGCCATGCAGGGCCGGCACCTGCATCAACCAGGGCGCGGCGATGGTCAGCAGGCCGGCGGCGAGGACGAAGCCGGCCATGGCCACGCGCAGGCCGGGGCGCTGCAGCCAGCGGCCCATGCGCGCGCCGGACCAGGTGAGCGGCAGCATCACCGGCAGCGTGGCCAGGCCGAACACCGCCATCACCAGCGCGCCGCCGAGGGCGCTGGCCTGCAGCCAGGCCACGCTCAGCAGGCTCAGGCTCAGGCCGCAGGGCATCCAGCCCCACAGCGCGCCCAGCGCCAGGCGCCGCCAGGCGCGGTCGGCGGGCAGCAGGTGCCGGTGCAGCGGCCGCAACCACCGCCACAGTTGCTGGCCGGGACGCGCCAGCAGGTCGAGGCGGCCGCCGCGGCCGAGCAGGCGCAGCGCGAGCAGGACCAGGGCGACGCCGGCGGCGACGCGCACGCCCAGCGCCAGGGCATCGCTGCGCGCCAGCCGCAGGAGGCCGCCGCCAAGGCCGCCGACCAGCGCGCCGGCCAGGGTGTAGCCGCCGACGCGGCCGAGGTTGGCCTGCCAGGCGACGCTAAAGGCGCGGCCCGGCGCCATCGCCGGGAAACCGGTGGCGATGCCGCCGCACATCACCGCGCAGTGCAGGCCGCCGAGCAGGCCGGCGACGAAGGCGGCGGTCAGGACCGGGATGTCCAGCGGCAGCACGTTCAAGCGCCGCGCGATTCGTCCGCGGTGCGGGTGGCGGCGTCCGTGGCCCGCTGCGGTGGCGGCGCGGGACGGTCGTTGTCCTCGAGGATGTCCAGCGCCGGCGTGTCGAGATCGTCGAACTGGCCGCGCTTGACCGCCCAGGCGAAGGCGGCCACGGCCAGCCCCAGCAGGACCAGGCTGATCGGGATCAGCATCAGCAGGATGGCCATCAGGCTGCCTCCATCGGTGTCTTGACCCGCGACAGGCGCAGGGCGTTGAGGGTCACGACCAGCGACGACAGGGCCATGCCCAGCGCTGCCAGCCACGGCGTGACCCAGCCGGCCGCGGCCAGCGGCAGGGCCAGCAGGTTGTAGCCGGTGGCCCAGGCCAGATTCTGGCGGATGATGCGCTGGGTGGCGCGCGCCAGCGCGATCGCGGCGGGAATGCGCCGCAGGCCGCCGCCGGTGGTGACCAGGTCGGCGGCGCGGTGCGCCAGCGAGGCGCCTTCGCCCATGGCGATGGAAACGTCGGCGCCGGCCAGCACCGGCGCATCGTTGAGGCCGTCGCCGACCATCGCCACCACCCGGCCTTCGGCCTGCAGCCGCCGCACCAGTGCCAGCTTGTCCTCGGGCGACTGCCGCGCATGCGCGTCGTCCAGCCCCAGCATCGCGGCCAAGCGCCGCACCGCGGCCTCGCCGTCGCCGCTGGCCAGGTGCACGCGCAGGCCCTGCGCGCGCAGCGCGGCCAGCGCCTGCGCGGCGTCGTCGCGCGCGCGTTCCTCCAGCACGAAGCAGGCGCTGGCGCGCTGGCCGTCGCCCAGCCACAGCGCGCCGTCGTCGTCGCGCGCGGCGGCGAAATCGGCCCGGCCCAGGCGCCAGTGGCGGCCGTCGACCATGCCCTGCACGCCACGCCCGGGGACGGTTTCGACCTGCGTGGCGTGGAGCGTGGCGACGCCGTCGCGGATGAAGGCCGCCGCCAGCGGATGGCCGCTGTCGCGTTCCAGCGCGGCGGCGACGGCCAGCGCGCTGGCCTCGTCCAGCCCGGCCTCCAGGACCTGCGTGGCGGCCAGCACCGGACGGCCATCGCTGAGCGTGCCGGTCTTGTCGAACACGATGTCGGTGGTGCGCGCCAGCGTGTCCATCGCGTCCGGGCGCACCGCCAGCAGGCCGATGCGGGCCAGCGCGCCATGCGCGGTGGCCAGCGCCGCCGGCACCGACAGCGACAGCGCGCACGGGCAACTGATGACCAGCAGGGCAAGGGTGACTTCCAGCGCGCGCTCGGGCTGGTAGTGCCACCAGCCGGCGAACACGGCCAGCGCCACCGGCAGCAGCGCCAGCACGAAGCGGCTGCCGATGCGGTCGGCCAACCGCGCCAGCGCGGGGCGATGCGCCTGCGCCTGCTCGACCAGCCGCGCCAGCTGCGACAGCCGGGTGGCGCTGCCGGTGCCGGTGACGCGCAGCCGCGCCGGGCGCTCGCGGCAGACGGTGCCGGCATAGACCGGCGCGCCGGGCTGCTTGCGCACCGGCGCCGATTCGCCGGTCAGCAGCGCTTCCTCGAACCAGGCCTCGTCGTCGCCATCGCCGAGCAGCACGCCGTCGGCCGGTACCGCTTCGCCGGCGGCCACGCAGGCCACGTCGCCGATCGCCAGCGCGGCCAGCGGCACCGCCTCGCGGCGGCCGTCGGCCAGTTCGCGGGTGGCGAAGGCCGGGCGCGCACGCGCCAGCGCATCGACCTGGGCGCTGGCGACGCTGCGCGCGCGCTGTTCGAGCATGCGCGCGGCCAGCAGCAGGAACACGAACATCACCGCCGCGTCGTACCAGACGTGCGGGCCGCCGCGGATGGTTTCCAGCAGGCTGGCCAGGTAGGCGAGCAGGGTGGAGCTGGCGATCAGCACGTCCATGCCCAGGCGGCGCTCGCGCAGTTCGCGCATCGCGCCGGACAGGAACGGCCAGCCGGAATAGAACACCACCGGCGTGCACAGCAGGAAGGTCAGCCAGCGGAAGAAATCGCGCGTAGGCACCGGCATGGTGCTGTCGAAGTCCAGGTACAGCGCCTCGGCCAGCATCATCGCCTGCAGCATGCCCAGCCCGGCGATGCCCAGCCGCAGCAGCCAGCGCCGGCGCTCGCGGGTGCGCTGCCGCTCGGCGGCCTCGCTGCCGGCCAGGTAGGGACGGTAGCCGAGCATCGCCAGCCGCCGCAGCGGCGCCGACAGCGCGGTGCGCGCCGGGTCCCAGGCGATGCGGATGCGGCCGGTGACGGCGTTGGCGCCGCAGTCGATCACGCCCGGCTCGCGCGCCAGCGCGCGGTCGATCAGCCAGGCGCAGGCGGCGCAGCGCATGCCGTCGGTGAGCAGGGTGATCTCGCGGCCGCCGTCGACCGGGTGGCTGTGCTCGGCCTGCACGTCTGCGCGGTCCCATACCGCCAGGTCGGGCAGGTCCTCGCCGACGCGCGCGGCGTTGGCGCTGCGCAGGCGGTAGTAGCCGTCCAGGTCGGCGCTGGCGATCCACTCGGCGGCGGCCGCGCAGCCGTGGCAGCAGAAGGCGTGCGTGCTGCCGCCCAGCGCCATCAGGCAGGGCTGCGCCGGCAGGGCTTCGCCGCAGTGGTGGCAGGTGCCGGTGGCCGCACTGCCTGCGGGCGACCGGGCCGGATCGGCGACCACGGCGATGCTCAGGGGGCCCCGCCGCCCAGCGAGGGAGACAGGCGCGCGGCATGCTGCTGCCGCGGCAGCCGGCCATGCAGGCGCCAGCGGCCGTCGGCGTCGCGCAACTGCACGACCCAGTCGTGCTCGGCGTCCACCGCCTGCGCGGCGCGCCAGCCCGGGCCCTGCGGCGCCAGCTCCAGGCGCAGGTCGGCGGACTGGCGGGTGGGATGCTCCAGCACCAGGTACAGGGTGCCGCCGGCGGCGAACCGGCCAGTGGCCGGCAGCACCTCGATGACGCCGTCCTCCACGCGCAGCACCGCGCTCAGGCCGAGCTTCTTCGCCGCCTCGTCCGGGCCGAGGTCGGTGGTCTGGATCTGCGACACGCGCTGCACCGGATCGGACACGACGTCGGCGCCGCCGGAGCGCACCGCGACGATCACCAGGCCGACGCCGGCCACGATCGACAGCAGCGGCAGGCCGACCACCAGCCAGAACACGGGGATGCGCCAGGGGGATTTCGACTGTTCGTTCATTGCACCGGACCAAAGAAGCTGCTTTCGACGACGCGCTTCTCGCCGCCGTCCTCGCGTTCGACCACGAAGCGCAGGGCGCGGCGGCCGCTGACTTCGCCATCGGCGACCACGTTCAAGGCCACCGGCAGCACCTGCTCGGGACCGGCCTGGACGTCGGTCTGCCCGGCCAGGCGCAGGCCGGCATCGGCCGGTTCCAGGCGGATGCGGTAGCGCCGGGTTTCCTGGCTCTTGTTGATCAGCTTGAGCGTGTAGTCGTTGGCGATGCTGCCGTCGGCGGACTGGCGGTACAGCGCGTTGCGGTCGCGCAGCACCTCGGCGATCAGCTCGCTGCGGTGGGTCACGCCCCACGCCCAGGCGCCGCACAGGCCCAGCAGCAGCAGGCCGTAGACGAGGATGCGCGGGCGCAGCACGCGGGTGGGTCTGCCGTCGATGGCGTTCTGCGTGGAGTAGCGGATCAGGCCATGCGGGTAGCCCATCTTGTCCATCACTTCGTCGCAGGCGTCGATGCAGGCGCCGCAGGCGATGCACTCGTACTGCAGGCCGTTGCGGATGTCGATGCCGGTCGGGCAGACCTGCACGCAGATGGTGCAGTCGATGCAGTCGCCCAGTTCCTCGGGCGCGAACTTCGGCAGCGGCGCGACGTCGCCGAGATCGCCGTCCCAGGTGATCGTGCCCTTGGCGTGCGCGGCCTGGGTGGCGGCGGACGGATGCCGGCCGGCGCGGAACACGTAGTCGTAGGCGAGCGACGGAACCAGCAGGCCGCGCGCGCGCTCCAGCACGCTGCCGAGGCCGCGCTTGCGCGGACCGCGCGGTTCGCCGCGCATGGGGTCGTAGGCGATCAGCAGGGTGTTGCGGTCGAACATCGCGCTCTGGAAGCGCGCGTAGGGACACATGTACTTGCACACCTGCTCGCGCAGGACGCCGGCGTTGCCCCAGGTGGCGAGCGCGTAGAAAAGCACCCAGAATGTCTCCCAGCCGCCCCAGTCGAACGGCAGCAGGCGTGCGCCGAGGTCCTTGATCGGAGTGAAGAAGCCGACGAAGGTGAAGCCGGTCCACAGCGCGAACAGCAGCCACAGCAGGTGCTTGCCGCCCTTGCGCAGCAGCTTCTCGCGGGTCCACGGGCCGGCGTCGAGCTTCATCCGCCTGGCGCGGTCACCCTCGGTCCAGCGCTCCATCCACAGGAAGGTCTCGGTCCACACCGTCTGCGGGCAGGCGTAGCCGCACCACAGGCGCCCGGACAGGGCGGTGAAGAAGAACAGCGCCAGCGCCGCGATGATCAGCAGCAGCGCCAGGAACAAAAAGTCCTGCGGCCAGAACACCAGCCCGAACACGTAGAACTTGCGCGCCGGCAGGTCGAACAACACCGCCTGGCGGCCGTCCCACGACAGCCACGGGAACAGGTAGTACATGCCCAGCAGCCACACCACCGCGGCCACGCGCAGGCGGTTGAAACGCCCGGAGACGTCGCGCGGGTAGACCTTGCGCTCGCTGACGTAGAACGAATTGCCCTGCTCGTCCACGACATCCAGCGGAATGCGCTTGCTCATGGCAGGCGTTCCGGGATGGCCGCGGCGGGCGGCGAGGGAGGAAGCGGGAACGGGGAAATGACGGTCATGACGTGGCGTGGCGGATTGCTGCGCGTGGGGCGGTCGGTATCGGTGGATGGGCCGGGCGGGAAAGCGACGGAGTGTCGCAGCCGCCGCTCAGCGGTCCGGGGGCAGGGCGCGATTGAAGCGGCTGGAGGGTCGCAGCAGGATCCAGGTGAACAGGCTGGAGGACGCGGTCGCCAGCCAGAACATGGCAAAGCCCAGCGTGTAGCCGAGCTCGCGTGAGATGGGCAGTTCGGGGAAGGTCATGTCGCGCAGCGCCAGCGGGTCGACGAAGGCGAAGAACACCATCGTCGCCACGCCGGCGGCGAAGAAGCTGGGCCAGGCGATGGCCCCCACGCGCTGCGCCAGCGGGCGTGGGGGATGGTCGAAACGTGGCTCGCTGAAGTCGGTCACTTTGCGCCCGCACCGTTCGGGGTGTCGGCCCGATTATGCGACAACGACCAGACGTAGGCGGCGACCAGGCGGACGCGGGTTTCGCCGAGCAGTTCGCGGTGCGCGGGCATGCTGCCGTGGCGACCTTCGGTGATCGTCTTGTACAGGCTTTCGCGGCTGTTGCCGTAGAGCCAGTAGTTGTCGGTCAGGTCGGGCGCGCCGATGTCCTGGTTGCCCTTGCCGTCCACGCCGTGGCAGGCCACGCAGACGCCGTCGTACAGCTTCTTGCCGCGCGCGGCCATGAAGTTGTTCTGCAGCGTCTCCGGCGCCGACAGGGTGCGCACGTAGGCGATGGTGTAATCCACCGCTTCCGGGCCGCCCATGCCGGTCAGCACCGTGCCCCACTCGGGCATGACGCCTTCGCGGCCGTCGAGCACCGTCTCCAGGATGCGCTCGGGCGAACCGCCCCAGTGCCAGATGTCGTCGGTCAGGTTCGGGTAGCCGATGGCGCCCTGGCCCGAGGAACCGTGGCAGGTGGCGCAGGTGTTGCCGAAGATCGAACGGCCCAGCGCCAGCGCCTTCGGGTCCATGGCCAGCTGGTCGATCGGCTGGCCGGCGTACGGCTTGAAGGTCTGCTCCAGCTTGGCGTCCTCGACCGCCTTCTCCTTGGCGTGCTCGCCCTGGGAGGTCCAGCCGCTGTAGCCGGGGATGCGGCCCAGGCCGCCGTACCAGAACAGGTAGCCGATGCTGAAGATGATGGTCAGGTAGAACAGGTTGATCCACCAGCGCGGCAGCGGCTTGTTGTACTCGGTGATGTCGCCGTCCCAGGTGTGCAGCGTGTCGTCGGGCTTGGGGTCGCCGGGGCGGCGGCGCGCGGTCCACCACAGCAGCCACACGCAGCCGAGGATGTTCAGCGCAACCAGGGCGATGACGTACCACGTCCATCCCATGCTCATCATCTGCGCTCTCCCCCGTTGCCGTATTGCACGTTGTCCTCTTCCAGCGGCAGGTGCGCCGCTTCCTCGAATTCACGCTTGCGCTTCGGGCTCCAGGCCCAGATCCAGCCGCCGATGAACAGCACCAGCAGCAGCGCGGTGACGATGCCGGAGATCATGGCTGGCCTCCCCGCGGCGCATGCCGCCCCAGTCCCTGCAGGTAGGCGACGACCGCATCCAGCTCGGTCCTGCCCTTGACGTCCTCGGCCGCGCTGGCGAGCTGTTCGTCGGTGTAGGGATCGCCCAGCGCCTTGAGCGCGGCCATGTGCCTGGCGACAGTGGCGCCGTCCAGTTCGTTCTTCTCCAGCCACGGGAAGCTGGGCATGTTCGACTCGGGCACCACGTCGCGCGGATTGACCAGGTGCACCCGGTGCCAGGCGTCGGAGTAGCGGCCGCCGACGCGCGCCAGGTCCGGGCCGGTGCGCTTGCTGCCCCACTGGAACGGACGGTCGTAGACCGACTCGCCGGCCAGCGAATAGTGGCCGTAGCGCTCGGTCTCGAAGCGCAGGGTGCGCACCATCTGCGAATGGCAGTTGTAGCAGCCCTCGCGGACGTAGATGTCGCGGCCGGCCAGTTCCAGCGCCGGGTAGGGCTCGACGCCATCCAGCGGCTTGATCGCCTCGGCCTGGAACATCAGCGGCACGATCTCGGCCAGGCCGCCGAAGGACACGGCCACCGCGATCAGCACGGCCATCAGGCCGACGTTCTTCTCGACTTTCTCGTGGGGATTCTTGTTCTCGCTCATGGGCTTCCTTCCTCCTCAGATGCGCGCTTCGGAGGCGTCGACGGGCAGCAGCGGCTGCGGTTCGATCGCGGGGGCGGTACGCCAGGTACGCCACACGTTCCAGGCCATCAGGCACATGCCGCTCAGCACCACCAGGCCGCCGCCGAGGCGGATCAGGTAGTACGGATAGGTGAACTTGAGCGACTCGACGAAGGTGTAGGTCAGGGTGCCGTCGTCGTTGGTCGCGCGCCACATCAGGCCCTGCATCACGCCGGCGATCCACATCGAGGCGATGTACAGCACCACGCCGATGGTGTGCAGCCAGAAGTGCGTGTCGATGGCCTTGACCGAGTACATCTGCTCGCGGCCCAGCAGCTTGGGCAGCAGCGCGTAGATCGAGCCGATCGAGATCATCGCCACCCAGCCCAGCGCGCCGGCGTGGACGTGGCCGATGGTCCAGTCGGTGTAGTGCGACAGCGAGTTGACCGTCTTGATCGACATCATCGGCCCCTCGAAGGTGGCGATCATGTAGAACGACACGGCCACGATCAGGAACTTCAGGATCGGATCGGTGCGCAGCTTGTGCCAGACGCCGGACAGGGTCAGCACGCCGTTGATCGCGCCGCCCCACGACGGGGCCAGCAGGATCAGCGAGAACACCATGCCCAGCGACTGCGCCCAGTCGGGCAGGGCGGTGTACTGCAGGTGGTGCGGGCCGGCCCACATGTACACCGCGATCAGCGCCCAGAAGTGCACGATCGACAGGCGGTAGGAGTAGATCGGACGGCCGGCCTGCTTGGGCACGAAGTAGTACATCATGCCCAGGAAGCCGGCGGTCAGGAAGAAGCCCACCGCGTTGTGGCCGTACCACCACTGCACCATCGCATCGACCGCGCCGCTGTAGACCGGGTAGGACTTGGTCAGGCCGGCGGGGATGGAGATGTTGTTGACGATGTGCAGCAGGGCGATGGCCAGGATGAAGCCGGCGTAGAACCAGTTGGCCACGTAGATGTGCTTGACCCGGCGTTTTGCGATCGTGCCGATGAACAGCACCGCATAGGCCACCCACACCGCCGCGATCAGGATGTCGATCGGCCACTCCAGTTCGGCGTACTCCTTGCCCTGGGTCCAGCCCAGCGGCAGCGAGATGGCCGCGGCCACGATCACCAGCTGCCAGCCCCAGAACACGAAGGCCGCCAGCTTGTCCGAGATCAGGCGGACGTGGCAGGTGCGCTGCACCACGTGCAGGCTGGTGGCCATCAGCGCGCAGCCGCCGAAGGCGAAGATCACCGCGTTGGTGTGCAGCGGCCGCAGCCGGCCATAGCCGAGCCAGGGAATGCCCTCGCCCAGTGTCGGCCAATAGAGCTGGGCGGCGATGATCACGCCCACCAGCATCCCCACGATGCCCCAGACCACGGTCATCACCGCGAACTGGCGCACCACCTTGTCGTTGTATGTCCCCTGCACGCTTTGCATGCGGCCTGATCCTCAGTCTGAACGGGGGAATCATCCCCGTAGGGAGCACCCCGGGCATTGACTTGGATCAATGCGGTCGGGGCGTTTGTGGTCATCCGCGGGCCGCGACGGGCCCTTGGCCGCCATCCCGAACGGATATGGCGAAGGCCCGGGCGACAGGATCGCCCGGGCCTGGGTGGCGGAGTCGGGGGGTCAGCGGGTGACGACCAGCTTGCCCTTCATCATGGCCGAGTGGCCCGGGAAGGAGCAGTAGAAGCTGTAGTCGCCGCCCGGGGTGAGCTTGTTGCCCGGGAAGCGGACCTGGGTCTTCTGGCCGCCACCGACCAGGGAGGTGTGGGCGATCACCCGGGCATCGCCGGCGGGCACGTAGTTGTTGGCGACGCCGGCGCGGATCGCGTCGCGGTTGACGCCGGCCATGTCGGCGGTGGTGGAGACCACCACGTTGTGGCCCATCGCCGTGGCCGGCAGCTTGCCGGTGTGGGTCAGCTCGATGGTGATGTTGGCGCAGCCGGCCGAAACGGTGGCTTCCTTGAGATCGAACTGCATCGCGTCGTTGCCCTTGAGCGAGACGGTGCAGTTGCCGGCAGCCTGGGCCGCACCGGCGGCACCGATCAGGGCCAGGGCGAGGAGAAGGCGGCGCGAGGTTTTCATGGGGTTGCTCCTGTGGAAGATGCGATGGACGCTGCGTGCGGCCGGGCCGTCACGGCCCGGCGCGAAGGTGTGCCGGGCGACGGGGATAGATTCGGCCCAGGCGCGCCGGATTGCCTTGATTTGGGTCAATCGATGCGCAGGTGGCGACGCATCGGACGGCAGGCCGGTCCGCGCGGCGCGCATCGCGAGGCTTTCCGTGGAGCAGTTCCCATGGATGGCGGCAATAAAAAACCGGGGCTGCGATGCAGCCCCGGTCGTGTCGTCATCTAGGTCGATGGACGGTCAGGCGACGGGTTCGCGCAGCACCGGCATGTCCCAGCCCGGGCGCGGCGCGAAGCGGTCGCCATGGCGCGCCTGCAGGGTCCTGAGCTTCTCCACCAGCGCGTCGGCGCCGGTGGCGCGGATGTGCTGGATCGGGCCGCCGCGGAACGGGGCGAAGCCGGTGCCGAAGATCACCCCGGCGTCGAGCAGGTCGGCATCGGCCACCACGCCCTCGTGCAGGCAGGCCACCGCCTCGTTGAGCAGCGGCAGGATCAGGCGGTCCTCCAGGTCCGACGGCGCCTGGTAGTCCTTGGCCACTTCGGGCTTTACCGCGCGGCCGTTCTCCCACTTGTAGATTCCCTGGCCGTCCTTCTTGCCGCGCTTGCCCGGCTCCACGGTGGCCAGCGCCGCCGGCACCTGCAGCCCAAGGAACGGGGCCAGCTCCTTGCTGACGCCGGCGGCCACGTCCAGGCCGACGGTGTCGATCAACTCGATCGGCCCCATCGGCATGCCGAACTTCACCGCGGCCCTGTCGATCACCGCGCCGGGGATGCCCTCGGCGTAGGCGGTGGCCGCTTCCAGCATGTAGGGGAACAGCACGCGGTTGACCAGGAAGCCCGGAGTGCCGGCCACCGGCACCGGGAACTTGCCCAGCGCCTTGCAGAACGCGGCCAGGCGCTGCCCGGTCTCCGCCGCCATGCCGTCGTGGTGGATGATCTCCACCAGCGGCATCTGCGCCACCGGGTTGAAGTAGTGCAGGCCGGCGAACCGCGCCGGGTGCGCGATGTGCCCGCGCAGCTCGACCAGCGGGATCGAGGAGGTGTTGGTGGTCAGCAGCGCGTCGGCCTTCATCCGCGGCTCCAGCGACTGGTACAGCTCGCGCTTGGCCTCCGGGTTCTCGATGATCGCCTCGATCACCAGGTCGGCCTTCGCCACGCCGTCGCCGGCCAGGTCGGCCTTCAGCCGCGCCGCCACCTCCGGACGCCTGGCCGGGTCCTTGACCTTCTTCTCGAACAGCGCCTGCGCGCGGGTCATGGCCGGGTCGATGAAGCGTTGTTCGCGGTCCTGCAGGGTGACGTCGAAGCCCTTGTAGGCGGCCCACGCGGCGATGTCGCCGCCCATCACGCCGGCGCCGACCACGTGCACGTGGCTGATGCCGGAGTCCTTTCCGCCAAGCGCCTTGAGCCGTTCGGTCAGGAAGAAGATGCGGATCAGGTTGCGCGCGGTCGGGGTGCCGGCCAGCTTGACCACCGCGCGGCGCTCGGCGTCCAGCCGCTTCTGGATGCCGCTGCCGCCGGTGCGTTCCCAGGTCGAGATCAGCGCGTACGGCGCCGGGTACTGGTCCTTCTTCGCCTTGCGCGCGACCTGCTTGACCATCTGCGGGGCGAGGATCCTGCGCGCCAGCCAGGTGTTGGTCGCCCACGCGGTGGCGCGCTGCTTGAACGGGCGGGTGGTGCCGGACTGCGCCAGCGCCACCGCCGCGTCCACCAGCACCGCCGGCGCGGCGACCTTGTCGACCAGGCCGATGCCGCGCGCGGCCGAGGCCGACAGGGTGCGGCCGGTCAGCATCAGGTCCATCGCCGCCGGCGCGCCGACCAGCTGCGGCAGGCGCGCGCTGCCGCCCCAGCCTGGGAAGATGCCAAGCTGGGTTTCCGGCAGGCCGATGCGGGTGGACGGGTCATTGGAGGCGACGCGGTAACGGCAGGCCAGCGCCAGCTCGGTACCGCCGCCCAGGCAGTGGC
>JAEWOJ010000047.1 GCA_023399815.1 Pseudomonadota bacterium | reverse complement strand
CGACCATCTCGATGACCTTCCAGGTCAACAACTCGCCGTTCGCCGGCAACAAGGACCTGTCCGGCGGCAAGTTCCTGACCAGCCGCCAGCTCAAGGAGCGCCTGGAACGCGAGACCGTGCACAACGTGGCGCTGAAGGTCGAGCAGCTGGAGGACGCCGACAAGTTCCTGGTCTCCGGCCGCGGCGAGCTGCACCTGTCGGTGCTGATCGAGACCATGCGTCGCGAAGGCTACGAGCTGGCCGTGTCGCGCCCCGAGGTCATCATCAAGGAAATCGACGGCCAGCTGATGGAGCCGATCGAGCAACTGGTGGTGGACATCGAGGAGCAGCACCAGGGCGGCGTGATGGAGAAGCTGGGCACCCGCAAGGCCCTGCTTGAGAACATGGAATCCGATGGCAAGGGCCGCGTGCGCCTGGACTTCAAGATTCCGGCGCGCGGCCTGATCGGCTTCCAGAACGAGTTCAAGACCCTGACCCAGGGCTCGGGCCTGCTGTTCCACGTGTTCGACCATTACGGCCCGAAGGAACAGGGCGCCATCGCCAAGCGCCTGAACGGCGTGATGATCGCCAACGCCCCGGGCGCCACGCCGGCCTACTCGCTGGGCCCGCTGCAGGAACGCGGCAAGCTGTTCGCCGCCGAAGGCGACAACGTGTACGAAGGCCAGCTGATCGGCATCCACTCCAAGGACAACGACCTGACCGTCAACGCGATCAAGACCAAGCCGCTGACCAACATGCGCGCTTCGGGCAAGGACGACGCGATCCAGCTGACCCCGGCCATCAAGTTCTCGCTGGAGCAGGCCCTGGACTTCATCGACGACGACGAGCTGGTGGAAATCACCCCGAAGGAAATCCGCCTGCGCAAGAAGTTCCTGACCGAGAGCGATCGCAAGCGCGCCTCCCGCGCCGGCTGATCGACTTGTCCGCGCGCAAGCCCTACAACCCGGATCCGCACGCGCATCCGGGACTTGCCGCCATCGCACTGCTGGAAGCGGTCAAGGCCGTACTGGCCTTCCTCGCCGCCGCGGGTCTGGAGATCTCCGGGCCCGCTCCCCTGCGCACCATCGTCAATACGCTGATCCGCCGCGTCGGCGCCGATCCCGAGCATGGATCGTTCTCCACGCTGCTGGACATGATCACGCCCGACACCGTCCACGTCGGCGCCGTCGCCCTGGTCGCCTACGGCCTGCTGCGCGTGCTGGAAGCCTGGGGCCTGTGGCGGGCCAGGGCCTGGGCCTCGTGGCTGGGCTGCATCTCCGCCGCGCTGTACCTGCCGCTTGACGTCTACGCCATCGTCCGCCACCCCGGCTGGGCCTCGTGGCTGCTGCTGGCCGTCAACCTGCTCGTGGTCTGGGTACTGGCCCGCGACATCGGCAAGCGCCGCCCGCTGGCCCGGCGCTGAGCCCGTTTGCCAAGGCCGGCACGGCTCGATAGCCTGCCCGGCATGCCGCCGATCCCGAAGCGTCTTCCGCTGCTCCTGCCCCTGCTGGCGGCCGCCCTGTGCAGCGCCTGCCAGCGCCCTTCCGTCGCCGATCCGCCGGCCGCCGAGCAGCCGTTCCCCTACCAGGAAGCGGACATCGCCGAGCTGCAGGCGCGGATGACCGCCGGCGAGCTGGACAGCGTCACCCTCACCGACGCCTATTTGCGCCGCATCGCCCAGCTGGACCGCTCCGGGCCCGCCCTGCGCGCGGTGATCGAGATCAACCCCGCCGCGCGCCGCGAAGCCGCCCAGCGCGATGCCGAGCGCCGCGCCGGCCGCGTGCGTGGTCCGCTGCACGGCATGCCGATCCTGCTCAAGGACAACATCGGCGCCACGCCGATGCACAACACCGCCGGATCGCTGGCCCTGAAGAACTTCCGCCCAGGGCGCGACGCCTTCCTGGTCCAGCGCCTGCGCCAGGCCGGCGCGGTGATCCTGGGCAAGACCAACCTGAGCGAGTGGGCCAACTTCCGCTCCACCCGCTCGACCTCGGGCTGGAGCGCGATCGGCGGCCAGACCCGCAACCCATATGCGCTGGACCACAATCCCTGCGGTTCGAGCTCGGGCAGCGCCGTGGCCGCCGCGGCCAACCTGGCCGTGGCCACCGTCGGCACCGAGACCGATGGCAGCATCGTCTGCCCGGCGGCGGTCAACGGCATCGTCGGGCTCAAGCCGACCGTGGGCCTGGTCAGCCGCGACGGCATCATCCCCATTTCCTTCAGCCAGGACACCGCCGGGCCGATGACCCGCAGCGTCGCCGACGCCGCGCTGCTGCTCGGCGCGATGGCCGGCCGCGACGAATCCGATCCCGCCACCGCGGCCATGCCCGGGCGCGCCGTGTACGACTACGGCGCCCGGCTGCGCCCCGATGCCCTGCGCGGCGCGCGCATCGGCGTGCTGCGCAACGCGCTGGCCGAACGCACCGAGATCAGGCCGCTCATCGACCAGGCCGTGGTCGCGATGCGTGCCGCCGGCGCCACCGTGGTCGAGACCGCGCTGCCCAGCGAGGACGGCTGGGAGAAGGACGAGCAGACGGTCCTGCTGTACGAGTTCAAGAACGGATTGAACCGCTATTTCCGGCAATGGCGCACGCCGGTGGATTCGCTGGATGCGCTGATCGCCTTCAACCATGCGCATGCGTCGCAGGAGCTGTCCTTCTTCGGCCAGGAACTGCTGGAAGAGGCCAACGCAACCGGCACGCTCAACGACTCGGTCTACATCACCGCGCGCGGCAATGCGCGGCGCCTGGCCGGCCCCGAAGGCATCGATGCCACGCTGCGCGCCGACCGGCTCGACGTCCTGATCGCTCCCACCACCGGCGTGGCCTGGCGCACGACGCTCGGCCAGGGCGACGACTATCCCGGCGGCAGCTATGGCGCCGCCGCCGTGGCCGGCTACCCGAGCCTGAGTGTCCCCATGGGCCACGCCAACGGCCTGCCACTGGGGCTGCTGTTCATGGGCACCGCCTGGAGCGAACCGCGCCTGCTGGAACTGGGCTACGCCTACGAACAACTCACCCGAGCGCGCAGGCCACCGACGTTCGCCAGCGGCAAGTCGCCTCCGTAGGAGCGGGCGCGCATCAAGCCCCGCTCCCACCGGGAGAGGGTTGGGTGAGGGCCAGATGGAGCCCGGATGATTCGGGCGTCGCTGACGCCGTTCGCCCTCATCCGCCCTGAGGGCACCTTCTCCCGAGGGAGAAGGGAAAATCCGCTGCTCGAGCCCCTCTCCCACCGGGAGAGGGGTTGGGGTGAGGGCCAGACGGAGCCCGGATGATTCGGGCGTCGCTGACGCCGTTCGCCCTCATCCGCCCTGTGGGCACCTTCTCCCGAAGGGAGAAGGGAAAATCCGCTGCTCGAACCCCTCTCCCGCCGGGAGAGGGGCTGGGGTGAGGGCCAGACGGAGCCCGGATGATTCAGACGTCGCTGACGCCGTTCGCCCTCATCCGCCCTGCGGGCACCTTCTCCCGAGGGGAGAAGGGGAAATCCACTGCCGCGATCAACCGCCCTGCTTGCGCACGATCGCCATCGCGATCTCCAGCGACTGCTCGTAGTTCAGGCGCGGGTCCACCGTCGAACGGTAGGCCCGTTCCAGGTCCAGCTCGGTGAGCTCGCGCGCGCCGCCGGTGCATTCGGTGACGTCCTCGCCGGTCAGTTCCAGGTGCACGCCGCCCAGGCGCGTGCCGGCCGCGGCGTGCAGGTCGAACGACATCTCCACCTCGCGGCGCACGTTGTCGAAGCGGCGGGTCTTGTAGCCGTTGCTGGTGCTCTCGGTATTGCCGTGCATCGCATCGCACACCCACAGCACGCGGCGGCCGTCGCGCTTCACCGCGTCCAGCAGCGGCGGCAGCTTTTCCGCGATCTGCGCCGCGCCCATGCGATGGATGAAGCTCAACCGGCCCGGCTCGTCTTCGGGGTTCAGCACGTCGATCAAGCGCAGCAGTTGGTCCGGCTGCACCGACGGCCCGACCTTGATCGCGATCGGATTGCGCACGCCGCGCAGGTACTCCACGTGCGCGCCGTCCAGCGCCGCGGTGCGCATGCCGATCCAGGGGTAGTGCGTGCTCAGGTTGAACCAGCCCTGCTGGCGCGGCACCTGCCGGGTCAACGACTGCTCGTAGGGCAGCAGCAGCGCTTCGTGCGAGGTGTAGAAATCGACGCGGTTGAGGTTGTGCACCTGCGTGCCGGACAGCGTCTCCATGAAGCGCACGGCATCGCCGATGGAGCCGACCATCTTCTGGTACTCGGCCGCCAGCGGCGAGCAACCCATCCAGCTCAGGTTCCAGTACTCGGGATGGTGCAGGTCGGCGAAGCCGCCGTCGATCAGCGCGCGCACGAAGTTCATCGTCAGCGCCGAACGCGAATGCGCGGTGATCATGCGCTGCGGGTCGGGCACGCGCGCGGCCTCGGTGAACTCGGGCGCGTTGATCACGTCGCCGCGGTAGCTCGGCAGGGTCACCCCGTCGCGGGTCTCGGTGTCGGCCGAGCGCGGCTTGGCGTACTGGCCGGCGAAACGGCCCACCCGGATCACCGGCCTGCGCAGCCCGTGCACCAGCACCAGGCTCATCTGCAGCAACACCTTGAGCCGGTTGGAGATCGTGCCCGACTCGCAATCGGCGAAGTTCTCCGCGCAATCGCCGCCCTGCAGCAGGAAGCGCCGGCCCTCCTGCGCTTCGGCCAACTGCTGCTTGAGCGCGAAGATCTCCCACGAGGTCACCAGCGGCGGCAGCTGGCGCAGCTGCGCCAGCGCCGTTTCCAGCGCCTGCGGATCGGGATAGGTCGGCATCTGCAGCGCCGGTCGCCCACGCCAGCTGTCCGGCGCCCAGTGCGATGCGGAGGCGGCCGGGGACAAGGACTGGGACAGGTTCATGCAGTTACCGTTTGCTGCGAAGGGATACAGGGGGAATACAGGGGGGAATCAGAACAGGCGCGTCCGGCGCGCGCGCAGGCCGGCATGCAGCGCCCAGGCGGCGAGCAGCGCGAACCACACCAGGCTCCACATTGGCATGCTCAGACCGAGGAAGGTCCAGTCGATGTTGCCGCAGTCGGCGGTACCGGTGAGCACGGTGCGGAACACCTCGAACGGCCCCATGGTCTCGCTGAGGAAGCTCAACGGCGGGCCGCAGCTGCTGCCCAGTTCCTTCGGCAGCAGCTGCACGTAGACATGGCGCCCGGCGATGCCGGCGCCGACGCCGGCCGCGATGAAGGCCAGCACGCCATAGAGGTTGCGGCCTCCGCGGGAGGAAGGACCGTGCAGCGCGCCCAGCAGGAACAGCACGCCCAGCGCGGCGAAGGCGATGCGCTGGAAGATGCACAGCGGGCAGGGCTCCAGCCCCATCCGCAGCTGCATGTAGATCGCGAACGCCAGCAGGCCCGCGCAGGCCAGGAAGCCCAGCAGGAACTGCGCGCGGAAACTCCACCGCAAGGGATTCATCACGTCATTCCGGATCAACGATCCGGCAAGCGTAGCAGGCCGGCCGCCGCAGGGCAGCATCGCCGGGCATGACAATGCCGCATGAGCGTGCATATCCGCGACCTGCCGTGCTCGCCCTGGTACCGCCGCAGCAACGTGGAAACACGCCCCTGGTGGCTGCCGGGGCGCATCGCGCTCGTACGCCCCGGCTCTTTGCGATTTTCGGGACGGCCACGCAGGCATCGCGTGCAGGCGGACTTCCCGACCAAGCCGCAGAACAGCGTCCCGGCGAGATCTTCATCCCCGACAAGCGAAAAGCCCGGCCAGGGCCGGGCTTTTCGTTTCATCTTTCGTTGCTGCGGAAGGCGCGATTACTCGGCCACTTCCTCGGCGACGGCAGCCGGACGGTCCACCAGCTCGACGTAGGCCATCGGCGCGTTGTCGCCGGCGCGGAAGCCGCACTTCAGCAGACGCAGGTAGCCGCCCGGACGGGTGGCGTAGCGCGGGCCCAGCACGGTGAACAGGTTGCCGACGGCTTCCTTGTCACGCAGGCGGGCGAAGGCCAGACGGCGGTTGGCGACGGAGTCGACCTTGGCCAGGGTGATCAGCGGCTCGGCGACGCGGCGCAGTTCCTTGGCCTTCGGCAGGGTGGTCTTGATCAGCTCGTGCTTGAACAGCGAGGCGGCCATGTTCTTGAACATCGCTTCGCGGTGGGCACTGGTGCGGTTGAACTTGCGGCCCGACTTCTGGTGACGCATGGGTCTGTTCCTTGGTTAATGGTGGGACGTTGGACTTCATTGTCGCCATCCTGGCGTTGTTGCCGTGGACTGCGGATGGTCCTGGCCGCCCCTTCCGTGGACGGCCGGCGCCGCGGCTTTCGAGCCGTCGGCGCGGGTACTGCCTACGCGCCCCCGCATGGTTGCCCATGCGGGGGAACGGATCTTTCTCAGCCCAGCATGCCGTGGGCGGAGACGCCGGCCGGCGGCCAGTTCTCCAGCTTCATGCCGAGCGAAAGGCCGCGCTGGGCGAGGACTTCCTTGATCTCGGTGAGCGACTTCTTGCCCAGGTTCGGGGTCTTGAGCAGCTCGACCTCGGTCTTCTGGATCAGGTCGCCGATGTAGTAGATGCTCTCGGCCTTGAGGCAGTTGGCCGAACGCACGGTCAGCTC
>JAEWOJ010000182.1 GCA_023399815.1 Pseudomonadota bacterium | reverse complement strand
ACAATGATCCCCGAGGCAGCCGGCCAGCGGCCGGCACTACGCCAAAATCGGCGGTCTCATGCCGCATCACGCCCCCTATCCCGCTCCGCCGCTGCCCCGTGCGGGCCAGCTCCGCGTCTGGTGGCGCGCTCCCGCCTCGATAGTGTCGGCCGCCGGCCGGCAACCGCAACGACAATGATCCCCGAGGCAGCCGGCCAGCGGCCGGCACTACGCTAAAATCGGCGGTCTCATGCCGCATCACGCCCCCTATCCCGTTCCGCCGCTGCCCCGTGCGGGCCAGCTCCGCGCCTGGTGGCGCGCTCCCGCCTCGAGCAGCGCGCTGGCCTGGCACGTGGCCCGCGCCGCGCAGGCGCATGGCCGGCCGCTGCTGCTGGTCACCCGCGACAACCACAGCGCGCACCAGGCCGTCGCCGACCTGCAGACCCTGCTCGGCAACGACGCCGGCTCCTTGCCGGTGGTGCCGTTCCCGGACTGGGAAACCCTGCCCTACGACCAGTTCAGCCCGCACCCGGACATCATCAGCCAGCGCCTGAGCGCGCTGCACCGCCTGCCCGCGCTGGCGCGCGGCATCGTGGTGGTGCCGGTGCAGACGTTGCTGCAACGGCTGGCGCCATTGAGCTATATCGTCGGCGGCAGCTTCGACCTGGAGGTCGGCCAGCGCCTGGACATGGACGCGGAGAAGCGCCGGCTGGAAAGCGCCGGCTACCGCAACGTGCCGCAGGTGATGGACCCGGGCGACTTCGCCGTGCGCGGCGGCCTGCTCGACGTCTACCCGATGGGTGCCGACGCGCCGCTGCGCATCGAGTTGCTGGACGAGGACATCGACTCGATCCGCGAATTCGACCCCGAATCGCAGCGCTCGCTGGACAAGGTCGCGGCGGTGAGGATGCTGCCCGGCCGCGAAGTGCCGATGGACGAGGCCAGCCTGGCGAAGGTGCTGGCCACGCTGCGCGAACGCTTCGACGTGGATACCCGCCGCAGCCCGCTCTACCAGGACCTGAAAGCCGGCGTGCTGCCCTCGGGCATCGAGTATTTCCTGCCGCTGTTCTTCAACAAGACGGCGACGCTGTTCGACTACCTGCCCGATGGTTTCCTGACCGTGGTCGCGCCCGGCGTCGGCGGAGCGGCCGATGCGTTCTGGGAGCAGACCCGCGGCCGCTACGAGCAGCGCCGCCACGACATCGAGCGGCCGCTGCTGCCGCCGGACGAGATCTACCAGTCGCCGGACAGCCTGCGCGAGCAGTTCAACAAGCAGCCGCGCGTGGAAGTGTGGCCCACCGACCATCCGCGCATCGCCGAGGCACAGGCGCTGGGCGACCAGCCGCTGCCGCCGTTGCCGGTGGCCGCCAAGGACGCGCCGGCCGGGCAGGCGCTCAAGTCGTTCCTCGACAACTACCCGGGCCGGGTGCTGATCGCCGCCGATTCGCCGGGCCGGCGCGAGGCGTTGCTGGAAGTGTTGCAGGCCGCCGAACTGCGCCCGCCGGTGGTGGCGGACTTCAACGCATTCCTCCCTTCGCCCCTCGGGGGAAGGTGGCCCGAAGGGCCAGGTTGGAGTAAGGGCAAAGCCTCGCGTAGTCGAGATACAAGTGGGCTTGCGCCCCCTGCCCTCACCCCAACCCCTCTCCCGGAGGGAGAGGGGCTGCCACGCTTCGCCATCACCGTCGCCCCGCTCGACGATGGCTTCGCGCTGGCCGAACCGCCGCTGGCGGTGCTCACCGAGCGCCAGCTGTTCCCGGAGCGCGCCGGCCAGCCGCGGCGCGCGCGCCGTGCCGGGCGCGAGCCGGAAGCGATCATCCGCGACCTCGGCGAACTGACCGAAGGCGCGCCCATCGTCCACGAGGACCACGGCGTCGGCCGCTACCGTGGCCTGATCGCGATGGCCGTCGGCGGCATGCCCGGCGAGTTCCTGGAGATCGAATACGCCAAGGGCGACCGCCTGTACGTGCCGGTCGCGCAGCTGCACCTGATCAGCCGCTACTCCGGCGCCTCGCCGGAAACCGCGCCGCTGCATTCGCTGGGCGGCGAGCAGTGGGCCAAGGCCAAGCGCAAGGCCGCGGAGAAGGTGCGCGACGTCGCCGCCGAACTGCTGGAAATCCAGGCGCGCCGGCAGGCCCGCGCCGGCCTGGCGCTGGACATCGACCGCGCCATGTACGAGCCGTTCGCCGCCGGTTTCCCGTTCGAGGAAACGCCCGACCAGCAGGCCGCGATCGAGGCCACCCTGCGCGACCTGCGCTCCAGCCAGCCGATGGACCGCGTGGTCTGCGGCGACGTCGGCTTCGGCAAGACCGAGGTCGCCGTGCGCGCCGCCTTCGCCGCCGCCAGCGGCGGCAAGCAGGTGGCGGTGCTGGTGCCGACCACGCTGCTGGCCGAGCAGCACTACCGCAACTTCCGCGACCGCTTCGCCGACTACCCGCTCAGGGTGGAAGTGCTGTCGCGCTTCAAGAGCAGCAAGGAGATCAAGGCCGAACTGGACAAGGTGGCCGCCGGCACCATCGACGTCATCATCGGCACCCACCGGCTGCTGCAGCCGGACGTGAAGTTCAAGGACCTGGGCCTGGTCATCGTCGACGAGGAACAGCGCTTCGGCGTGCGCCAGAAGGAAGCGCTCAAGGCGATGCGCGCCAACGTGCACCTGCTCACGCTGACTGCCACGCCGATCCCGCGCACGCTCAACATGGCCATGGCCGGGCTGCGCGACCTGTCGATCATCGCCACCCCACCGCCGAACCGGCTGGCGGTGCAGACCTTCGTCACCCAGTGGGACAACGCGCAGCTGCGCGAGGCGTTCCAGCGCGAGCTCTCGCGCGGTGGCCAGCTGTACTTCCTGCACAACGACGTGGAAAGCATGGGCCGAATGCAGCGCGAGCTGTCCGAGCTGGTGCCCGAGGCGCGCATCGGCATGGCCCACGGGCAGATGCCCGAGCGCGAGCTGGAAAAGGTGATGCTGGATTTCCAGAAGCAGCGCTTCAACGTGCTGCTGGCCAGCACCATCATCGAATCGGGCATCGACATCCCCAACGCCAACACCATCGTCATCAACCGCGCCGACCGCTTCGGCCTGGCCCAGCTGCACCAGCTGCGCGGCCGCGTCGGCCGCTCGCATCACCGCGCCTACGCCTACCTGGTGGTGCCGGACAAGCGTTCGATCACGCCCGACGCGCAGAAGCGGCTGGACGCCATCGCCTCGATGGACGAGCTCGGCGCCGGCTTCACCCTGGCCACCCACGACCTGGAAATCCGCGGCGCCGGCGAGCTGCTGGGCGAGGACCAGAGCGGGCAGATGGCCGAGGTCGGCTTCAGCCTCTACACCGAGCTGCTGGAACGCGCGGTGCGCTCGATCAAGGCCGGCAAGCTGCCGGACCTGGACGCCGGCGAGGAAGTGCGCGGCGCCGAGGTCGAACTGCACGTGCCGGCGCTGATCCCGGAAGACTACCTGCCCGACGTGCACACGCGCCTGACCCTGTACAAGCGCATCAGCTCCGCGCGCGACGGAGTGGCGCTGCGCGAACTGCAGGTGGAAATGATCGACCGCTTCGGCCTGCTGCCGGACGCGGCCAAGCACCTGTTCGCCATCGCCGAACTCAAGCTGCAGGCCAACGCGCTGGGCATCCGCAAGCTGGAACTGGGCGAGAACGGCGGCCGCATCGTGTTCGAGAGCAAGCCGGACATCGATCCGATGGCGGTGATCCAGCTGATCCAGAAGCAGCCCAGGCTGTACCAGATGGATGGCCCGGACAAGCTGCGCATCAAGCATCCGCTGCCGGAAAGCGTGGACCGCTTCAACGCCGCGCGCGCGCTGCTCACCACGCTGCGGCCCGGCTGAGCGGGCGCGGGGTTTGCCAGGAGCGGGAGCGGCGGGGACAATGGCCGCTCCCACTTCCGGCCCGACCGTCCTTCCCGCGGTGCGGCACTCCATGTCCTCGACCCTCCTGAGCCCGGGCCTGTCCATCCCGCCCGAAGACGACACCTGCGGCATCGCCGTGCTCGCCGCCGCGCTGGACGAGCGGGACAGCTACACCGACCAGCACTGCGACCGGGTCTCGCTGCTCGCCCACGGGCTGGGCAGCCGCTGCGGCCTGTCCGGCGCGCGTCTGGGACACCTGGCGCTGGCCGCGCGTTTCCACGACGTCGGCAAGATCGGCATCCGCGACGACGTGCTGCTGCATCCCGGCCGCCTGGACGAGCCTCGGATGGAGAAGATGCGCACGCATCCCGAGCGTGGCGCGCGGCTGTTCGCCGCCACCGGCCGCGACGATGCCGCGACCGTGGCGCGGCTGATCCTGCACCACCACGAAGCCTGGGACGGCAGCGGTTACCCGCACGGCCTGCAGGGCGAGGACATCCCGCTGGAAGCGCGCATCCTCACCATCGCCGACAGCTACGACGCGCTGACCTCGCACCGCCCCTACCGTGGTCCGTTGCGTTCCGACGACGCGCTGGCCATCCTCGACCGCGAGCGGCGCCGGCTGATCGACCCGCGCCTGTTCGGCGAGTTCCGCGGCCTGCTGCGCGAGCGCGCCGCGGTCGCCGGCTGAATCGCTGCCGGCCGGCTCTCGGCGGGGTCCAGCCCGGTCACAGCACCGGCGACATCATCGCCACGGCGTTCTGCACCAGGCGCGTGGCGAAGGGCCAGGCATCGACCTGTTCCCGCGTCACCCGCTCGGAGACGGACAGGTACTTGTCCTGGCGCCGGCGGATCGCGGCCGTCACGCCCGGGTCGGCGATCAGCAGGCTGTTCTCGAAATTGAGTTCGAGGCTGCGCCGGTCGATGTTGGCCGAGCCGACCAGGCTGATCTCTCCATCGACGGTCATCGACTTGGCATGCAGCAGGCCCAGCGGATATTCGTGGACCGCCACGCCGCATTGCAGCAGGTCGGCATAGGTGCTGCGGCTGGCCTGGCCGACCAGCCACGAGTCGTTGCGGCGCGGCAGGATCAGCGTCGTGGCCACGCCCCGCCGCGGCGCCGCGCAGATGGCGCGCAGGATCGATTCGTCGGGCACGAAGTACGGCGTGGTGATCACCAGTTCGCGCCGCGCGGCATAGATGCAGGCCACGAACGTGTCGGCCATCGCGTTGTGCCGCGTGATCGGGCCGGTCTCGAAGGCGGTGGCGACGCAGCCGTCGTCGTACCGCGTCGCCGCGGCCGCGGCGGCATGGCCGTCCAGCCCGGTCTCGCCGGTTTCCGGGATCCAGCCGCCGAGGAACAGGAACTGGAGCTGCGACACCACCGGCCCTTCGCAGCGCAGCAGCAGGTCGATCCACGGCGCGTAGGCCGGCTTCACCCGGAACTCCGGATCGGCGCAGTTCTGGCTGCCGCAATAGCCGATGCGGTTGTCGATCACCGCGATCTTGCGGTGGTCGCGCAGGTCCATGCGGCTGAATGCCATGTGCTGCAGGCGGTTGATGTCGTCCAGCGTCTTCAGCCGCTTCACCCCGGCCTCGCCCAGCTGGCGCCAGCGCGGTCCCTCGATGAAGGCGCGCGAGCCGAAGGCATCGACCATCACCCTGCAGGCCACGCCGCGCCGCGCGGCGGCCGCCACCGCGTCGGCCACGCGGCCGCCGGCGCCGTCGTCCAGCCAGATGTAGAAGGCGATGTGCACGCTCTCGCGGGCCTGCTCGATGTCGGCCACCAGCGCGTCCAAGGCGAGCCGGCAATCGCGCTCCGGCGCATCCGCCGGGCTGTCCACATCGCCGAGCAGGGTCACGCGGTTGCCTGCCACCGCCGGGAAGCCGCTGATCGAATGCGCGAGTTCCAGCAACGGCACGGCGGCATCCGCCACCGCACCCGCGGCGAGCGGCGCGGCGGCGACGTCGCTGGCGGTGGCCAGGCGCCGGCGGGTCCGCTCCAGGCGCTGGAAGCGCGCCCGGCCGATGCTGGTCTCGCCCAGCAGCAGGTAGGCGACCATGCCCACCACCGGCGCGAGCATCACCACCGCCACCCATGCCGCGCGCGAGGCCGGCGTGCGGTTGGCGCGGGTCAACGCGCGCGCCGCGACCAGCAGGTGCACAACGAACACCACCAGCGCGACGCTCGCATGCAGCCAGTGCCCTTGCAACGCCATCTCCGCCTCCCGTGATTTTCAATGTGCGCTTGGCGGCGCGTCGCACGCGCCCGCCATCGGTGCAGGCCGGCACGTACCGGTCCGCCCGCCTATTTCACCACAATATACGATTCGTATATGATTCACATATACACGCCATAGGTGATCCATGGGCATCGTGAACATCGACGACGAACTGCACGACAACCTCCGCAGGGCCAGCACCGTTTCTGGCCGTTCGATCAACGCCCAGGCCGGCTTCTGGATCCGGATCGGCATGCTCTGCGAGCTCCATCCCCAACTGAGTTTCCAGGAACTGGTGGCCCGCGAACTGGTCGCCGCCGGCGTCCGCCCCGCCCCGTTGCCGGCCACCGGGCCATGATCAAGCAGCCCCACGAGCTGGCCCTGATGGCCGAGTCCGGCCGCCTGCTGGCTTCGGTGTTCGAGGCGCTGGACCGCCTGCCACTGGAAGGCCTGAGCACCTTGCAGGTCAATGACTGGGTCGAGCGCTTCATCGTGCAGGAACTGAAGGCACGCCCGGCCAGCAAGGGACAGTACGGGTTTGCCCATGTGCTCAACAGTTCCATCGACAACGTGGTCTGCCATGGCGTTCCGTCAGCCTCGGACATCCTGCGCGATGGCAGCATCGTCAACTTCGACATCACCCTGGAGAAGAACGGCTACATCGCCGACTCCAGCAAGATGTACCTGATCGGCAAGGTCAGCCATGCCGCGCGCCGGCTGGTCAACGCCACCCGCGAGGCGATGTGGAAAGGCATCGCCACCGTACGTCCCGGCGCGACCCTGGGTGACATCGGCTTTGCCATCCAGCGCCACGCCAAGGACGCCGGCTATTCGGTGGTCAAGGAATATTGCGGGCATGGCATCGGCCGCGAGATGCACGAGGAACCGCAGGTACTGCATTACGGCCATCGCGGCACCGGGCTGACCCTGCAACCGGGCATGACCTTCACAATCGAACCGATGATCAACCAGGGCCGCGCCGCCATCGACAGCAGCGACGATGGCTGGACCGTCACCACCCGCGACGGCAAGTTGTCCGCGCAATGCGAGCACACCGTCGAGGTCACCGAAACGGGCGTGCGGGTACTGACCCTGCGTGCGGAGGAACGCCCGTTGGCCGAGCGCCTGCTGGGGACGGCGGGCTGAGGCCAGGAATTGTTGCCCGAGGCCTGCCGGGCCCGTTCAAGGCATTTCGGCAATACGGCAGCGCAAGTGGAAACGCATGGCAGGAAGACGGAAATGGAACCAAAGAGAAGGCCCGGCAATGCCGGGCCTTCTTCGTCCAACCCACGCCATCAAACACGTGTGTCGATCACCAGATCACCACGCGCTTGTCGTCGCCACGCACCATCGCATCGCCCGCCTTGCACTGGAACGCGGCGGCGAACGACGGCATGTTCGACGGCGCGCCGTTGGCGCGGAAGTTGGCCGGCGCGTGCGGATCGGTGTTCAGGCGCACGCGCAGCTCGCCCTCGGTGAAGTTGCGGCGCCACACCGTGGCCCAGTTCATGAAGAAGCGCTGGTCCTCGCTGTAGCCGTCGATGGCCACGTTCTTCGACGGGTCTTCCTTCAGCGCCATCTGCAGCGCGTCGTAGGCCACGGTCAGGCCGCCGAGGTCGCCGATGTTCTCGCCCAGGGTCAGCTTGCCCTTCACGTTCACGCCCGGCAGCGCCTCGTAGCCGTCGAACTGCGCGACCAGCTGGTCGGTGCGGCTGTTGAAGGCGCCGCGGTCGGCATCGGTCCACCAGTTGTCGAAGTTGCCGTTGGCGGCGAACTGGCTGCCCGAGTCGTCGTAGCCGTGCATCATCTCGTGGCCGATCACCGCGCCGATGCCGCCGTAGTTCAGCGCCGGATCGGCCTTGGCGTCGAAGAACGGCGGCTGCAGGATCGCCGCCGGGAACACGATCTCGTTCTTGGTCGCGTTGTAGTAGGCGTTGACCGTCTGCGGGGTCATGCCCCACTCGGTCTTGTCCACCGGCTTGCCGATCTTGTCGAGCATGTAGCGGTAGTTGAACGCGCGCGCGGCCTGCATGTTGCCCAGGTAGCTGTCGCCGTTGGTGGCCAGGCCCGACCAGTCGCGCCACTTGTCCGGGTAGCCGATCTTCGGGGTGAAGCTGGCCCACTTCTCCAGCGCCTTCTTCTTGGTCTCCTCGCCCATCCACGGCAGGGCCTCCAGGCGCGCCTTCAGCGCCACCGACAGGTTCTCCACCAGGTGCTGCATGGCGACCTTGGATTCGGCCGGGAACACGGCGTCCACGTACAGCTGGCCCAGCGCCTCGCCCATCGCGCCGTTCACCGATTCCAGCACGCGCTTCCAGCGCGGCTGCATTTCCTGCTGGCCACGCAGGGTCTTGCTGAAGAAGTCGAAGTTGGCCTGCTCGAAGCGCTTGCTCAGGAACGGCGCGGCATTGTCCACGGTGTGGAAGCGCAGGTAGGCCTGCCAGGTCGCGGCCGGCACGTCGGCCAGCATCCTGTCCACTTCGCCGAAGAAATCCGGCTGCGCCAACGAGAACTTGTCCTTGGCCGGCACCTTCAGCGTGTCGAACAGCGCGGTCCAGCTGAAGTTGGGGGTCTGCCTGTCGGCGTCGGCGGCGCTGACCGGGTTGTAGCGCTTGGCCGGGTCGCGCAGTTCGATGCGCGACAGCGAGGCCTTGGCCAGGCGCGTCTCGAAATCCATCACTGCCCTGGCCTGTTCCTTGGCCTGCGCGGCGTCGACGCCGGACAGGGCCAGCAGCTGCTCGATGTAGGCCACGTAGGCCTCGCGGACCTTGGCCTGCGACTCGTCGAAGTAATAGCCCTTCTCCGGCAGGCCGAGGCCGCCCTGGCCGACGTAGGCGATGACGTTGGCCGAATCCTTGAAGTCCGGGCTGGCGTACAGCGAGAACAGGAAGCCCTGGCCCTGCGCATAGGCCTCGCGCAGGTAGCCGGCGATGGCGGCGCCGTCGTTCAGCGCGGCGATCCTGTCCAGTTCCGGCTGCAGCGGCGCGATGCCGGCGGCCTCGATGGCGGCCTCGTCCGAGCCGGTCTTCCAGATGTCGCCGATCTGCGCCTGCACCGTGCCGGCCTTGGCATCGGCCGCGGCGGCCTGCTCGACCAGCGCGTGCTGCACTTCCAGCGAGCGCTCGCGCAGGATCTCGAAGCTGCCCCAGGTCACCTGGTCGCCCGGCACCGGGTTGGCCTTGAGCCACTTGCCGTTGACGAAGCCGTTGAGGTCGGCGCAGGCCGACACGGCCGGGTCGAGGTCGGCGACGTTGAACGACACCGACGGCGTCGTGATCTGCGACAGGTCGAACGCCGGCTTGGCGGCTTCGGCGGTCGAGGCCGGGGTTTCGGTCTTGCCGCAGGCCGCCAGCGAGGCGGCGATGGCGACGGTGAGGGACAACGGGACGAGCTTGGAAAGGGTCATGCGCAATCTCCGGCCTAGCAGGAATGCCGCGCCTGCGCGCGGCGAATCCCCGAGCGTAGGCGATGGCACGCCGCTGCGGATAGGCCGAAGGTCATGCCCTGCCGGATTCCTCAATGCTTTCCTTCTCCCTTCGGGAGACAGGTTGGCAGGATTGCCAACCTGCACGGCGAAGCCGCCCAAAGGTGAGGCACGGGGATGTGCCGAATGCAGGTGCCCGAAGGGCGGATGAGGGACGAACGAAGTCCATGATGCTTGAACCATCGGGACTCCATCGCCCCTCTCCCCACCCC
This sequence comes from Pseudomonadota bacterium, assembly GCA_023399815.1. GTDB lineage: Bacteria > Pseudomonadota > Gammaproteobacteria > Xanthomonadales > Xanthomonadaceae > Stenotrophomonas. The sequence goes on along the minus strand of JAEWOJ010000182.1, from coordinate 13,123 downwards.
CTCTCCCGAGGGGAGAGGAGCTAAAAATCAGCCGCCCTGCACCAGCGCGCCGAGTTCGCGCTCCAGCAGCGCAGGATCGGCGGCGTTGAGTTCGATCACCCGGCGCAGCGCGGTGATGCTGTCGAGATCGATTTCATCGCAGCGCAGGCCGATGTTGTGTCCTTCCACGTGCATCACCGTCGCCTGCATGTGGATGGGCATGTCGTCCGACAGATCGACCTGCAGGCGGCATTGCCCGCCGGGCACGCCGTGCCAGGCATCGTCGGTCTCGAACAGGGCGCCCTTCAGCGAGAGATCGTGCAGCTGCCCGGCATGGGCGATGCCATCGGCGGCCACCAGGCGTGCGGCGGAGTGGAATGGCACGCGCCAGAAATGACGGCGATCCTCGGACGTGTTCATGCGGTTCCCCTGTGCGATGGATGGAAAGCCCGGCCGCAGCATACCCCGATCGGATGGCCGCGGAAGGCGGGCATCCCCGCCCTGCCATTCAAGGTTCCACGGGCGCCGCGTCGCGCAGGTAGCGCTCGCCGTCGAACTCGAATCCCGACACCACGCCGTCCGCGTCGTGGAGGAAGCGCAACGGTTGCGGTGCGTCCAGCGATCCGTCCTGCGCGCCGAACAGGTCCGGCAGCGCCGGTTCGAGACGGCGCGCGAGCACGCCCATGCGCAGGCGCAGGCCGCCGTCGTTCCCGCCTTCGATAGTCGCCACGACCGGCAGGCGTTCGCCCTGGAAACAGCCGGCATAGGCGTCCAGTTCCGTCACGGCCGGCTGCCAGTGCCAGCCCTGCCAGCGCGGGTCGGCGCGCTCCTTTGCCTGGTGCGCGCGCAGGCCGGCCAGTTGCTCGGCCACGCGCTGCGGATAGGCAGCCTGCCGTATCCGCGCCCAGGCGGCGGCCTCGGGATGGTCCACCAGGTACTGGAAGAACTGCACCACGGTGCGCGAGGTGAACCAGCCGGTGGCGTTGTCGGAATTGGAAAACACGCCGATGCCCACGCCCAGGTCCGGTGAGAACGCCATCATGCTGCGCGCGCCGGTGTAGCTGCCACCGTGGATGTAGAGCACGTGGCCCTCGAAGTCGCAGACGTTCCAGCCAAAGGCATAGCCACGGCATGGCAGTTCGTAGGCATTGCGCGCCTTCTGGTCCAGCCGCGCGCCGATGCCATGCGCGGCCTGCAGGGCCTGCGCGTCGAAGCCCTGCGGCACGGCGCCCAGCTGCAGCCGCAACCAGCGGCCCATGTCGCGCGGGGAGGTCATCATGCCGCCGGCCGCATGCATGATGGCGTCCGGCTTGGGCGCCACCACCCGCCAGCCCTGTTCCGCGCCCAGCCATTGGTGGTTGTAGGCCAGCTGCGCCGGGTCGAACACGGAGGTGCGCGCCGCGGTCTCGCGCAGCCGCAGCGGCACGAACAGTTCCTGTTGCAGCCAGTCCTGCCATCGCCGGCCGGTGTGCTGGTGGAGGATGGCCGCGTAGATCGTGTAGCCCAGGTTGTCGTAGTCGAATCCATCCGGGCGCGCGCTGGCCAGCGTTTCCAGCAGTCGCGGGTACAGCGCCGGGTCCGGCGAGCCGATGTAGGCCTCCAGCGTGGTGATGGCGTCGGCGCTCAACGGCACGCGGTGGTTGAGCAGGTCGGCCAGCGTCCATGCGGCAGGATCGACTCCGTCCGGCAGGTGCAGCTGCGGCCAGTGCTCGGCCAGGGTGCTGTCCAGCCGCAGCACGCCGCGCCGGTCCAGCAGCTGCGCCAGCAGGCCCATCCAGGCCTTGGTCTGCGAGGCGATGTACAGCGGCGTATGCATCGTCATCGGTGCGCCGGTGGCAACGTTGCGCTGGCCGCGCGCGTAGCCCAGCAGTTGCCGCTCGCGGTCCACGACGACCACCGCGTAGCCCGGTCCCAGCCCTGGAACGCCATCGAGGAACGTGGTCAGCTGCCGTGTCGCCTGCTCCGGCGTGGCGGCGCTCGCCGGCGGCAGTACAGCGGCGCAGAACAGCAGGCAATACGGCAGCAGGTGGACAACGGTACGGCGCATCGGACGCTTCCTCGGAAGGGATTGCCACAGCGTGCGCGACAGGCCTTCCGCGTATCTTGAACGGATTGAACCTGCTCAGGCCAACAGCGTGCGCAGGCGTGCCGGGGTCAGCCCACAATGCTGGCGGGCGACACGGTTCAGATGCGCTTGGTCGGCGAAGCCGGCCTGCTGCGCCGCCATCGCCAGCGGCTGGCCAGCGGCGATCGCCGCCATGGCGCGCTGCAACTGCGCCCGCGCGCGGTAGCGGGAAGGCGGGCAGTCCATCCAACGCGCGAATGCACGGGCGAAATAGACCGGGTGCAGCCCCTCCTCCGCCGCCAGCAACGCCAACGGCACGGGCTCCTCCTGCAGGCGCTGGCAGGCATGCGCGACCCAGCGCGGCGGCGCGCCCGCCGGGCGTTGGCCGCTGCCCGCCATCGTCGCCAGCAATTCCCATAGGCGGGCCTCGGCATTGCATTCCGGCGCATCGCCTGCCAGCAGATCGGCCAGCAGCACGCGTGCCTGCGCCAGCAGCGGGGCCGCCGGACGGGTGCGCCACTGCCACGCCGCGGCCATGCCCTGCATCCGCGGCAGTTCGAGGGTGGCCGGCAAGTCGATTCCGAGGATCAGGGCGCCGGCAGGCCCGTAATCGTTGGCATGGACCAGGCCCGCCGGCTTCACGCCGACGGCTGGAACATCCAGCCGCACTTCGCCGCCCGGCCCGCGCTCGCCCAGGGTACCGCCCAGCAACAGCGATACCTGGTGGCAGTCGTGCGCATGCCGGTGCATGTGCAGGCCAGGGCCGTACCAGCTGACCCGCGACGACAGCTGCCCCCCGGCGAACAGCACGCGGCTGCGCGGGGCCGGCGGTGCCGGATGCGGGAAGCGGGCGGAAGACGACAGGGACATCGACAGCCTGCGGCCGGAGGTGGATGGGCAGTGTGGCATGTCGCGGACTTCGTCCTCGCGTCTCTCCCGACTTCAATGGCCTCCATGCAAGCCATTGAACGGGAAGGCATGGCGTGGAACTGGCGGATCGCTGTCGTGGTACTGCGCGGGCGGGCGCGGCAGTTTCCGGGTTCCATTAACATCGCCTGGAGCCACCGTCAGTGAACGAGGAACCGATGAAGATCGATGCCAACCGGATCAAGGCATTGCGCGAGGCGCGCGGCTGGTCGCAGGAGCACCTGGCCGCCGTTTCCGGCCTGAGCCCGCGCACCGTGCAGCGGCTGGAGAGCGAGGGCAAGGCGTCGCACGAATCGCGGATGGCGGTGGCGGCGGCATTCGGGGTCGAGCCGGCACAGTTGCTGGAAACCGATGGGATGCCGCCGCTCGCGATATCCGGCGCCGCCATCGGTGCGGCGGATCGCGCCAAGATCATCCTGTGGATCGTGAGCCTCGTGCTGGCCGTGATCATGTTCCAGTTGGCGGCCGGTTTCATCCTGGGCAGGGACGCCGCCCGGCGCGACAACCGGATCAACGAAGCCTGCAAGGCCGAGCCAGCCAGCTGCAATCGCTGATTCACGGCGCCGGCAAAGTGCACAGGAAGGAAGCCCGGCGCAGGCCTGCCCGGCAGCATGCGGCGTTGGGCTTCGCCGCGCTCAACCTGCGGCAACTGCAGGAGCGATGCAGGAGCATGTAGGAGCGACGCCAGTCGCGAGGGGCTTCACCGGGAAAGCCCCATCGCGACTCACGTCGCTCCTACAAGGGCAAGCGCAGGGGCGACGACGCCGTGGGCCGGTTCAGGCGCGCCGCACCCACGGCGCCAGCACGCCCAGCCAGCGCGCCTGCCAGGCCAGGACGAACGCCACCGACAGCGCCGAACCCGCCAGCGCCATCACCCAGACCAGTGCCGCCATGCTCGGGTGATCCACCACCAGGCACAGGCCCAGCCCTGCCGCCAGCGCCAGCCAGCCGAGCCCACGCAGGCTGCGGGTCTCGCCCGGCGACAGGCCACGGCCCCAGGCCTGCCGCGCGTGCACGTCCATGCCCAGCGCCAACCAGCCCATGCCGGCCAGGCAGGCGACCAGGGCGGCGGCCAGCAGCCAGCCCGCGTGCGTCGGGTCATGCATGGGCGGCCTCCTGTTCGCCGGCGGCGTCGCGGCTGCGCGCCTCGGCACGGCGACCGAGCCGGCGCGCGCTGGCGGCGGCGATGACGGCCACGACCAGCAGCGCCAGGTCCAGCCCGGCCACCGGCCAGTAGCCGGCGCCCAGGGTGCGCAGCAGGTGGTCGCCGGTGGTGATCCAGTTCAACAGCACCGCCAGCGGCGCCAGCACGGCGATGGCCCAGGCCTGCTCGCGCCAGGCCGGGTTGGGCAGGCCGCGGGCGACCGGCCCGCTGCGCCAGGCCGCGTGCAGCAGCGCCAGCAGCCAGGTTCCCCAGAACGCGTACCGCTCCCAGTCGCCGCGCGCCGGCAGCGCCTCGGGCAACAGGCGGTTGGCCACCAGCATGCCCAGCACGGCCACGACCATGCCGGTCACCGTGGCCACGGCCAGCGCATCGACCACGCGCACGCCCTGGATGCCCTGCCTGGCATGCTGGCGCTTGCGCTTCTCGACGAAGAACACGAAGCCGGTGGCGATGCAGACGCAGCCGGAAAGGCCGCCGAACACGTACAGCCAGCGCAGCAGCCAGTGACGGAAATGCTGCAGGTGCAGGCCGGTGAGGAACTCGCTGACGCGGCCGACCGCCGTGGCCGGCGGGTCCTCGCGCAGCAGCTGCCCGGTGGACGCCTTGAAGTGGATGCCCTGCCCGACCAGCGCGATGCGGTCGGTGCCGGCGCGGTAGACGCTGACGTAGCCGTTGGCGTCGCCGACGTGCTGCAGCACCAGGAAACCGACGTCGCCGGCCATGCCGCGCGCCTCCCAGCGCCGCTGCGCCTGCGCCACCATCGCATCGACGTCGGCCAGCCCGGCAGGCACACCGGCGCGGCCGTGCGGCAGGCCCAGTTCCTGCGCCTCGTGCTTTTCATGCAGCTCGTGCAGTTCGTGCAGCTGGGTGTGGCCGATCGGGAAGTAGTAGGTGCTGGCGAAGATCACCAGCCCGGTGAAGGCGAAGAAGAAATGGAACGGCAGCGCCACCACGCCGGTGAGGTTGTGCAGGTCCAGCACGCTGCGCAGCCGCGCCTTGCCGGGGCGGAAGGTGAAAAGCTCGCGGAACAGCTTGCGGTGCATGACCACGCCGCTGACCAGCGCGGCCAGCATCACCAGCGCCGAGAAGCCGACGATCCAGAAGCCCAGGTTCTTCCAGTCCAGGGTCAGGCTGTAGTGCAGCGGGTAGAAGAAGCCGCTGCCGATCTTGAGGTGGTCGTCCGGCAGCACCCGGCCGTCGCGCGGGTCGATGGTGGCCTCGCCCCAGGCCACGTCTTCCGGGTCCTTCGCCCCCGGCACCTGGTAGCCGGCGTACAGCGCCAGCACCGGGTCGCGGTGGGTGGTGTAGGCGCTCCAGTAGGCCACGGTGTCGTAGTGCGCAGGCATCGGCCCGTCCACCCGCGGCCGCAGCGCCTCCACGGAAGCCGGCAGCGGCTGCATGCGCTCGAACGCCGGCCGCAGCACCTTCTCGAACGACGGCATCGGCTGCGGCTCGAAGCGGCTGGAGGGAATCGCCCAGCGGTCGATCTCGCGGTCGAACACCGACAGCGCGCCGAAGAAGAACGCGGCCATCAGCACGAAGCCCAGCACCAGGCCGAACCACGTATGCAGCCAGGCCATGGCCTGGCGGAAACTCTGGAACACGATGGATTCTCCCTGCCGCATGCCGGCTCAGACCACGCTGGCCTGGAGCAGCGAACCTGCCGCGGCCAGCAGCGCGCCGCCGCCGACCAGCGCCAGCCAGGTCAGCGCCAGCCGCCGGCGGCTGGCAACGATGCAGAGGAACAGCGCCAGGAACAGCAGCAGGCCCAGCGCGCTGGCGAGGAACTCGGCGTCGTGGAATTCCATGCCGGCCTTGAACAGCAGGGCCATGGCGGCGGCGATGAAGCCCCAGGTGAAGGCGTAGCCGCCGAGCACGGCGGCGGCCACCCGCGCGGCGAAATGCAGGCGCGGATGGCGGGTGGGGAGGGCGATGGCGGGGCTGCTGGACATGGCGTCGGGCGAGTCTCTGCGCGGTGGGGCGATCGGTCAGAACCGCCAGTTCAGGCTGAGCGTGTAGCTGCGCGGCGCACCGTAGTAGCCGACGTAGTACATGCTGGTGAGGTATTTCTCGTTGGTGATGTTGTCGATGTTGGCGCGCAGCGACAGCCGGTCGTTCGCGCTCCATTCGGCGAACGCGTTGATTGTCCCGTAGGCCCGCTGGTGGAGCAACGCGATGCCGCCGTCGTCCCAGTTGGAGGTCCTGCTCCGCCAGCGGCCGCTGGCGCCCAGCCGCACCGATGGCAGCGCCGGCAGCCGCGCACTGAGCGCGAGGTTGGCGGTGTGGCGCGGCACCCACGGATAGCTGTCGCCGCCGTCGGCGCCATCCAGCTTCAGCGCGGTGTAGCCGAACACCAGGTCGACATGGTCGTTCAACCTGCCGGTGGCCTCGAACTCGATGCCCTTGGAATCGACGTCCCGGCCCTCGTAGTACCAGAGCAGGTCGTCGGTGACGCCGGCGAGGGTGGCCAGGTTTTCCTGCTTCGCCGAGAAGAGCGCCAGCGCGGTCAGCAGGCGGCCGTCCAGCCAGTCGGCCTTGATGCCGACCTCGTAGTTCACGCCCTTGGTCGGATCCAGGTGGTGCTGGTCGATGTCGGTCTGGTCCTGCGGCTGGTAGATGTCGGAATAGCTGGCATAGGCCAGCACGCGGTCGGTGATGGCGAAGGTCAGGCCGGCGTAGGGGCTGAACTTGCTCTGGGTCTGCGTGTAGGTCTCGTCCCAGTAATAGCCGCCATCGCGGTGGAAGCGCGCCTGGTTGAAGCCGACGATGGCCTTGACGCGGTCGCCGAGGCCCAGGCGCACCGCGCCGTAGATGCGGCGCAGGGTCTGCTCGCCGTATTCGTAGCGGTAGCGCGGCCCCCAGATCGGCTCGGGGACGACGTTGCCCGGGTACGGGAAGGCGGGCATCGCCGCGTAGGGGTCGGGGTCGCCCGCGTCCACGTCGTTGGCCGGGTCCCAGCTGTCCATCCACGTCGAGCTGCGCGCCTGCGCCGCGCCCAGCACCAGCTCGTGCTCGCTCCCGAAGGCGGAGAAGCCGCCCGACAGCGACGCATCGACATGGTGGCCCTTGCCGCTTTCGGAATAGCGGCCCGGCGAGGCGGTGATGCCTTCGTGCGTCACCGGGTCCAGCCCTTCCTGGTTCCAGCCGTAGAACAGCTTCTCGTCCGAGAACGAATCGCGGTAGTTGTACGTGGCCTTCAGCGTCCAGCGTTCGCCCAGCGCGTGGCGCAGTTCGACGAAGGCGTTCCTGTCGCTGGTGTCCCAGTAGGCCCAGTCCTGCGCGGTGGACGCGCTGCGCGGGAACTCGGCCTGGCTGCCGTCGTTGTTGGCCAGCTGCAGCGCCCCCCACATCGCGCCGTCGCTGTCGGCGGTATGGTAGGAATAGCCGAACGTGAGCGTGGTGTTCTCGCCGACCTGGCCGTCGATCACGCCGTACAGGAAGCGGCGGTCGTCGTGCAGGAAATCCACGTAGGAGTCGCCCTTCTCGTAGGCGGCGACCACCCGCCCGGCCCAGCGGCCGTCGGCGGTGAACGGCGTCGAATAGTCGGCCTCGACGCGCCGGGTATTCCACGAACCGTAGCCGATGCCGAACTCGCCCTGCTGGGTGTTGGTCGGCCGCTTGCGCACGTAGTTGATCGTGCCCGAGGCATTGCCCACGCCGGTCAGCAGGCCGTTGGCGCCGCGGATCACCTCCACCTTTTCGTACAGGAAGGAATCGGTCGCGCCCTGGACGACACCCCAGCTGTTCGGCATGCCGACGCCGTCGATCTGGGTGCTGAGGATGTCGAAACCGCGCGCCATGTAGTAGGTGCGGTTGGTTTCGGCGCTCTCGACGTTGATGCCGGTAGCCAGCCGCAGCGCGTCGTTGACGCTGCTGGCACCGAAGTCGCGCATCAGTCCCGCGTCCACCACGCTGATCGACTGCGGGGTGTCCTTGATCGCCAGGTCGAGGTTGGTGGCGCCGCTGCTGACGCGGTCGGCGCGCTGGGCGACCACCAGTATCCGGTCCAGGTCGGTGGCCTGGGGCGCCGGCGTGGCGCTGGCGGCGTCCTGCGCATGGGCGTGGACGGCGACCAGCAGGCCGGCGGCCAGCAGGGACACACGCAGCGGGCGGGAGGAGGTGTCGGCCATCGTTCGGCTCCGCGATCCGTCAGAACCGCCAGTTCAGGCTGAGCGTGTAGTTGCGCGGGGCGCCGTAGTAGCCGCTGTAGCGCAGGGTATTGATGTACTTCTCGCCGGTGATGTTGTTGGCGTTGAGCTGCAGCGTGGCGTTGGGCAGGAAGTCCCAGGCGGCGAACGCGTTGAGCACCGCGTAGCTGTCCTGGCGCACGCGGTAGCCGCTGGATTCCACGTTGGAGATCACGCTCTGCCAGCGTCCGCCGACGCCCAGCGACAGCGCCTCGTAACCGGGCAGGCGGCCGCTGAGCAGCAGGTTGGCGGTGCGCCGCGGCACCCACGAATAGGTGTCGCTGCCGTTGAGGCCGTCCAGCTTCAGCGCGGTGTAGCCGAACACCAGGTCGAGGTTGTCGTTGAGCCTGCCGACCGCTTCCAGCTCGATGCCCTTAGACTGCACGTCCACCGGGGCGTAGATGTACGAGCCGTACTCGTTGTACTGGCCGGTGGGCGTGGCCAGCCCGTCCTGGTCGGCCTTGAACACCGCCAGCGTGGTCAGCAGGCGCTTGTCCAGCCAGTCGGCCTTGATGCCGACCTCGTAGTTCACGCCCTTGCTGGCGTCGAGGTAGCGGTCGTTGGCGTCGACCTGGTCCTGCGGCTGGTAGATGTCAGAGTAGCTGACGTAACCGAGCACGTGCTCGTTGAAGTCGAAGGTCAGGCCGCCATACGGGCTGGTGTGGCTGGTGGTCTGGTCGAAATCCAGCGCATACGAATTGCCATTGCGGCGGTACTCGGCGTAGTTGGCACCGACGATGGCCTTGACGCGGTCGCTCAATGCGATGCGGGTGGCGCCGAATGCGCGCTTCAGATGCTGGTTCAACACCGAGTAGAGCGAGGAATCGCTCCAGTTCGGCTCAGGAATCGCATCGGGTGCATACGGGAACGCAGGCAGCGCGCCCCATGCCGGCGAGGAGAAGTCCGCGCTCCGCTCCCAGCTGTTCGTTTCGCTCTTGGCAAGGCTCACGCCCAGCATCGCTTCCTGGTCGCGGCCGAACAGCGGGTAGTGGCCGTTGAGCGTCACCGCGCCCAGATGGGTGGTGCCCTTGTCGGTGCCGGCCCACGGGTAGCCGACCAGGCCCAGGCCGGTAGCCGGGTCGAGGCCGGCGCCAAGCCCGTCATAGGCGTAGAACATCTTCTCGTCGCCGGTGGCGCGGCGGTAGTTGTACGAGGCCTTCAGCTGCCAGTCCTCGCCGAGCCGGTGGGTGTATTCGGCGAAGGCGTTCTGGGTGGTGGTGTTCCAGTAGGTCCAGTCCTGTGTGGTCGAGGCGCTGGTCGGCCAGCTGGCCTGGGTGCCGTCGCTGTTCATGAACGCCAGCGCGCCCCACATGATGCCGTCGGACTTGGCCCGCTGGTACGAATAGCCCAGGGTCAGGGTGCCGTTCTCGCCGATCTGGCCGTCGACCACGCCGTACAGGTAGTTGCGGTCGTTCTTGTTGGCGCGCAGCCAGGAATCGCCATCCTCGTGCGCGGCCACCACGCGCCCGGCCCAGCGGCCATCGGCGGTGAACGGGGTCGAGTAATCGACCTCGGCGCGGGTGGTGCCCCACGAGCCGTAGCTGACGCCCAGCGAACCCTGGCGCTCGTTGGTCGGGCGCTTGCGCACGTAGTTGATGGTGCCGGCGGCATTGCCGACGCCGGTGAGCAGGCCGTTGGCACCGCGGATCACTTCCACCTTCTCGTAGCCGAAGGTGTCGGTGGCGCCGGTGGCGATGCCCCAGCCGTTGGGCAGGCCGACGCCGTCGATCTGGGTGTTGAGGATATCGAAGCCGCGCGCGCTGTAGCTGGTGCGGTTGGTTTCCCACTCGTCCACCTGGATGCCGGTGGCCAGCTTCAGCGCCTCGTTGACGCTGTTGGCGCCGAACTGCCGCATCTGCTCGCCGTTCACCACGCTGATCGACTGCGGGGTGTCCTTGATCGCCAGGTCGAGGTTGGTGGCGCCGCTGCTGACGCGCTCGGCGCGGTGGGCCACGACCAGCACCGCGTCCAGGTCGGTGGCACTGGCGCCGTCGCCGCCCCCGCGCGGGTCGTCCGCCGGCGCCGCGGCCAAGGCTGCCAGCGGTGCGCCGGCCAGGACGATGCCGATGGCCAGGGACAGGGCCAGCGGGCGGGAGGAAAGCTTCGGGGACATGGGGGAGAACCTTGGTGATGGCGCGACGGAATGTCACGCAATTGAGATTCATTATTAGATGACAACAGTTCTCGATTTTCAAGAAATCCGTCTTCTGTCCCCTCCCCGGCCTGCGGGCCGCGCAAACGAAAACACCCGGCCGGGGCCGGGTGTCTCGGTACTGCCGCGAAGGCGCAGGCGTGCGGCGTTACTTCGCCTTGCCCTGGTTGGCCACGGCCTCGGCCGCCCGTTTCGCCGCTTCCGGGTCGCCGAGGTAGCGGAACGACTGCACGCTCAGGTCGTCGTCGAGCTCGAACAGCAGCGGGATGCCGGTGGGGATGTTCAGCTCGAGGATCTCGTCCTTGCCGACATGGTTGAGGTACTTGTACAGCGCGCGCAGCGAGTTGCCGTGGGCGGTGACCAGCACGGTCTTGCCGTCCTTCAGCTGCGGGGCGATGGCGTCGAACCAGTACGGCAGCACGCGTTCCAGGGTGGTCGCCAGCGATTCGGTGGCCGGCAGCGCGTTGCGGTCCAGGCCGGCGTAGCGGCGGTCGTGGATCGGGTGGCCCGGGTCCTCCAGGTCCATCGGCGGCGGCGGGATGTCGTAGGAACGGCGCCATACCTTGACCTGCTCCTCGCCGTGTTTCGCGGCGGTCTCGGCCTTGTCCAGGCCCTGCAGGCCACCGTAGTGGCGCTCGTTCAGGCGCCAGGACTTGCTGACCGGAATCCAGTCCTGGCCCATCTCGGCCAGCGCCCCCTGCAGGGTGTGGATGGCGCGCTTGAGCACCGAGGTATGGGCGACGTCGAACTGCAGCCCTTCCTCCTTCATCAGCCGGCCGGCGGCGGCGGCCTCCTGGCGGCCCTGCTCGGTCAGGTCCACGTCCACCCAGCCGGTGAAACGGTTGTCGAGGTTCCACTGGCTCTGGCCATGGCGCAACAGCACGAGTTTGCGGGTCACTGCGAAAGTCTCCGGGTCGGGGGAAAGGACCCGGCCGATTGTAGCCGCATCCCTTCCCGCCCCCGCCTGCACGGCGCAGGCACGGCAAACGTGGCAGGCTGCGACGCATGCGCTTTCTGCCCGCCGCCGACGTCGCCCCTGCCACCCTGGCCGGGCTGCGTCGCCAGCAGACCGAACTGGCCGCGCGGGTGGAGCTGGACGACCGCCTGCCCGCCCTGCCCGAACGCGTGGCCGGCGTGGACAGCGGCTTCGAGGACGAAGGCCGCATCACCCGCTCGGTGGCGGTGCGCGTCGATGGCTTCAGCCTGGAACCCCGCGAATCGACGCTGGCGCGCCTGCCGACCGCCCTGCCCTACATCCCCGGCCTGCTCAGCTTCCGCGAACTGCCGGCGGTGCTGCAGGCGCTGCAGCAGTTGCGGGAGCCGCCGCAGCTGGTGCTGGTCGATGGCCATGGCATCGCCCATCCCCGCGGGCTGGGCATCGCCGCACACCTGGGCGTGCTGACCGGGCTGCCCAGCATCGGCGTGGGCAAGAGCCGGCTGGTCGGCGACTACGCCGAGCCCGGCCCGCAGCGCGGCGACCACACGCCGCTGTTCCACAGGGGCCGCCAGGTCGGCTGGGTGCTGCGCAGCAAGCCGCGCTGCAATCCGCTGTTCATCTCGCCGGGCAACCACGTCTCGGTGGCGGCCTGCCTGCCGCTGGTGCTGGCCTGCCTCACCCGCTACCGCCTGCCCGAACCCACGCGCCTGGCCGACCGCATCGCCTCGCGCCGCGATGGCGGCGCCGGCTGACCCCACCGCGGCAACGGTCCGTTACAGCCCCGCGACCGACAACGATGCGCAGCGCGTGCCATCCTGCCCGCCCCCGTGAAGGAGCCCGTCCATGACCACGATCATCAGCCCCCGCGTCCACGATCTCGGCGGTTTCCAGGTGCGCCGCGCCGTGCCCACGCTGCAGGCGCGCAGCGTCGGGCCGTTCGTGTTCGTCGACCACATGGGCCCGGCGGTGTTCGCCCCTGGCCAGGGCATCGACGTGCGCCCGCACCCGCACATCGGCCTGGCGACGGTCACCTTCCTGTGGTCCGGCGCCATCGGCCACCGCGACACGCTCGGCTCGGAGCAGGTCATCCGCCCCGGCGACGTCAACTGGATGACCGCCGGCCGCGGCATCGCCCATTCCGAACGCACGCCGCCGCCCGAGCGCGAGCACGACCACCCGCTGCATGGCATGCAGACCTGGGTGGCGCTGCCGAAGGCGCACGAGGAAACCGCGCCGGAGTTCCACCACTTCAGCGCCGCGCAGCTGCCGCAGCAACGGCGCGACGGCGCCTGGCTGCGGGTGATCGCCGGCCGTGCCTATGGCGAGGAATCGCCGGTGCGCGTGTTCGCCGACACGCTCAACGTCGCCATCGACCTGGAACCGGGCGCGGAGGTCGACCTGGACGCCTCGCACGCCGAGCGCGCGCTGTACGTGCTGGAAGGCGAAGCCCAGCTCGATGGCGTGGACATCCCGGTCCAGCACCTGGTGATTCCCGAGCCCGGCACGCGCGGCCGCCTGCGCGCCAAGACCCCGCTCAAGGCGATGCTGATGGGCGGCGAGCCGCTCGATGGCCCGCGCCACCTGTGGTGGAACTTCGTGTCCAGCTCGACCGAGCGCATCGAGCAGGCCAAGGACGACTGGCGCGAAGGCCGCTTCGGCACCATTCCCGGCGACGACAACGAGTTCATCCCGCTGCCGGGGACCTGAAATG